>JBCNVA010000139.1:0-14311 GCA_039630445.1 Armatimonadota bacterium
AGCCATTTATACCTATCGGGATTTCAAACGCCATGATGGTCGTCGGCGAGACGCCGACGCTCCGAACACGCCCTGCGTAGCGTCGGCGTCCCCACCAGCGCTACGAACACGCCCTGCGTAGCGTCGGCGTCCCCGCCGACGGAAATACGATCCTTGAAATCCCGATCAGTATTAACCCAACTTGCTACCTGTCATTTTTGAGCAGGCGAGGTTCCTCGCTTCGCTCGGAATGACAACGCTCCGCTCGGAATGACAGGGTGTTTTATGCGGCAGTGAACTTGTCATTCCGAGCCGAAGGCGAGGAATCTCGGATAGGTGGCAAGTTGGGTTAGTATTAGAATTCCAGATGCATCGGCAAGATGGGCGCGGAGTGAGTAATCGCGCCGATGGAGATAAAGTCCACGCCTGTTTCGGCAATCGCCCGCACATTCTGCAGATTCACCCCGCCTGAGGCTTCGATCCAGCGCACCCGCCCCTTCGCCAACTGAACGGCTTCCCGCAGCATCTCGAGGGGCATATTGTCCAGCAGGAGTGCGTCCGCGCCCGCTTCGATCGCCTGCTGCACCTGCTCCAATCGCGTGCATTCGACCTCCACAAGTAGCCGATAGGGCACCGATTCGCGGACACGGCGCACCGCCTCGCGCACATCGCCCCCCAACGCAAGGAGATGGTTGTCTTTGATCAGGATGCCGTCATATAGCCCCAAGCGATGGTTGATTCCACCCCCAACGCGCACAGCATACTTTTCCAGCAGGCGCAGTCCGGGCGTGGTCTTGCGCGTATCGGCGATGCGAACCCCTGTGCCCTCAACGGCTTGCACGAATCGGCGCGTGAGCGTAGCGATGCCCGACAGATGCTGCAGAAAATTAAGCGCGGTGCGCTCCGCCGTCAAAATGGCGCGGGTCTGACCCTGAAGGCGCACCACGCACGCACCCGATGTGAGCCACGCACCATCTGGCAGCGACTCAACAAACCGAATGTCGGGGTTCAAGTGGTGGAACACGCGCTGGGCGATCTCCACGCCACACAGCACGCCCTCCCCCTGAGCCAGAATGACGCATTCCGTCTGCGCGTCGGGCGGGATCAGCGCCAGTGTCGTCCAGTCGCCCGTGCCGATGTCCTCCTGCAGGGCGCGCTCAATCAGTGCGTCTACATAGCCTGGTGCCAGCTCCAGTTGGCTATTCACCATCCGCCTTCTCCACCAACTTGCCTTGCTTGTAAAGCTCCCACACGCGAAAGACCGAGTTGCGGTGCGGGCGAATCTTGCAGTGTTCGTCCTCGTTGCGCTTCTCGTCGCAGTAGCCCAACGGCACGCACTTGGGCACGAGCAACCTGCCAAAGTAGGGTTCTACCCCCATCAACTCCTTGCGAATGAGCTTGAACAGCTGCCGAATCTCCCACTGGGCGAGCGTGCAGAGCCGTAGTCCTGCCATGTGCATCAGCTGCCTAAGATTCACCGTCATAATCAGGTTGGTCGTGACGGCATTGGGGAACACGAAGCGGGCATCCTCGGCAGGAATGCCCATCTCCAGCAAGCGGTGATAGACCTCCTCACTGGCATCGCGCAGCCGTTCGAACTCCTGCTGCGCGTCGGGGTTCGCCTCAATTGAGGGCGGGGTCACATAGAGCGGCTCTTTGTATTTCACATAGCGCTGGCTCTGCTGGTCGAACGCGACGCCGATTCGGTGCCGAACCAGCTGATGTGAGAGCGCCCGGCTCACCCCTGAGATGGCGAAGGTGAAACTGATATGCTCAATCGTGCTGTGATGCCCCGACTCGATCACATGCTCCAGCAGGCTATGTACCCGTTCGGGAGGCACCTTGTCTGACAAGAACTCATCCCAGATTTGCTGAGGCGTCTTTTCGCTGTAGCAGGTGCGCGCTGCCAGATAAATAAGACCCTTGTAGTACCGCTGGATCATCTCGGCAGGCGGAAAGATGAGCGAGACCTCCATTATGCCACGCTTTGCCATCGCGCTTTTTCTGTTCGTGCCCTGTGCGAACCCTCCTGCTCGAAAGGTGCATTAGTCTACTACCAATTGGCAGAGCAGACGCCGTGATGTCGTCGGCGAGACGCCGACGCTACGCAGGGCGCGTTCGTAGCGTCGGCGAGACGTCGACGCTACACAGGGCGTGTTCGTAGCGTCGGCGTCCCCGCCGACGATGACGGCACTTGAAATGGCGATTGGTATACCTTCTGCAGCGGGTATCATTTGGGGGTAGGGTTCAGCGCAAGGAGAGTTCACCGCCGCGAGGCGCCGGGACAGCCGTTCAGGAGGTGGAGCGGGATGAGCGAGGAGGCGATCCTCGTGCAGGCGAAACGCATGGCGTTGCGCTGGCTGCGTGCGCGCGACTATTCACAACAGGAGATGGCAGCACGCCTGCGGGCAAAAGGCTTCCCAGAGCCTATCGTGGAGCGCACGCTTGAATGGCTACTGCAGGAGCGATGGCTCTCGGATGAGCGGGTCGCCCAGCGGTTAGCCGAGCGACTGGAACACGAGCAGCCCTCAGGCTGGCAGCGTATCGCCCAAGAGTTTGAACGGCGCGGGCTGCAGCCTCCTGCGCTGGAGAGCGACGAGGAGAGCCGCGCGCTCAAAGCCTTACAGACGCGGTTCGGCGAGCCGAAACCGCCCCCCGATGAGCGCACCGTCGCCCGCTGGTTCCGATTCCTGCTCGGTCGCGGGTTCGAACCAGAAGTTGCCCGCCGCGCGCTCCACCGCTGGAACCCCTTCCTAAGCGAAATGAGTATTGAGGAGTAGAGCAGGAGGTACTCATTCAACCTGCGGGGCATGCCCCCAGGCATAAATCGGGAGGGAGCAACAGAGATGGAAATTATTTTCTGGATCGGGGCAATAGTGATTGCGGCAGGCTTATCCGCCGGGGTGGCTTATGCACTCGCGGCGAAGCAGTTCCAGCGACGCCTTACTGGGCAGGCAGAGGAATGGATTGAGCAGGCGCGACGCCAGCTGCAGGAAACCCAGCAACAGAAGGCAGCTATTGAGCAAGAGCGCGCCCAATTCGAACGCGAGTGCGAAACAATCATGCGGGAAACCATGCTCAAAGCGCGGGAGGAAGCACACCGCATCATCGAGCAAGCGGAACAGGAAGCCCGCGAGAAGCGCAGTGAGGTGCTGCGCCTCGAACAGCGACTGCTCCAGCGTGAGGAGTTGCTGGAACACCGTTTCGAGCTGCTGGAACAGAAGGAGCAGACGCTGATGGAGCGTGAAGCGCTGCTCACCAAGAGGCAGAGCGAGCTGCGTGAACTGGCGGCACAACGCCGCTTCGAACTGGAACGCATCAGCGGCATGAGCAGCGAGCAGGCACGCGAGCTGCTCCTGCGCGAAATCCGCGAGGAACTCGAACATGAAGCCGCTATCCTTGCCCGTCAAATTGAAGAAGAGACGCGCCGCGACGCCGAACGGCGTGCCCGCGAAATCATCCTCGACACCATCCAGCGCTGCGTAGTGGAACATGTCGGTGCAAACACCATCACCGTGGTGCACCTGCCCAACGACGAGATGAAAGGGCGTATCATCGGGCGTGAGGGGCGTAATGTGCGCCATTTCGAGCATATCACAGGTGTCGATGTGATTATTGACGACACGCCCGAAGCGGTGGTGCTGTCCTCCTTTGACCCCATCCGGCGAGAGATTGCCCGCTTGACCCTTGTCAATCTCATTCAGGATGGGCGTATTCATCCTGCACGCATCGAGGAGGAGTATGAGCGTGCCCGTGCTGAGATCGAACGGCGCGTGTGGCAGGCAGGTGAGGAAGCCGTGCTGCAGGTGGGGCTAACCGGCATGCATCCCGAAATCGTGCGCACGCTGGGCAAACTGCGCTACCGCACCAGCTATGCCCAGAATGTGCTGGATCACTCCATCGAGGTGGCGCAACTGGCGGGGCTGCTCGCTGCCGAGCTGAAACTGGATACCCGCATCGTCAAGCGCGCCGCCCTGCTGCACGACATCGGCAAAGCGCTCGATAATGCCACGGAAGGTCCCCACGCGCTGGTCGGTATGGAGTTCCTGCAGCGATTCGGCGAGCCAGAGATTGTGTGCAACGCGGTAGGCGCACATCACTATGATATCGAGCCAGCGAGCTTGGAGGCGCATGTAGTGATTATCGCCGACTCCATCTCAGCCGCGCGACCGGGCGCACGGCGCGAATCGCTGCAGCAGTATCTGCGTCGCATGCAGGATCTGGAGCGCATCGCTATGAGCTTTGAGGGCGTCGAAAAGGTGTACGCTATCCATGCAGGGCGTGAGGTGCGCGTGCTGGTCAAGCCGAACGAGGTGGACGACCTGCGTGCCCACCAGCTCGCCCGCGAAATCGCCCACAAAATCCAGTCGGAGCTGGAGTACCCCGGTCAGGTGAAAGTGACGGTCATCCGCGAGGTGCGAGCGCATCACATCGCTCACTAAAGGGTATACTCTTTCACAACCCCCTTTGGGGAAAACGCATTGATGGGAGGTTATTCAGTCGTGAGCGATGTGGTCATCAAAACGGTTCAACTGACTAAGCGCTACTCCAGCTGGTGGGGTAGCCAGACGGTGGAAGCCGTGAAGAACCTCGATCTGGAGGTCTATCGCGGTGAGATTTTCGGCTTTCTGGGACCGAATGGCGCAGGCAAAACCACGACGATCAAGGTGCTGTTAGGCATTCTGTACCCGACCTCTGGGGAAGCCTATGTGCTGGGCAAACCGGCAGGTGACCCGGAGACGCACCACCGCCTTAGCTATCTGCCAGAAAATCCCTACTTCTACGAATACATGACGGGTAGAGAGATCCTCACTTTCTACGCGCGGCTGTTCGGCATTCCGGAGCCAGAGCGTAGCAAGCGGGTGAACCAGCTGCTGGATCGAGTCGGACTGTCCCGCGCGGCGAACCAGCCCCTGCGCAACTACTCCAAAGGCATGCTGCAGCGCATCGGGCTGGCGCAGTGCCTGCTGAACGACCCCGACCTGCTCATTCTGGACGAGCCGACCGCAGGGCTGGATCCGATCGCCCATATTGACATCCGCGACCTGATTCTGGAGCTGCGCGAGCAGGGCAAGACGCTCTTTATCAGCTCGCACCAGCTCTCCGATGTGGAGATTGTGTGCGACCGCGTGGCGATCCTCAATCGGGGCGAGCTGGTGCGCATGGGCAAGCTGGAGGAGCTGCTCTCGGGCGGGCATGTGGAGATGATTGCCGAGAAGGTGAGTGAGAATGTACTGGAGCCAATTCGGCAACTGGGTGGGCGTCCCAGCCTGCACGATGGACGCCTCATCGTGGAGCAACCCGACGACGGCTCCATCGACCGCGTGATCGATATCGTGCGAGCGAACGGCGGGCATATCGTCAGCGTGAAGCCTTATCGCCGCACGCTCGAAGATCTGTTCGTCGAAACTATTCAGGGGGTCAGAAAGCAATGAACGCAACCTTTGCCATTGCAGGAGCCACTTTTGGGGAAGCGGTGCGCAAGCGCGTATTAATGGTCATCTTGCTGGCGGCGCTGGTGATTATTCTGATCAGCCCCGCCTTTGAGCCGTTCGCTGGGCGGGGACAGCGCACCCTCGTGATGAGCTTTGGCTTCGGCATCATTCAGCTGGCAGGCACTTTTATCGCAATCATCCTCTGCACGGGGTTGATCCCTATCGAGATCGAACGGCGCACCATCTACACCATCTTGTCCAAGCCGGTGCAGCGCTGGCAGTTCGTGCTGGGCAAGCTGCTGGGCGCCATCAGCACGCTCGCTTTCATCTACGCGATGATGGGACTGGTGTTCCTGCTCGTCACCCGGCTCTCGCTGGGCGCGTTCGAGCCGCAGGTGATCAAGGGCATCATTATGTTCTTCTTCCAGAGTTCGCTGCTGGCGGCGGTGACCCTTTTCTTCTCCACCTTCGTCTCGCCACTGGTGAATTACTTCCTGTCGGCGGGCGTGTTCCTGATGGGCAACCTGATGAGTACCTTCTTGGAGACCATCCAGCGCAATCCAGAGGTCACCCCCTTCACGCGAATCCCTGTGCAGATTCTGACCATCATCCTACCAAACTTTGCAAACTTCAACATTCAGAACCCGATTATCAATCCAGAGCAAGTGCTGACCGATGAAGCAGCGTACTTCATCCAGACGGTCGCCTACGCGATTGTGTATATGGCGCTGCTGCTGGTGGGTAGTATCCTGATCTTCAATCAGCGGGAGATGTGAGGGCGATGAACAGGGCAACAGGCAAACTGTGGGTAGCGGTCGTTGTGCTATTTGTGCTGCAGGCGGGGCTGCAGTGGCGCATTTTGCCCCTGTGGAGCAAGAACTACGCGCCGAAGCAGGCGGCGCCCGTAGGGCTATCCCCTGAACAACTACTGGTCGCTTTTGCAGGCTTCCGTGAGTTCCTGGCAGGGATGTTATGGGTGCGGGCGGACGGCTTCTTCCATTCGGGCAACTACGACGCCATCCTGCCGATGCTACGCCTCGTGACCTGGCTCGACCCGCACAACATCGATGTGTACACGACGGGCGCATGGCACATCGGCTACAACTTCACCGATGAGGCGCAACGCTCTGACCGACGCTATATCCCGCTTGCGCTCAAGTTCCTCGAAGAAGGTATCGAGAACAACCCAAATGTGTGGGATCTCTATGCCGAAATGGGTTGGATGTATTTTCACAAGATCCAAGATCCTGTGAACGCCGTCCCGTGGCTACAGAAGGCGAACGAGTTCCCCGATATGATCCCAGCACGGCGACATGTCTTAGCACATGCCCTGTTCAAGGCGGGACGGTTTGACGAATCGATCGATGTTTGGTCTCGCCTGGTGGTCGATGCCGAAAAGACGCGCTTTAAAGATTGGGAAGGGCACAATCTGTATGATGTGCGCATCAAAAACATGGAGGAGTCGCTGCTGGATATTTTGCGCCGCTACGGTCCCGAGCCAGAGACCCAGCCCCCGTTGGACATGCAATTCGACGCGACAGTGAAAGTGGTGCGTCCGAAGGTGATTCTGGTGGAGGGACGGCTGGCAATCCCCACGATTGGCGCACGGGTGACAGTCATTCTGCGGGACAAGGGCAAAACCATCAACTACTCGCCCAAGGCGCTGAAGGTGTTCACCTTTGAAGTAGACAAGAATTTCACCCATATGCAAGACTCGCTGGCGGTGCGGGACATGAAGTTCCGCCGCGAGATCGACATGAGCAAGGACCCCAAGATGTACCCCTTCAAGGCACCAGAGTATGAAGTAGAGTTCATTTTTGATCCGCGCTACGCCTCACCCCATGTGCAGGATCGTATCGGCTCCGATGGGGTTGGTATGACAGATGCCCGCTACTTGGACACAAGCGATCCCTCTGCCCGCATGCTGCGCAAGGTGGTTACCCTCACGCGGGATGAAATCCTGATGATTGGGCGACGGGCGAGCAACAGGTAGCCGAAAATTGCAAGGGAAAACCCCGTTCCAAACCGCACGGCGGACGGTGAAGCGATGAGGTTCCCACTCTCAGGCGAGGAGCGGTTGCAGAACCCTGGCGGGCGACTGCGCCTGTTGTGGCAGGAGCGCAGCTATATCATCATGCCAGGCGTGTACAACGCCCTGCTGGCACGGCTGGTGCAGTTTTATGGCTTCGATGCAGTTTATATTTCGGGGGCGGGTGTGACCAACAGCCTGCTGGGACTGCCCGATCACGCCTTCATTACGCTGCCTGAGATGGCGCAGGTGTGCAGCTACATCACCAGCGTGATTTCTATTCCTGCGGTTGCCGATGCGGACACGGGCTATGGCGAAGTGTTGCAGGTGGCGCGCGCCGTGCAGATGCTGGAACGCGCAGGGCTGTCAGGCATTCACATCGAGGATCAGGTCAACCCGAAGCGGTGCGGGCATCTGGAAGGCAAGGAGCTAATCTCCACCGAGCAGATGGTGGCGAAGATTCGCGCAGCTGTTCAGGCGCGCGAGAACCCCGACTTCGTGATTATCGCCCGCACGGATGCACGCGCCGTAGAAGGTTTGCAAGGCGCCATCGATCGGGCACGCGCCTACGCCGATGCAGGTGCGGACGCCATTTTCCCAGAGGCGCTCCAATCACCTGACGAGTTCGAGCGGTTTGCCCGCGCGGTGTCCCTACCGCTGATGGCGAACATGACTGAGTTTGGCAAGACGCCCTATCTCACGGCGCGCGAGTTCGCCCAGCTCGGCTACAAGATGATTATCTTTCCGATGACGCTCCTTCGGGTGATGATGAAGGCTGCGGAAAATGCTCTGCAAACCCTGAAGGAACTGGGTACACAGCAGCCCCTGCTGGAGGGAATGCAGACCCGCGCTGAGCTGTACGAACTGCTGGAGTATGACCGCTTTTTGGCGTTTGACCGCGCCCTGCAGGGGGGCGAGCCGCCCAGTGAGCCGAAAAAGTTGCTGTAGAGAGTGGTCAGTTCGGGCGACGCCGGTATTTCTCGTAGAGGCGCAGATGCTTGCTACTCATCTCGATTGGGCGTCCCCCAATCCAGACCTGACGCACTTCGGTGCGGATATCGAGCGGATCGCCCGTGGTGAGAATCAGGTTGGCATCTTTGCCCGGCTCAATTGAACCGAGCCGATGTTCCAGTCCAAGAATGCGCGCGGGGTAGAGCGTGAGGGCTTTAAGCCCTTCCGCGTGGGGCAGTCCGAAAGCGACCGCCGTGGCTGCATGATAGGGCAAGTTGCGTACATTGCTGGCATCAGCACTTGCGATACAAAAGAGCACGCCCTTCTCATGGAGGAGTTTAGGGGTGATGAAGGGCTGATCGTAGGGAGCATCCTCCGTGCGCGGGAGCGCGTGCACGCGCTCCAAAATAACAGGTACGCCCTTCTCGCGCAGAAGGTCAGCCACCTTCCACGCCTCGCTGCCGCCAACAATCACAAGGCGTACCTTTTCCTCTTCTGCCCAGCGGATGGCAGCTTGGATTCCCAGCGCGCTCTCCACGCGCACAAACAGTGGCAGCTTGCCCTCCAGCACAGGAAGCATCGCCTCGAAGCGCGGATCGCGCTCATGGATGGGGACACCCTCTTTGCCCTCAGCACTGCGGGCGCGGGCATAGCGGCGGGCGTTCTCGAAAAAGTCGCGCAGCGGGCGCATCCGACTCTCCCAGTCGCGCCGACGCGCCTCCGCTGACTGGCTCGCATCACCCGACGGCGCTGGGAAGTTAAGATAAATCCCCAGCGGCGACTTGATACACATATCCTCCCATGTCCAGCCGTCCAGATTAATCACACAGCCCATGCCCGATAGCACGCCACCACTTGGAGCTACCACCGCGGTTGTAATACCGTTCACCCGGGCGACAGGGATCAGCTCCGAATCGGGGTTAATCGCGATCTCGACTCGTGCGTTGGGGTTGAAAGAGCCTGTTTCGGCGGTATCGACGGTGGCGGATACTGCCCCTATCTCTACAAGCCCCAGCGTGGTGCTAGCGTCGATAAAGCCCGGGTAGAGGTGCAGCCCTTGCGCGTTGTACACCTCAGCATCAGGGGGCACAGTTACCTCCTTACCGACTGCTTCGATGCGCCCGTCGCGAATCAGCACCGTCGCCCACTCAATGGGCGGTGCGCTGATGGGGTGAACCGTCGCGTTGACGATTGCATACACGCCCTTCGTGCGCACCGGGCGCTCCCGCGACGCCTCATAGACGGGCGCCAGCGAGCTGGCTGGCTTATCCAGCGCATTGCCCAAGCAAAGCAGCCACATGCTTGTTAGCCAGAGGCTCCACCCACGCATAGCACGGCTTATGTTCGAGGGTGGTCGCTCGTCTCCTGCAAAATCGCAAGGTATGGACCGATAATCCTTCTTTGGGAACCTGACGCTCCCCGGTGCAGACAGAAGGGGCAGGAAGGCACGATGCCGATGGGGTACAATATATTTACATGGAGGAAACGGAATGAAGAAGATCCTGGTGGTAGATGACGAACGACACATTGTTCGCTTGATTCAGGTCAACCTGGAGCGTCAGGGGTATCAGGTCGTCACGGCACACGACGGGAAGGAAGCGCTGGAGAAGGTCGCTTCCGAGAGACCCGATCTGGTCGTGCTGGATGTGATGATGCCCTATATGGACGGTTTTGAGGTGCTGCGCCACCTGCGGCGGAACCCAGAGACGGCGGAACTGCCAGTGATTATGCTGACCGCTAAGGCGCAGGATATGGATGTCTTTCGCGGGTATCAGGAGGGCGTCGATATGTATCTAACCAAGCCCTTCAACCCGCAGGAGCTGTTAGCCTTTGTGCGGCGGATTTTCCGCGCACGCGAGCTGGGTGAAGATGGTGAGAGCCGTTACCAACTCTGAGCGTCCCACCCGCTGCTGGTACGGTTGGATGATTGGGGCTGCCGTGGTTACGGCTGCGATTACGGCAATAGCGATCTATCGACGCATTCAGGCGCATCATGCCCAGCCTGAGTATCGGGCTGAGCGTGCTTACCAGCGCGGGCTGAAGCAGGTGCAAGCGGTCGAGGAGCGTATTCCACGCTGGCTGGCGGAGCGCAGTTGAGGCATCGGCAATAAGTAGCAACGGCTGCCTGCGCTTGATGCCAGCGGTTGAAATGCCTACCCGCTACTTACCACAAGCACAGGAGACATCGCGTGGCGGTTTGTGTGATCGTGGGCGCCCAGTGGGGCGATGAGGCGAAAGGGAAAATCGTCGATCTGCTCGCCCAGCACGCCGATTTTGTGGTACGCTATGCTGGCGGCAGCAACGCGGGGCACACCGTCTGCACCAATGGACAGGTCTACAAGTTCCATCTCATCCCTTCGGGTGTGCTACACCCCCATGTAACGCCCGTGATTGCGGATGGCGTGGTGATCGATCTACACGCGCTGGAACGCGAGGCAGACGCGCTGCAGCAGCAGGGCATCGACATCAGCCGTTTGCGCATCGGGCTGGGGGCGCATCTCACCCTGCCCTATCACCGCCTGCTGGACGAGCTGGACGAAGCGCGTGCGGAGGGGCGCATCGGCACGACCCGCCGTGGCATCGGACCCACCTATGCCGATAAAGCCGCCCGAATTGGGCTGCGGATGGCAGACCTGTTAGACCCCTCGCGCTGCTATGCCCGCCTGCAGCGCGTGCTGACCGTGCGGAATGCGCTGCTTCAGCGTGTCTACGAGGTGAAGCCACTCGATGCTGATGCCCTTATGGAGGAGCTGATGCGCCATGCGGCGCGCTGGCGCAAACATCTGACCGATGTGCCCGCTCTGCTGATGGACGCGCTCGATTCGGGGCATACCATCCTGATGGAGGGCGCACAAGGCACGCTGCTCGATCTGGACTACGGCACATATCCCTATGTCACCTCCTCGCACCCAGTGGCGGCAGGTGCGTGCCTCGGCACGGGCATCCCCCCATCCCGCTTGGACGAGATCTGGGGCGTGGCAAAGGCGTACACCACGCGCGTGGGCGAAGGACCGTTCCCCACCGAGCTGCATGATGAGGTAGGGGATTATATTCGCGAGCGCGGGCGCGAATATGGCACCACCACAGGCAGGGCGCGTCGCTGTGGCTGGCTCGATCTGGTTGCGCTGCGCTATGCCGCACGGGTGAACGGTTTCACGGCGCTGGCGATTACCTTGCTGGATGTGCTGTCGGGTCTACCTACGCTGCGCGTTTGCACCGCCTATCGCCTCGATGGGCAGCTGACGCGCCAGTTTATCGCAGATGGGTTCACCCTCGCCCGCTGCAAGCCGGTCTACGAGGAACTCCCCGGCTGGCAGGAGGAGATAGGTGACTGTCGCCGCCGTGAGGAGTTGCCCCCAAACGCTCAGCGCTATCTGGAGTTTATCGAGTCGTACACAGGCGTGGCCATTCGCCTCATCTCGGTAGGGCCAGCGCGCGAGCAGACCATCGTTTGCAAGACGAATCGCGCCTAATCTTCCACCCCCAATATCTGCGTGTAGGTCACATGGTCAGGATGGACATCCACGATGCCGCGCGCTCCCAGCTCGCTGGAGCCAGAGTGGCGCACATAGCAGACACCAGGCAGGCGGACCAGCTCACCTGAAGTGCGCAGCTGATTCAACACTTGCTCCGCCGCCTCGCGCGAATCGATGGGGCAGTCGATTTCCAGCCCGTTGGTCAATCCAATCAGCAAAGTCACTCGTGCCATAAGGTTTCCCTCCAGCAGGTGAGATTCGTTCTCCACCCATCAATCCCCTGCCGAATCAGGCTCGGCACCGAAGATCTCCTCCAGCATAAAGCGCGTTTTCGGCAGTAGCCTCATCTGCTCTCTGTCCACCAATCAGCACCTCTGGAACTCGGTTTCATCTACAAAAATCCCGCGTCGCTTGAAGGAGGCGGGGCTTTGCACAATCGCCAGCGCGTGCAGGCTCTTGAACTGCGTGGGGAACCACCACTGCTCCAGAAATCGCTATTCCACCGCCTCGATTTTATAGCGCACGATGCCTTTGGGGGTCTGCACCTCTACCTCGTCGCCTGCCGATTTGCCCAGCAGCGCCTCGCCCAGCGGCGAGACGATGGAGATGCGATCCTGCAGGGGATCCGCCTCAAAGGAGCCGACAAGGGTGATTTCGCGTTCGCGCCCGCTGTCCAGATCACGCAGGCGCACGCGCGAGCCAAGATGCGCCACTTCGGTCGCATGGTCAGGGCGATCTACAATTTTTGCCCGCTGCAGCACATGCTCCAGATCGCGAATCCGCCCTTCCAGCAGCGCCTGCTGGCGACGCGCGTCCTGATAATCGAAATTCTCGCTCAAATCGCCCAGCGAACGCGCATGGCGCAGCCGCTCCGCAATCTCGCGACGCTTGACCGTCTTCAGCTCCTCTAACTCTTTTTTCAATCGCTCGTAGCCCTCTCGCGTCATCAGGATCTCTGGCATGGTAATCTCTATTTATACCCCACAGTAGCCTGACAGGAGGGACGACTATGCGACAGATACTCTTCTGGCTTGGGATTCTGACGGCGATTGGCGCGTTTGCCGATCTGCCTGGGTATGTGAAAGCCGACTCGCCGTATGAATGGAGCAAGACGGTGGAGGGCAAAGTGCAGAACAGCCAGTTCGTGGAGATCACAATGATCTCACAAAAATGGCGTGAGTTCACCTGGCGCCACCGCCTGCGCCTCGTAAAGCCCCCTGAAGTGCGTCATCCCGAAACGGCGATTCTCTACATCACGGGCAGCGGTGATGGGCGGAGTGAGCTGCAGCTGATTGCTCGCGCTGCTGAGCGCGTGGGCGCAATCGCCGCCGTGTTGCACGATGTGCCTAACCAGCCCCTGATCCGCCCTGACCTCGTGGAGGACAACCTGATCGCCCATACCTTCGTGCAGTATGCCGACACGGGCGATGAGACCTGGCCCCTGCTCTTTCCGATGGTGAAGTCCGCCGTGCGCGCGATGGACACCATTCAGGCGTTCGCCCAGAAGGAGTGGGGCATCCGCGTCAAAGATTTCGTGGTGACGGGCGCGTCCAAACGCGGCTGGACCACCTGGCTCACCGCCGCCGTCGACCAGCGGGTGCGCGCGATTGCCCCGATGGTGTTCGATAACCTCAACTTCTTCGCCCAGATGCCCCACCAGCTCAAAACCTGGGGGCGATACAGCGAGCAGATCTCGGAATACTCAGAGCGTAACCTGATGGCGATGATGAACACTGAACGCGGGCGCAAACTGGTCTCGATGGTCGATCCCTACTTCTACCGCGAGCGGTACACCATGCCCATCCTCATCATTAACGGTGCGAACGACCCCTACTGGGTAATCGACGCGGCGCAGTTCTACTTCCACGATCTGCCCTCCCCGCGCAAATATGCGCTCTATGTGCCGAACGGCGGGCACGGGCTGGGTGATTACGAGCGTGTGTTGAACACCCTGACGGCGTTCTACCGGATGGCGGTCGGCGCGCTGGAGTTCCCGCGTCGCATCGAGGGTAAAGCCGTCCGCGAGAACACCCGCGTCCGCTATGTGGTGCAAACTGACCGCGTCCCCGAAAAGGTGCAGGTGTGGGTCGCACGCTCGAACACGCGCGACTTCCGCCCCTCCCGCTGGGAGCCTGTGGAAGCGAGCCGTGAAGGGCGCGAATGGGTCGCCACCATCGAACTGCCGCAAGACGCCAATCTCGCCCTCTTCGCTGAACTGACCTATCGCGCAGGCGATTCGACCTTCACCCTCTGCACCATTCCCGTCGTGGTAGGCCAATAACAGGTAATCTAAGCAGGAAACCGTGCCGGCATGGTGTATAATGCAGTGGATAGTAGAACCGCCGAAAGCGGGAGAGATAGGAGGTGAACACCATGATCGAGGTTCGTTTGAGGCTGCGTCTCGACGACGAGCCAGCGAGTGAGCAACTGAGCCAGCTGCT
>JBCNVA010000014.1:0-48215 GCA_039630445.1 Armatimonadota bacterium
GCGTTTCCACAATCTGGCGCAGCAGCTGCGGCATCGTGAGCAGCTCCTCGCCCAGTAGCACCAGGCGCAGAGCCTCTCGCCATTCAGGGTGCTGCTCCAAGAGGCGCACCAGCTCCGGAAGGTCTGATAGTGTGAACGCCATGCTCAGAGAGATTATACCCTGCATCGGGTGGGGGGTGTTCGGGTATTATACAGGCGGTATGCGATCGGCGTTTGAGCAGTTGCCCGATGTGGCGATGGAGAGCGATTCGCGGGGCGTTGCGCTACAAGCGGTTGGCGTTCGGGAGTTGCGCCTTCCCTTGAGGCTTATTACCCCCACAGGTGCGGAGCAGGCGGTGATTGCCAGCGCAGAGTTGAGCGTGGATATCGAGGCGTCTCAGCGCGGCACCCACATGAGTCGTCTGGTAGAGACACTCTATGAGTGGACGGCTCAGCCTCAGTCGCCTGCAGGGGTACGCGAGCTGCTGCAACTTACCCAAGAGCGATTGGGCAGTCGTCGCGCCCATCTGTGCCTGCGCTTTCCCTACTTCGTGTCGCTTGCAGCCCCCGTTACAGGTGTGTCGGGGTTGCTGGATATAGAAGTGGAGTGGGACGCACAGCTTGCAAACGGCGTCTCGTGCGGCACCACCTTCTTTGAAGTGCCCGCGCTGACGCTCTGCCCCTGTAGCAAAGCCATCTCCGAGTTTGGGGCACATAATCAGCGTGCGCTTGTGCGCCTCTGGCTGCAGACGAATGACCGTGCGCTTCTGCTACCTGACGATTACCTGCCGTTGATCGAGCAATCAGTCAGCGCCCTGGTCTATCCTGTGCTGAAGCGTCCCGACGAAAAGTTCGTGACGGAGAAAACCTACGAGACGCCGCGCTTTGTGGAGGATGTGGTGCGTGAGCTGGTGCTGCGCCTGCAGGAGCGCAAGGAGCTGCGCTGGTTCCGTGCCGAGTGCGAATCGATCGAATCGATCCATAACCATAACGCTTTTGCGCGGTATGAGGAGCCGCGTCCGAAATAGCGAAGTGGCGAAATAGCGAAGTGGCAAGATAGCGAATGGCGAATCTGCTGGAGGTTGTGGAGCTAGGTGTCTGGTTGGGCGGGCGTTGGGTGCTGGAGGGCGTCTCGCTCAGCGTGGGCGAAGGTGAGCTGGTCGCGCTGATCGGTCCGAATGGAGCGGGCAAGACAACCCTGCTGCGTGTGGCACTGGGACTGATCCCCTACCAGCGGGGTGAGGTGCGCGTGTTGGGCAAGCTACCTGCGAAACTCACGCCTGCTGACCGCGCCCAGATTGGCTATGTGCCCCAGGCGCTGCAGTTTGACCGCACGATGCCGTTGCTGGTTTCTGAGCTATTGCAGGCGATGCTGGGCGAGCATTTTTCGCGCCGCGCCGCACTTCAGCATGTGCTGGAAGCCGTTGATGCCCAACATCTGCTGGACAGGGAGGTGCGCGCCCTGTCGGGAGGTGAGCTGCAGCGAGTGGTGGTTGCTGCCGCGCTGGCGCTGGAGCCGCGCCTGCTGCTGCTGGATGAGCCTGCCACCGGCATCGATGTGGGCGTGCGCCGGCAGTTCTATGACCTAATCGAGGAGCAGCGCACGCATCGAGGTGTTGGTGCACTGGTGGTCTCACACGACCTGAGCATCGTGAGCCGCTACGCCACGCGCGTGGTTTGCATTCATCATCGCTTGCTCTGCACCGGCACACCGCAAGAGGTACTTCAGATGCCGATCATGGAGGAACTGTACGGGCATCCAGTGTCGGTGTATCAGCATGCAGCGAGTAATGAGTAGCAAACGGGGCAGAGAGCATGCTGGAGTGGCTGGAGTTTGACTTTGTGCGGAATGCGCTGCTGGCGATGGCGTTGCTGGCAGCGTTTTATCCGCTGATGGGGGTCTATGTGGTGGGTCAGCGCGCAGCGTATTTTGGCGACGCGGTGGCGCATTCGGCGTTCGTGGGCGCGGCACTGGCGGCTATTTTGGATTGGCAGATGGGTACGGTGCTGCTCCTCACTGCACCGCTCTTCGCGTTGCTGATTGCCTGGTTCCAGTGGCGTACCCATTTGCCTACCGATGTGCTGCTGGTAGTCGCCATCACGAGTGTCTCGGCAGCGGGCATCGCGTTGGTGAGCCTGTTAGAGGCGCCCTTGTCGCTCGGTGCGTTGCTGTTTGGTGACCTGCTGGCGATTGAGCGGAGCGACCTGTGGCGGTTGCTGGGTGTGGATTGTATCGGGGCTGCAATGCTGCTGCTTTTGACGCGCCCGCTGATACGGATCGGGTTCCATCGGGAGTTAGCTCAGGCGCAGGGTGTGCCCGTGCGAGCGGTGGAGACACTGTTTCTGATCGGCTTGGCGCTCGTGGTGGCAGTGGGCATTCGGACGGTGGGCATCTTGCCCATCAGTGCGCTGCTGGTACTGCCCGCAGCAACCGCGCGTGCGCTTAGTCGCAGCTTTCGGGGCATGCTGGTCACAAGTGCAATAGTTGGCTGGCTCTGCCTGCTTGTAGGGTTCGGGCTGGCAATCTGGCAACCGATTCCGCCAGGCGCGGCGGTCGCACTGGTCGCGGCGACCCTCTTTGTGCTGACAGCGGGTGTTGCCCCCTTGCGAAAGGAGCGCGTCGGATGATAATCAAGCGTATTTTGCCCATCCTTTGCTGGCTATTCTGGATGGGGCTGATTTTTCGCTTTTCGTCAATAGACTGGAGCGGGCAGCGCACCGCCTCGCTGCTTGAGGTGGTGCTGGCAAGCTGGTTCCCTGCAATTGCCCAACGGCTTACAGAAAGCCAGCTGGAAGCGCTGAACTTCGCCGTGCGCAAGCTGGCGCACTTCGTTGAGTTCGGCATTCTCATGCTGCTGGGCTACTGGGCATTTTTGCGCGGGTTTGGCTGTGCGCCCCGACCTGCGCTTCGTTGGGCAATCGGAACCAGCATCGCTTATGCAGTGCTGGACGAGCTGCGCCAGCTCACCGTGCCTGGTCGAATGGGTAGCGCAGTCGATGTGTTAATCGACACGGCAGGCGTGCTGTTTGTTGCCTGGCTCATCAAACGGCGATGGTCTCGCCCGGGCGCATCGCGATAATCTCCAGCCCTTCGATATCGCGCGTCAGCTCACGCAGCTGCTCTGGCGTGCCTGTCAGCAGCGGGAAAGTACCCCAGTGCATCGGGATCACGCGCTTCACACCGAGCAGCCGAATGGCATACGCCGCCTCGCGCGGTCCCATCGTGAACAGATCACCAATCGGCAACATCGCCAGGTCGGGGCGGTAAAGCTCCCCAATCAGGCGCATATCGCCGAATACGCAGGTGTCGCCCGCGTGATAGAGGGTGAAGCCATCCTCTAAACGCACCACAAAACCTACTGGCTCGCCTGCATAGTGAAGCTGCCCGCCTTCGTCCAGCCCGCCACTATGGAACGCATTCACCATCGTGACGGCGATGCCTTCGTAATACGCAGTACCGCCCTTGTTCATCGGCTGCACCTTCTGCACCCCGTGCCGATTCAGGTGCAGGTAGATTTCATAGATTGCCATGATGGTGGGCGAGAACTGCTTCGCGATGCGCACCGCATCACCGAAGTGGTCGGAGTGCCCATGCGTGATGAGCATGAGATCTACCTTTGGCAAGGTCTTCTCGCTTTCGGGGCACGCGGGGTTGCCGTAGACCCATGGGTCGATCAGGATGTGCTTGCCCTGCGGCGACTCTATAAGAAAGGTTGCATGTCCGAACCATTTGATGCGCGTAGCCATGCCCTGTCACCTCCTGTGGAGTGGATTCTACCTGATTAACCCTTCAGCAGTTCGCGAAGTTGCTCTTTGCTCAGCTCTGTATCGCGGAGGATTTTGCTGACTCTCCTCAAGATGGAGCAAGATGACTTCGCGGATGCGGTTCATTAGCTCATCCAGCGAGCGCGCCTGTGTATAGCAGCCTTTTAGCTCCACCACCTCGCCGACATAATATCCCTCTTCGTCCTGTTCCACCAGCACAGTGAACTCGCGCATTACTCTCACCACAGGCAAATTGTACCTGAAAAAGCAGGGTTATGCTCTGCATAATCGCAGTTGCCTTGCCGATAATGGAGCCGTGATGCGAGCGGTGCTGAGTCTGATCGCGACCCTTGGAGGGGTCTATGCACTGCTCACGGACGAGGCAATTCTGCGGATTCGGATCGAGGCAGAGATCACGGCTCAAGCGGAGCGGTTCCGACTGGGCGATATCGCTTCGGTGGAGGGCGGCACACCGTCGCAGCGCGAACAGCTGAAACAGATCGAGTTAGGCGCTGCGCCCCTGCCCGGTCAGAAACGCCTCTTTACCCGCCAGCAGCTGCTTACCCGCCTGCGCCAGCACGGGATAGACCCGCAAATGCTCCAGATCGAAATGCCCGACACAGTGCGCATTACGCGCATGGCGCAATCGCTCTCAATGGACGCGCTGGAACGGTTCGCTCAGGAGCAACTCACACGCTTTTTGGGCGAATCGGCAGCGCACTGGCAGCTGGAGCGCGGCAAAACTACAGAGACGCTGGCGCTGCCAGAGGGCGACCTCTCCTTTCGGCTGATGGGTGAGCCGCGAATCGGGACGGATACCGCCACGCTGGAGGTGGAAGTGCTGGTGAATGGTCAGCCGAAGGCGCAGCGTATGCTCCGTTTCCGCACACCCCAACGCGCCCGCACCTTACTGGTGCGCTCAGGGGAGACGGTGCAGGTACAGGTACGCGCGGAGGGGGTACTGCTGGAGGTATCGGGCTTGGCGCGCGCCTCGGGCGCTGAAGGAGAGGTGATCCCTGTGTATATCCCTACTACGCAGAAAACAGTTCGCGCTCGCGTGATGGACAAAGGGCGTGTGGAGGTGATTCTGTGAAAGCACTCGGATTGATACTGGCACTGTGTTTATCAGACCTATCTGACCTGTCTGGCTCGCCGCTTGCTGCGCCCACAGGTTCGCTCTGGAGCGAGCAGAGTGGCTCGCTGTTTGAGGACTTCAAGGCACGGCGCGTCGGCGACCTGCTCACGATTGTCGTGACCGAAAGCACAACGGCTGCGGCAAACGCCGACACCGCTGTCAAAAAGAGCGAATCGGCGTCCACGCAGGCGGGCGTGGGTCCCCTGCTAAAGTTGCTTTGGCCTGAACTCAGCGCAGGGGGCAAGAGCGACCTAAGCGCATCGGGCAGCACCACACGCAGCGGGCGCATCACGGCACGCATCACCGTCGTGGTCATGGAGACGCTGCCAAATGGCGTGCTGCGTGTGGAGGGACGACGCACGCTCAAAATTAACGATGAAACGCAGACCCTCGTGTTCACAGGGCTGGTGCGCGTTCGCGACATCCGTGCCGATAATACGGTGCCCTCCGCGCTCGTCGCTAATGCCCAGATCCAGTTCGAGGGGAAGGGCACGGTCGGCTCCCGCCAGCGCGAAGGACTGATCACCAAACTGTTTAGGGTGCTGTTTTAGGAGTCAGGAAACGGCTCCAGCGGTTCACCTCAAGCCCTCCTGTGTACCCCCTTGACAGGGATGGGGTGGATGTGGTATATTAAAAAGCAGGTTCCTGGGTAGCTCAACGGTAGAGCGGGTGGCTGTTAACCACCAGGTTGCAGGTTCGAATCCTGCCCCAGGAGCCAGTTGTTTTTTCAGATGGCGCAGGTGCGTTTGCAGAAATGGCTGGCGCGATGCGGGGTTGGCTCCCGTCGTGCGTGCGAACAGCTCATCCAGCAGGGGCGTGTCCAGGTGAACGGGCAGCCTGCCGTGCTGGGAATGCGTATTGACCCCGAACACGACACCATCACCCTCGATGGGAAACCGCTAACACCACCGCCTGCTCCCGTTTATGTGATATTGCACAAGCCGCCAGGGTATGTCACCACGCGCAAAGACCCACATGCGCTCCGCACTGTGATGGAACTGCTCAAGGGTTTGAAAACGCCTGTTTTCCCTGTGGGACGGCTGGATGCCGATGCCGAAGGCTTGCTCTTGCTCACCAACGATGGTGAACTCGCGCATCGGCTGTTGCATCCGCGCTATAAAGTGCCCAAGACTTACCGCGTCTGGGTACGGGGTTCGCCAAATGAGAACGCCCTGCGCCAGCTGCGTGAAGGGGTGATGCTGAAGGAGGGCAAAACCGCTCCTGCGAAGGTGCGCCTCATCCAACGCGGACGCCACCAGAGCGTGCTGGAACTCACCTTGCATGAGGGGCGCAAACGGCAGGTCAAGCGGATGTGTGCCGCCGTCGGACACCCTGTGCAGCGACTGGTGCGTGTGGCGTTCGGTCCGCTGCGCCTACCCCGCGACCTCCCACCAGGCGCATGGCGCGAACTAACACCCACCGAGCGCGAGGCACTGTTGCAAGCCGCAGGGCTTCTTTCCGCCGAATCGTCCGACAAAAAGCAGGAATCGATGGAGGCGGCGTCGAACAGTAAAAATCAGCCTGCTGCAGCAGGCGCACTCGATCGATGAGGAGGTAGCGACGATGAGAAACGGAGTAATGACAGGCACGCTTTTAGCGATATTGACGGGCATCCATCTGGCAACCGCGCAAATTGCCAATGAACTGGCACGCGGCGGCTATATCAGCTGGCGATTCCTCAGCGGCAACTACGAGATTACAGGGGCTATTTCCCAGTCAGGTACCTTTACGGCAAGTGACCCCGTGAGCTTCCCGCTACAAGACCTCAACAACGATGGGGTTGCCCTCGATGTGCTGCTCAATCTGGGTGAACTGCTGGAAGATGTCGGGTTGAACTATCAGGTCCCTCTGATTGCCAGCGTGATCTCGGACAGCCCTACAAGCGCGATTATACGCTGGACTGGTTCGTTGAACCTCAGCGATTGTATCCCCGTTAATATTGGCGGCGCAACTATTAATGTGCTGATCACCTATGTGGAAGGCTCGCTGCAGGGACAGGTCACGCGCATCCCTTGCCAGCCCGATCCGCTGGGGCGATTGCCTCACAATGTGACTCTGCAGGTCGTGCCCAACGGGGGTGATACCTACAACTACCTGCGCGTGCGGGGCTATGTGTTCTGCGTTCAGCTGCCCAACTTTCTGACCAATGCCCGCATATTCAACATGAACTGGATCGGCTATGGGGGTGGCATACCTCGTTCGCTGGGCAATGTGAACGGGGACTGCATCGTGGACGATGCCGACCTGCTCGCGGTTCTGTTCAGCTTTGGTCAGACGGGGACGAACCTGCCAGAGGACACCAACGGCGACGGGATCGTGGATGATGCCGACTTGCTGACCGTGCTGTTCAACTTCGGTGCGGGTGGCTAAAACAAAATCGCGTGGCACGGGCAGGAACGCCCGTGCCACAGTTGCAAGTGGTATTCGCTACTTACTGCATCATCTTGCGCAGTACCATCGGCAGAATTCCGCCGTGGTGATAGTAGTCCACTTCGATCGGCGTGTCCACACGCGCCAGCACTTGGAACACACGCTCTGAGCCGTCAGGCTTGACGGCGCGAACGGTGAGTGTCTTGCGCGGCGTGAGCGTGGCGATGCCCTCGATATGGAACACCTCCTCGCCTGTTAAGCCGAGCGTCTGCACATTCTCGCCGGGCAGGAACTGCAGGGGCAGTACGCCCATCCCGACCAAGTTGCCCCGGTGGATGCGCTCGAAGCTTTCGGCGATCACAGCGCGCACGCCCAGCAGCGCCGTGCCTTTGGCAGCCCAGTCGCGCGAGCTGCCAGAGCCGTACTCCTTGCCCGCCAGCACAATCAGCGGGATACCCCGTGCCCGATAGCGCTCGCTCGCCTCGAACATCGTGATGCGCTCGCCCGTTAGCCAGTCAATCGTGTAACCCCCTTCGACGCCGGGCAGCAGCAAGTTCTTGATGCGGATGTTCGCGAAGGTGCCACGGATCATCACCTCGTGATTGCCGCGGCGCGAGCCGTAAGTGTTGAAATCGCGCGGGTCAACGCCCTTGCTGATGAGGTACTGCCCCGCGGGGCTATCCACCGGGATGCTGCCTGCAGGCGAGATATGGTCGGTCGTGATGCTGTCGCCAAAGATTGCCAGCACGCGCGCGCCGTGAATATCCTGCAGCGGCGGAGGCGTATCGGGCATGCCGTCGAAATAGGGCGGACGCTGAATGTAGGTGCTATCTGGATCCCACTGATAGACCTGCGTCTGAGGGATGGGCAGGGTGCGCCAGTGTTCATCGCCCTCGAACACGCTGGCATAGCGATGTTTGAACATCTCGGAGCGTATGGAGCGGGCAATCGTCTCGCGCACCTCCTGCGGACTGGGCCAAATATCGCGCAGGTACACAGGCTGCCCGTTCGGGTCGTATCCCAGTGGCTCATGGTAGAGGTCGATGTCGATGCGCCCCGCTAAGGCATAGGCAACCACCAGTGGTGGCGACGCCAGATAGTTTGCCTTCACCAGCGGGTTGATCCGCGCCTCAAAGTTGCGATTGCCCGACAGCACCGCCGCAACGACCAGATTGCCCTCACGCACCGCCTTCGCAACAGGTTCTGGCAGCGGACCGCTGTTGCCGATACAGGTGGTGCAGCCGTAGCCGACCACATGGAAGCGCAGCGCCTCCAGGTAGGGCAGTAGCCCCGATGCCTCCAGATAATCGGTCACCACGCGGCTGCCAGGCGCAAGGCTTGTCTTGACATACGGCTTGACCGTCAGTCCGCGTTCGACTGCCTTCCTTGCCAGCAGCCCTGCCGCCACCATCACCGCTGGGTTGGAAGTGTTCGTGCAACTGGTGATGGCAGCAATCACCACATCGCCATGATGGAGGAACACCTCCTCGTCGCCAATCAGCACGGGCACGCCAGCTCGTCCGCGCTCGGCAGGGGTGTCCTCTGCAGGCGATTCGGTTGCCCAGCGATCGTTTTCTGGCTCTGTTAGCCCAAAGCCCCCCTCTCGAACAGGCGTGTAGAGTGCCTTGCGGAAGCTTTGCTTGACCTCGCGCAGGGGCACGCGGTCATGCGGGCGTTTCGGTCCTGCCAGGCTCGGCTCTACCGTGCCCAGGTCCAGCTCCAAAATGTCCGAGTAGTCTGGATCGGGCGTCTCATCGGTGCGGAACAGCGCGTTCTCTTTGCAATAGGCTTCCACAAGGCGCACGAGGCTCTCATGTCGCCCCGTGAAGCGCAAGTAGTCCAGCGTGCGGGCATCCACGGGGAAAAAGCCCATCGTTGCCCCATACTCGGGCGCCATGTTGGCAATCGTCGCGCGATCCTCCACGCTCAGACTGCTCAAGCCAGGTCCGTAGAACTCCACAAATTTGTCCACCACGCCCTTCTTGCGCAGCAGCTGCGTGAGGGTCAGCACCAGATCGGTGGCGGTTGCCCCTTCGGGCAGCTGTCCCGTGAGTTTGACCCCCACCACCTGCGGGATAAGCATATAGTAAGGCTGACCTAACATCACCGCTTCCGCTTCGATGCCGCCCACGCCCCAGCCCAGCACGCCTAGCGCGTTAATCATCGTGGTGTGGCTGTCAGTGCCGACCAGCGAATCGGGGAACGCCCACAGCTCGCCATCGACGGGCTGCGTTTGCACCACCTTGCCCAGATACTCCAGATTCACCTGATGTACGATGCCTGTGCCGGGGGGCACCACGCGGAAGTTGTCGAACGCCTGCTGTGCCCAGCGCAGCAGCATATACCGCTCGCGATTACGCTCGAACTCCTTCTCCACATTCAGGATGAAGGCGTACTCCGTGCCGAAGTAGTCGACCTGCACCGAGTGGTCAATAACCAGATCGACGGGCACGACGGGATTGATTTTCTGCGGGTCGCCTCCACGCTGCTGGATGGCGTCGCGCATCGCGACCATGTCGACCACACAGGGCACGCCCGTAAAGTCTTGCAGGATGACCCGTGCAGGCATCAGAGGGATTTCGCGCAGCTCAGGCTGAGGCTGCCAGTTCGCCAGGGCGCGGATAACCGCCTCTGCCTCGTCACCCAGAATGGTTTTGCCCTCAGGCGTCTCGGCAAGCCGCAGCATATTCTCCAACAGCACCCGAATCGAGAAGGGCAGCCGTTCGATGTTTCCTGTGCCCTGCTTCTGCAGGGCAGGCAGGCTGAAAAATGTGTAGCGTTGTTCATCAACCGCCAGCGTTGTTTTGACGCTCATCGTTTAGCTCCTCCCGCTCCTATTGTACCTGTGAACTTGGTAGTCTATACCAATTGGCAAAGCAAACACTGTGATGTCGTCGGCGAGACGCCGACGCTACGAACGCGCCCTGCGTAGCGTCGGCGTCCCCGCCGACGATAAGAACGCGCCCTGCGTAGCATCGGCGTCCCCGCCGACGATAAGAACGCGCCCTGCGTAGCGTCGGCGTCCCCGCCGACGATGACAGCACTTGAAATGGCGATTGGTATACTACTCATCGATAGTCAGCACGATTTTGCCGAAGAAGTCGCGGCTTTCCAGTTTTTCGTGGGCGGCACGGGCTTGTTCCAGCGGGAACACACTATCCACGACAGGCTTGAGCCGCCCCGCTTCCACATGGGTCAGCAGTTGCGCCAATTCCGCGCGTGTACCCAGATAGGCGCCATAAATCTCCAGCTCGCGGCTGAACAGGTAGCGGATATCGAACTGCCCCATTTGCCCTGTGGTTGCGCCGCAGGTGACGAGTCGTCCACCCTTGTTGAGCAGGCGCACGCACGACTCGAACACCGCCTGCCCGATATGCTCGAACACCACATCGATGCCCTCGCCCTCCGTTTTGTCTTTCACCTCGCGCCACCATTCAGGGTGGCTGTGGTTCACCACGGCGTCGGCGCCCAGTTGGAGCACCTTCTCCATTTTCTGCTCGGTGCCTGCCGTCGCGATGACGAGGGCACCGCGTAGCTTCGCGATCTGGATCGCCGCACTGCCCACCCCACTGCTACCGCCCATCACAAGCACCCATTCACCGGGCTGCAGACGCGCCCGGTGGATGAGCATATGCCATGCGGTTAGAAACACAAGGGGAACCGCAGCAGCTTCTACGAAGCTGAGAATAGTGGGCTTGGGCAGCAGGTTGCGGGCGGGCACGACGATATACTCCGCATAACCGCCCGCACGATGCGCACCGATTACCTGCACCTCCAAGCAGAGGTTCTCACGCCCCCTGCGACAGTAACGGCACTGTCCACAACTAATCAGGGGATACAGCACTACGAGGTCGCCCTTGCGCCATTCCTTGACGCCTTCGCCCACCGCAACGACCTCGCCCGCTATATCGCTGCCCAAAATGTGGGGTAGGGGAGTGTTATAGGCAGGGATACCATTACGCACCCAAATGTCTAAATGGTTTAGTGCACATGCCCGCACACGCACCAGCACCTCGCCCGCTTGTGGTACGGGATCAGGCACATCCGTTTCATAAATCAGTTTCTCTGCCGTGCCAAACTCATGGATTCGTACCGCTTTCATACTCGGTATGATACCCAAAAGGGGGTATACTCTATGCCAACGCTATGCAGGTCAAGGAGGAGAGAAATTGGGCAAAATAGGCATTGGGATTATCGGTTCAGGCGGTATCGCACAGTCGCAGCACATGCCGGGCTACGCGCGGTTAGGCGATCGGGTGCAGCTTGTTGCCGTCGCAGATATTAATGAGGAAAACGCGCGTACAGCCGCTGCCAAATTTAATGTGCCACATATCTACACCGATTACCGCGAGTTGCTCAAGCGTGACGATATTCATGCAGTAAGCGTCTGCACGCCTAACTTCTTGCATATGGATGCCACCATCGCGGCGCTGGAGGCGGGCAAACATGTACTGTGTGAGAAACCGCTGGCACGGAACGCGCAGGAGGCGCGCGAGATGGTGAAGGCAGCGCGGCGCACCGGCAAAATCCTGCAGGTTGCGCTCCAGTGGCGGTTTACGGGCGTGGCGCAGTTCCTGTATAAATACATTCAGCAGGAGGGCAATCTGGGGGAGATCTATTATGCCCGTGCGCACGCGCTGCGCCGACGGGGCATCCCCAGCTGGGGTGTGTTCACCGACAAAGAGAAACAGGGCGGCGGGCCGCTCATCGATATCGGCGTGCATATTCTGGATGTGACCCTCTGGCTGATGGGCTATCCCCGCCCCATATCCGCATTCGGGGCGACCTACACGAAGTTCGGGCATCGCACCGATGTGGTGGGCTTGATGGGGCAGTGGGACCCCAGCAAGTTCACCGTGGAGGACTTTGCCGTGGGGCTGATCCGCCTCGAAAACGGCGCCACGATTACTTTGGAGTCGAGCTTTTGTGCAAACATCGAAAGCGACGAGTTCAATGTGCTGATTCTGGGCGATCGGGGCGGTGTGTTTGCCAACCCCATCGGACAGCCACCCGTGAAAATCTTTACCGAGTGGAATCGCACCCTTTACAACATTGAACCAGCCCATCTGCCCACTGTGAATGCCTACCACGCCGAGATCGAGGCATTTATCGACGCAATTGAACACGGCAAGCCGTCGCCTGTGCCAGGAGAACAAGGCTTTATTCTGAATGCCATTCTGGATGCAATTTACAAATCAGCCGAGACGGGTCACGAGGTCGCGGTGGACACCGCACTGGGCGAGTAGCGGATGGCACAGACGGCGTTCTGGGCGCTGGTGCTGATGGCGGGCTTCGCGGAGCTGGGCTATGTCACGCTCAACATCTCCGCGATGCCCGTCTATTTGCGTGATAGCATCGGGCTGGGTGAGTCGACCGTGACGGCGGTCGGCTCCGTTTTTTTGCTGACCGAAGCGATTTTTCGCGCGCCGATGGGCATGCTCAGCGATCGGCTGGGGCGCCGCCGCTTGATGCTTGCTGGTCCATTTATCTCCTGTTGGACTGCCCTCGCGACAGTCTTTGTGGAGCATCCGGTGTGGTTCCTGCTGCTGCGGGCGCTGGATGGGCTGGGCGCCGCGATGCTCTGGCCCGCTGCCTATGCCGCGATTGGCGATACCGTGCCTCCAGAACGCCGCTCGTGGGCGATGAGTTTTCTGAACATGACCTACATGTCGGGCGTTGCGCTCGGACCGCTGGCGGGCGGACTGGCGAACGACCTGACGGGTCGGAAAACCGCCTCGTTCTATCTGGTGGCTATCCTGTTTGCGATTGCAGTGCTGATTATCTGGCGGTTCTATCCTCGCGATGGAGGGGTCTCCTCGCCCCAGAAAGACCCTAAGCATAGTGAATTCTCGTGGCGAGCGTTTCTGAGCGCAGTGCGCTTGGTGCCTGGGCATCTGTTGCTGGCGTTTGTGGTCTTTTTCGGGATTGGACTGGTGATGCTGCTGGTCAAGCTATATGCGATGGACGAGTTCCAGATTAGCGAGACGGTGTTCGGGCTGGGGCTGGTGTTTCCTGCGCTGCTGATTGGTGCGCTGAGCGTGCCGATTGGGCACTGGTCTGATCGGTTGGGGCATGTGCCCTCCGTGCGATTGGGGCTGGCGGGAGGCGCGCTGGTGATGTGGGCGATTGTGTTGCCCGCGAAGCCACATCCGCTGGTGGTGTTGCTGGCGGCGGGTGTCGGTGCGCTCAGCTTCGTGCTGGCGTTAGCGGCGTGGATGGCGGAACTGAGCGAGATCTATCCGGAGCGGCGGGGGGTTGTTTTGGGCGCGGCGGGCACCGCGCAGGGCATCGGCAGCATTCTGGGCGCGTTGCTGGGTGGCGTGCTGTATGAGCATGTGAGCTTGACAATTGGCAACTGGCGTGTGCCCTCTCATCGTGTGCCCTTTATCGGCTGCGCGCTAATGCTCACGCTGGGCGTGCTGCTGAGTTTGGTCGTGTTGAAACCGCGCCGAAAGGTACCGACGGGCAACGAGTAGCCGCCCAGCTACGATGCAGCACTACCGACAGGTTCAGGCAGCCCCAGCATACGGCGCAAGTCGCTCACGAACTCCTCAATCAGCGTGCCGGGCGGATAGACCCCGCGCACGCCCATCTGTTTGAGGGCTTCCGCGTCGTCCTCAGGGATGGTGCCGCCCGCTATCACCAGAATATCCTCCGCGTTGCGCTCCTTCAGCAGGTTCAGAACACGCGGGATAAGCGTCATATGCGCCCCCGACAGGATGCTGATGGCGATCACATCGGCATCCTCCTGCAGGGCAATCTCGACCACATCTTCGGGAGTGCGTCGGAGTCCCGTGTAGATGACCTCGAAGCCAGCATCGCGCAGGGCGCGAGCAACCACCTTCGCACCCCGATCGTGCCCATCCAGACCCACCTTCGCCACCACCACACGCGGAACACGACTCATCAAAAGAATTGTACCATGAGGGGCACAAATACAGGCAGGTCACCCCTTCAGGGAGGGGGGTAAACCTGCCCTAAACCAGCACGGAGGGTATTATTGCCCCTTGCCGCCTGGCAGCGGGATGGAAACGGAGGGTGCGGGCTGATTGCTTGGTGGCTGCACCCCATAAGCCTCCACCCCAGGCTGGTTTTGCTGAGATTGGGGATAGGCGTGGGAGGGTACATTTCTACCACCGCCTCCACCGCTCCCTGCAAAGAAGTACCAGCCGATCCCGACTGCCAGTACCACAGCGATGGCAATGATAGCGAACGCTACTGGCTTTGGAATCTCCATAGTCTTGCCTCACTCACCATAGTCATCCAGATCCCAGAGATACTCTTTGGGGTCTAGGATGAAGCCGCCGCACTGGGGGCGTGCGTCGCATCCCACGGTCAGTTGCCGTGGCGTGTAGGCTTTGGTGTGTCCATCTACAAAGGCGACCATCATGCGCTCGCGTCGGTGCCAGGGCCAGCAGCCGCCGAACTCCATCCAGGTATACCACCCTGTGGCGGTCTGCAGTCGCCAGCAGGCAGGGCGTGCTCCCATGCCACAGCTTCCACCCGCATAGTCATACCACCAGTTCGCCCGCTGACTGTCACACTCCTGGCGGACGATTGTGAAGCTATCCACTACCTGTCCTGCCGCGTTGCGGTAGTAGCGACAGGGTGGCATCACAATCCAGTTGCCGCCGCAGAGCGGTTGTCGGGTGACTGGATCGCGCCACCAAACGCTATCCACAAAGAGCACCGTCGCTGCAGGTCTGCCGATCTGGGCATCTGTCGCAGGCTTGTTGCCGTAAGGGGGATGCCCACTGCTCCAGCGGAAGATGGGGGAGAGATACACATAGTTATAACCCAGATCAGTCTTGAGCGCCCAGCGGTATTCCCGGATGCACTGCTGCGTAGGAGGTGGCTCGTTATCGGCAGGACAGGCATCCAGAATCGCATCGGTCGCCTGGGGATCGGAAGGGCAACGGAAGACGATCCAGCTTTTTGCGTAAGGCATCAACAACTGAGCAAGGATGCGGTCATCACAATTGTCCCCGCCAGCGAACGAGGCGAACCACTGGGTCAGGGGCTGGGTGGTATCGTAGTCGCCGGTATACATAGCGACCGCACGCGCCACCTGATGGAACCGACTGGCGCAGCTAATCTGGCGTGCCGATTCACGCGCCTGTGCAAACACAGGGAACAATATCGCCGCCAGAATAGCGATAATTGCAATCACAACCAGCAGCTCTATGAGCGTAAAACCACGCCTTCTCATCATCAGCACCTCCACCCTACTAAGTACCGCACGCCATGTACGATTCCTGCAAAAACGGGGGCAGAAACTTTCCAAGTTTCTGCCCCCTTAGACGTAAGGCGACTTTTAGCAGGACTCGTCGCCATCTTCGCAGATGCCGAAGTTGAGCAGGGCATCGAGTAGATCGGCATCGTCCACTGTCCCGTCATCGTTTACATCCGCGACTGCATCCGTGCCTCCGAAACTAAGCAGAATGGCTAGCAGGTCCGCATCGTCTATGCAGCCGTCGTTGTTCGCGTCGCCGTTCGGCAGGGTGAAACTGCCCAGATCGACCGTGCCCCCGGGCGGCACCGTCACATTGGAGAAGCGCTTGCCCACCCAGTGCGTGTCGGGATCAAAAGTGACATTCGTCACGCAGATGTTGGTCGGGCAGTTAACGGTGATAATGGTGGGCGAGTAGATGGGGCGCACCACGATGTCGTAGGTGCCTGCCGCCACAGGAGGTGTGTTGATGGTATAAGGACCCGGAGCCGGTGCTGTGGGCATGCTAAAGCGGGCGATGCGCTGCTTTGTGCCCGGTTTATAGAAAATCACCTCCACATTGGTAATAGGCGATTGCGGGGAGCCTGCCGTCACGCTGCCCGTGACCGTACCCCCTGCCGCTTGCGAATAGCGGAACCCCAGCACGCCATGGTAGAGCTGCGGCGAATGGTAGCGGTTCCAATGAGGTTGAGCGTTCCACGGGGGACAATTTGCAAACGGGTCGCCACTGCGCCACGGCAGGTCGGTGTTCAGGATGCGCTCGCAAGTAAACGGCGCGACGGAGGTGTTGTAGCGGAACAATTGCCACTGAGCTGGTGCCGTGCAGGCGGAACCGATCCCGCGCGGTGTGTAATACAGCTTCGGTCCGCCTGGCGCACCCATCCCCAGCGCGAAGTAGCTGTCAAAGGGACCACATGCCGAGAAGTCCTCGTCAGCTACGATAATCGCGAAGTAGAGACCGGGCGGAAGCGTCAGCGTCGTGCCCAGCGGGGTGGTGCGCAGGTAGAGGAAGGTGGTCGTACCACCATAGTAGGTCAGAAGCGGCTCGTCTTTTTGCCCCGGGATAGGCGGATCGCCCGGCGACGTACCAAGGCTAAGCCCGGAGTCATAAATCACATTGTTCAGATTAGGGATAGGTCGTGGTACATTTGGGGGACATGTAGGGGTGACCGTCGTCGCGCCTGTGATGATAACCCTCAGAATCGGCTGACCTGTGTGAAATGCCGGGGAGTAAGCGATCGAGTCGAAAGTGGTGGTCTGGCACAGCTGGAACGGCAGCGCCGTCCACCGAGCGGGGAGACCTGCACTACCAACATCACCAGAGATGAAGAAGAGATAGGTCGCACTAAGGGTCGGTGCTTCGCAAGTTCCACCAACTTGGTACCAGGCGTTTGCGGGGTTGCCCGCGAAGTAAACAAACGGGTCGTTGGCAAGCGTTTTGCTCGCCAGCATCATCGACAGCACCAGTGAACCAAACACCACTCTGCCTCTCATTGCATCCGACCTCCTTTGCAAGGGTACTTAATTGTACCCCATTTTTACGGGTTCTGTCAAGAGGGCGCGAGGGTGTTCGAAAAATCGGGGGTGGGTGTGGGTGGTGGAGATGGTGGTGGGGCAGGCATATGCCGACGAGGGCAAGTGGCTCTCGCCGCGGGTGGCGCGGTATGAGCGTGGGGGTGCCAGCGGCGACCTTAGTAGTGGAGGACGCGCTGTTCAGGGGGCAAATTCCAGAATACTCTCTCAAACACGGCAGGGACTCTTCACTTCGCGCGGAATAACAAAGGCTGCCGCTCCACAAAGCCCGCTATCCCGACGAGATGGCTTAGGAACAGGGGGTCAAACGGAAGATGATTACGCTGATGCTAACTCTTGGGATCGCACAGATGGAGCCACCGCCTCCCGCCGATTGGCAGCCGGGTGTGGGACAGACCTTCACGCGCCGCGAGGTGTTTATCGAGGCGCAGGCGGGCAAGTTGCCGGGCGAGTCGCCCACCTTGACGCGCACCGACCGCGTCGTGCTGGGCGTGAAGGGCACGGGCAACGATATGAGCTGGTGGCGCAATATGCGCCTGCAACTCCAGCCGAACCGCACCTACGCCGTCGAGTTCTGGCTCAAAGGCACGGGCACAGGCGCATGCGCCATTACGGGCACGAACACCGTCAATCGCGACTTCCAGCCACCTCGCGACTGGACCCAAAAACAGTTCATCTTTCGCACGCCTGCCAACACGCGCGACACCTTCCTGCGCTTCGGGCAGTGGCACTGGAACGGTGAGATTCTCTTTGACCGTATTCGGCTCATCCCTGTGGAGGTGGTGCATGCGGCGCTGGGCGAGGGCGAACAGATCCGCAACGGACGCTACCTGTTCACCTCACGCTATGAGCATCTCCTCTCCAACGCGCAAGCGCCCCTGCAACGGTTCACGGCGTACTTCAACACGAACCGCTGGGTGTTTGAGCGCGATTGGGAGGTGATTTATCGTCATCAGGCGGGCGACTATCCGATGCAGGGGGCAACGCTGCGGCTGAATGTGCCATTTGAGCAGAATGGTCGCCTGACCGTGCTGGCGCAGCGCGAGGGTGAAAGCGATTGGCGCGTTGTGGGGCAGGTGCAGGGACGCGGCGAGCATCAACTGCAGCTGCCACGCGAGCTGTTCCCTGCCCGTGCGCTGCTGGTTCGCCTGCTTGGAGAGGGCGAGGGCACAATTCAGGTCTCGTACTACGCGCTGGAGGCGACGCTGCAGGGCGCTGAACGCGCCTCCATCACAGGCAGAAGCCTTGTGCTGTTTCCCAGCGGGCAGAGTCACGAACTGCGCCTTACTGACCTGCGACTGGAGCAGGATTCACGCGGACGCTGGCAACTGGTCGGCTCTGTGACCAACACGGGTCAGCAGCCGCTGAAGGTGCAGCCCTTTGTAGGCGAGACGCGCACCGCCACGCTGACGCTTGATCCCGGCAAGCCCACTCCGATTCGCTTCCTGTTACCCCCGCCCGGTTTGGAGGAACTCGCTGTAGAACTGGGCGTGCGCCACGAGCGCGGCGGTGTGCTTTGGAGCGCCAAGCTCACCCTCCCTGTCAGTATCCTGAACGCTGCGAACTACGGTTATCGCATCGCGGGGACGCCCCCTGCGCTCGGTGTCTGGTGGTGCGAATGGGGTTGGAAAGTGGGGCGTGAGCGTCCGTTGCCCAACGCCCTCTCGCGCACCGTCAAACTCAGCGCGGCACGGGGCGAGTATGAGCCAGTGCAGATTGTGCTGCGCCCCCAGCGTGACACCGTCCTGCAGCGCGTAGAGATCAGCGATCTGACCAGCGGCAAGCACCGCCTGCCCGCGAAGCACCTCACCCTGCGCGAGGTCGCCTATGTGTTCGTGGAGCATCCGACCGACTGGCTGGGCGAACCGGGCGAATATCCTGATCCGCTGCCACCGCTCCAGACTCCTTTGCACCTGCAGGCAGGGCGCAATCAACCCCTCTGGCTCACTGTCTATGTGCCTTACGGCACGCCCGCAGGCGATTACAAGGGCACGATTCGGCTCGTCACCGATAAAGGCATCGCCACTGTGCCGCTAACGCTTACCGTCTATGACTTTGACCTGCCACACATACCCACCCTACGCAGCGGTTTCGGCATCGACGCCTACCGCATCGAGCAGTATCACAAGGTGCAAACGGAGGAGCAGAAGCGTGAGCTATGGGATCGGTATATGCGCAACTTCAAGGAGCATCGCCTCGCGCCCTACAACTTCTACGCCTATGACCCCTACGAAGTGCGCTTTGAGGGCGAGGGGACGGAGAAGCGTGTCGTGTTGGATTTCACGCGCTTCGACCGCGCCGCCCGACGCTATCTGGATGAGATCGGTTTCAACGCCTTCGTGCTACCCATTCACGGCTTGCCCTGGGGACGCTATCCCAACTATTCACCGGGCGAGTTTGGCGGCTTTCGGGAGGGTACGCCCGAATATGAACGGCTCTGGAGCGAGTATATGCGCCAGCTGACGGCGCATCTGCGCGAACGCGGCTGGCTGAAAAAGGCGTATGTCTACTGGTTCGATGAACCCGAGGAAGCCGATTACCCCTTCGTGCGGCGCGTGAATGAGCGGTTGAAGCAGGTCGCGCCCGACCTGACCCGCATGCTGACTGAGCAGCCAGAGGAGCCACTGATTGGCGCGGTGGATCTCTGGTGTCCGCTGACGGCGTTCGTGCCGCCCGAATCGATCAAGGCACGCCGACAAGCAGGGGAGGAGGTCTGGTGGTATGTCTGCACGGGTCCCCGCGCTCCCTATGTGACGCTTTTTATCGACCATCCGGGCACGGAGATGCGCGTGTGGCTCTGGCAGACTTGGCAGTATGGTGTACAAGGCATCCTCATCTGGCAGACCACCTGGTGGCACAATGAGTTCGCCTATCCCGACCGCCTGCAGGATCCCTGGCAAGACCCGATGAGCTATGTGTGGGACGCGAATTTTAAGCCCGGGACGCGCCAGTTCTGGGGGAATGGTGATGGGCGATTGCTGTATCCACCGCGCCGCGACCCGAATACCGCCACGGAGCCGATTGTTGATGATCCTATCCCCTCCATCCGCTGGGAGTGTCTGCGCGACGGCGCGGAGGACTACGAGTATTTTGTGCTGCTGCAGCGGTTGTGTGAGCCATCTCGTCAAGCCCCCTCAAAAAGGGTGAGCCGATTGGCAGAGCAGGCGCGCGCATTGCTGCAGGTTCCGCCTGAGGTCTCTAAAAGCATGACGGAGTTCACGCGCGATCCGCGTCCGCTGCTACAACACCGCGATCGAATTGCCCGCATGATTGAGCGCATGCGCCGAGCCAACCGATCCCAGTGAGGGTGTTTGGAAATGATAACCCAGGTTGCCACCCATCTGAGATTCCTCGCCTACGGCTCGGAATGACAGGTTCGTTTTTACAAGGTTGGTGTCGTCATTCCGCATGAAGCGTTGTCATTCCGAGCGGAGCGAGGAATCTCACTTGCTCAAAAGCGACTCTCAAAGGTTTTTTTGACAGCCTCCCTACCCCCTTGACAGGGTAGACAAATGGTGATGTACAATATTCTACATGATGGGAGCCACCGCTCCACCTGCTGTTCGTATCTGAGCGGAGCAAGCACCTCCTCGCTCATACCCTCTCCCCCTGCGGGAGAGGGGTGAGCAGGAGACGAGAGCTAAAAAGAGGTTTACAGAGGTGAAAAAGCGATGGCGAAGGGTTTAACGAAGCAGCAGAAGGCGATTTTGCAGTTCATCGTGCGCTTCACGCGCGAACATGGCTATCCGCCGACCCTGCGCGAGATTCAGCAGGGCATCGGCACGGTCAGAAGTCTGTGTGGGGTTGCCCTCCATCTGGATGCGCTGCAGCGCAAGGGCTACATCGAGCGCGGGAACCAGGCACGCTCCATCCGCATCATTCACCCCGACTATCAGCCCAACCGTGAGCGCGTGGCGTATCTGCCCTTGCTCGGTACGATTGCTGCCGGCACGCCCATCCTCGCGGAGCAGAATATTGAAGATTTAATCCCCGTGCCTGCCGATATGGTGCGCAATGTGGAGAACGCCTTCCTGCTGAGGGTCAAGGGCGACAGTATGGTGGGCGAGCATATCCTGCCGCGCGACTTGGTCATCATCAAGCCGCAGCAGACCGCTTATAACGGCGAGCTGGTGGCGGTACTGATTGGGGAGGAGGCGACCATCAAGCGCGTCTACTATGAGCGCAAATGGGTGCGCCTCGAATCGGCAAACCCTGCCTATGAGCCGATTCGTGTGCCCGCGGAAGAGGCGCGCATCATCGGGAAGGTGATTGGACTAATACGCGACTATGGGCAGATGAGCATGTAATACCGATCGGGTTTTCAAATGTCCATAAGCTTGGTCGACTCAGGTCGTGCCCAGACGAGCGAAGCCAGCCTTCGCTGGCTAAAAACCCCGCCTGCGCGGGGTTTCGTTTGTCTACGGGCGAGTTTACTCGCTTTGAGAGTCACGGCATTCGAAACGCCAATCGGTATAAGGCTTAGCCATGCTATTTGGGAAGTACGAACATTTTGTTTCGTTCAGCGTCTATTCCTGTCAAGGTACCGGTGTTCGGGTAAACTTTGCAGCAGGAGGCGTGCCGACGCGCAGGCGGTTTCGGCACGGCAGGGACAGGTATGAAAAGGCGCGTTTTGATCGGGATCGGGATTATCCTTCTGCTGGTGGCAGCCGTTTGGTGGTGGCGCGGGCGTGGGCAGCCTTCACAAGCCAATCAGCCGATTTATCGTTCTGCAGAAGTGATTCGCACGACGGTTGTGCGCTCCATCACCGCGACGGGCGTGTTGCGCACCTACAACATCGTGGATGTCAAATCCAAAGCGGGCGGCATCGTCAGCAAGCTCTATGTGGATGTGGGTGATGTGGTCAAAAAGGGGCAGCTGCTGGCACGCATCGATCCCGCCGACACCCTTGCGGCTTACAATCAGGCGAAAGCCGACTTAGAGGCGGCGAATGCCCGCATCGAGCAGGCGCAGGAGAGCCTGCGCCTACAGAGGGAGCAAAGCTTGTTAGCGTTGCAGCAGGCGGAGGCGAACCTGCGCGCCGCCAAAGCACGCCTCCAACAGGCAGAGGAACGCGCCCGAGCGCAGCCTGCTCTTACTGAAGCCCAACTCCAAGCAGCACGCACGAATCTCGAAACGGCACGCAAAGCCTTAGAGCAGCTGGAGCAAGTGACCATTCCGCAAGAGCGAGCGCAGGCACAAGCGAACTACGAGGCAGCACGCAAAGCCCTCGAAGCGGCTCAACGCCAATACGATCGCCTGCGCGAGCTGCTGCAAAAAGGCTATGTGTCACAGCAACAGGTGGATAACGCCCTTAGCCAGCTGGAGAGTGCCCGCAGCCAGTTCGTCGCGGCGGAGAAACGCCTGCAGACGCTGGAACAGGACATCCAAACCCGCCTGGCAACGGCTCGCGCACGGGTGCAGGAAGCCGAAGCGAACCTCCGCTCGGCAGAAGCCAACCGCAATCAGGTGGAACTCGCACGGCAGGCGCTAGAGGAAGCCCGCGCTCAGTATAAGCAGGCGGAGACCGCCTTAGAACAGGCGCGGTCGAACCTGCGCCAGATCCGCCTGCGCGAGGCGGATATTGCCGCTGCGAAAGCCCAACGCGCTCGCGCCGAGGCACAACTCTACAACGCCCAAGTGCAACTGGACAGCACCACCATCACCGCGCCGCGCGACGGCGTGGTCATTGCCCGCTATGTGGAGGAGGGCACGATTGTCCCACCCGGTGCCTCCCTCTTTTCACAAGGCACAACCCTGCTCCAGATTGCCGACACCTCCCGCATGTACGTGGAGGTCTCGGTCGACGAAGCCGATATTGGGCTGGTGCGCGTTGGGCAACCGGTGCTGATCCGCGTCGATGCCTTTCCCGACGAGCCGTTTCGAGGGAGGGTCAGCCGAATCGATCCGCAGGCGGTGCTGGAGCAGAATGTAACAGTCGTGAAGGTGCGCGTGGAGGTGCTGAAACCCGACGCGCGGCTCAAACCCGGCTTGAACGCTACCTGCGAGTTCCTCGCGGCGCGTAAACCGAATGTGCTGGCGGTGCCAAGCGAGGCGGTGCAGGAATCGCCCGAAGGCAACTATGTGGAGGTGCTGGTGCAGGGGCGTCCGCAACGCCGCGCCGTCAAGGTCGGGCTTCAGGGCAACGAGCTAACCGAGATTGTCGAGGGGCTGCGTGAGGGCGAAACGGTGGTCGCAGGGCGAATCTTTCCCCAGTTGGATCAGCAGGGTCCTGGCTCGCCGTTCGGTAGCCCCTTCGGACCGCGCCGCTGGCAGCAACCACGCTCAGGTAGCGGGAGTGGCACCGCGGGTGGCATGCAGCGGTCTGGGCAACCCGGTGGCGGTTCCCCTACAGGCAGGTGAGCAAACGATGAGCCTTCTTGAGAGCCTTATCTCGGCATTAGAGAGCCTGCGTGCGAACAAAATGCGCACGCTGCTCACGATGCTGGGCGTGATTATCGGTGTGGCTGCTGTTATCGCGATGATCGGCATCGCGCAGGGCGCACGCGCCTACACGCTCGAACAGATTCAGAAGCTGGGCGCGAATGTGCTGACCGTGCGGGCGGGTCAAGCGCGGCGCGGCGGCGCATTTCTTGGCTTCGGCAGCGTGCAGACCATGAAGCCTTCCGATGCCGACGCCATCCTCAAAAGCTGTGGTGGATTGGTCATACGCGCCTCGCCCGAAACCTCCTCCGCCTTTCAGGTCAAATATCTCAACCGCAACATGCGCACCAGCGTCACGGGCGCACTGCCCGAATATGCCATCATCCGCAACCTGACCCTTGCCGAAGGGCGATACTACAACGAGTCGGAGGAGCGTGCGAAAGCCCGCGTCGCCGTGATTGGGCACACTGTGTGGGAGGAACTGTTCCAGGGCGGTGCGTGCATCGGCAAGACGATTCGCATCAACGGGCAGGCGTTTCGGGTGATTGGACGGCTCGCTTACAAGGGCGACACGGGTTTTCGCAACTTCGATGACCGCATCTATGTGCCGCTTTCGACCGCCATGCGCTGCCTGATGGGGGTGGAGCATGTGGACGGTCTCAGTGTGCAGGCTGCGGCGGGCGGTGCGGTGATGCAGCAAGCGCAGCAGTGCGTAGAGGAGACGCTGATGCGCACCCATCGCATCCCGCCGTGGGGCGATCCCGACTTCCGCGTGTTCAATCAGGGCGAGTTCGTGGAGACAGTGGAGCAGACGGCACGCACCTTCACCTTCCTGCTGGCGGGCGTTGCGCTGGTGTCGCTGATCGTGGGCGGTATTGGGATTATGAACATCATGCTGGTCTCCGTGACAGAGCGCACGCGCGAGATCGGGCTGCGCAAGGCGGTCGGCGCGACCCGCATGAACATCCTGACCCAATTCTTGATCGAGTCGGTGGTCATCAGCGTGGTAGGTGGGCTGATTGGCATCGGACTGGGCTACGGCGCGGCAAGCTACATCAGCCAGCAGGCGAATTGGAAAGTGTTGGTGCCCGTTGAAGGGGTGATGTTAGCTTTCGGCTTCGCGGCGCTGGTGGGCATCTTTTTCGGGTTATATCCTGCGTGGCGAGCCGCCCAGCTCCAGCCGATCGAAGCCTTGCGTTATGAGTAGAGCATGACGCGATCGGAGTTCCTGTTTCAGGGCGAGCGAATCGTGCTGCAGGCGACACGCGAGGGCAGCGGCTGGCGGGTCGTTCTGCCCGACGGCTCCGAACATTTCGTGCAGAGCGTTCAGGCACACGAGAACGGCTTGCTGGTGCTGCACATGCCTGCAGGCGTGCGACGACTCCATGTTCACCAAGAGGGCGACGAAATCGCGCTGAGCTATCAGGGGCATGTCTACCGCTTTCGTCGTGCGATAGGCAGGCGTGGGGCGACGCACCACTCGACCGCCGAGGGCATGCTCACCGCGCCGATGCCCGGCTTGATCCGCAAGGTGCTGGTGCAAGTGGGTGAGCGGGTGGAAGCAGGGCAACCGCTTGTGGTGCTGGAGGCGATGAAAACAGAGCAGACGCTGCGTGCCCCCTATGCGGGTATGGTGCAAGCCCTCCGCTGCCGCGAGGGCGAGGTCGTGCAGGAGGGCGTTATCCTCGTCGAAATCGTTGAGGCAGCGGCTCTACAGCATACTGCGCACCCGATTGCGCCATGCGACGAGATCGCTCACGCTCCCGAAAGTGAGCCAGGGGGTTAGCACCCGCCGCCACGCATCCAGCTCCATGTAGACCCATGCCGCGGCCGGGGGCCATTCATAGCTCATCTCGTAGTTGTGATGATAGATAATCGCGCCACCGCGCAGCCATCTCAGCAAGCCATCCCGCACAAGGCGCAACGCCAGCACCCGGGCAAACAAGATATCGGCGCTCTCACCCGGCACGCCGAATCCGTCCGCCAGGGCAATCGTGACACGATCAGCTGGCTGTGTCCCATAGCTGATATTATTGCTGAACAGGGGATCATGCGTATCAAACAGCTCGATGCCATAGCGCCGCTCAAGCGGGTGGCGCAGGAAGGGGGTGGGCGCCATAATCCGCACGCCCGGCGCGCCGATACAGGAGCCTGTGCTGCTCCGAACCGCGCGCACAGGGGTCTCCTCACGCAAAAAGCGCAAATAGCGGTCGGTAAACTGATTGTTCGCAAAGTTGAGATAACGATGACGGTTGCACCAGCTGGTGGCAAAGCCCATCTGACGCATCTCGTCCAGTGTCCCGCGCCAGTGCGCTCGAAAAGCCGCTGGCGAGTTGAACTCCCGAAAAGTCCCGTACGGATTCGTCCATGTGGTGGCATTTGCATATCCAACGGTACTTTCCACCTGCCAGAAGTGGTCATGCCAGCAGCAGGGGAAGCAGCCATCCTGCTCCTCCAGCAGAATCTGGTGAATCTGAGCGAGCTGGCTGTTCATGCTTCTGGCGTTCCGATGGAGATAGGTGCTGGTGCTGCCGAGATTGCTGAGCGCACTCGTGGTGCAACCGCACTGCACAACCAACCCCGTATTGTGGCAGAAGGTGCGGAGCCACCGCACCATCTGCAGGTAGATATCATAATTCCAGCCCGGTGCATTCGGCGCACCATGGTTGCAGATGTGGTCGATGTCCATGCTGAGCGGGCGGCTCCACGCCGGATCCGCCTCCTCATTCACCATAATCCACGGCACCAGCCATGGGGAAGTGGTGATGGAGCCGAGGGTTGGTAAAAAGTAGCGGTTGTGCCAGCGCGCGATGTACACATGGGTCGCCTGCGGATGCAGCTCGGGATCGGGACGCAGCAGCACCTGCAAATGCGGATTGCTCTCATCCACACGCAATCCGTGGTAGACCCCGCTTATCCACGCGACAAACGATTCGACATGCACCCGTGTCCCGCTTTGGGTCCAGATTGCGCGTCGCCCAGTGAACTTGGGATCCGTGGGTGAGCCGTCAAGTGGCACAGCGCCCAGCACGCCTGTTGCAGGCGTGCCCGCTGTATTCTGTGGGATACGATACCCCACCAGATAGAGCGGTTTATCGCCCGGTGAGTAGTTCACCCACGCAAAGATGTCCAGCCCGGAGGTGTAGTCGGACAGGTAGGGCACGATGCCGATGTCATACTGGGTGTTGAACTGGCTCTTGCTCACATCGCCCGCGACGATAATATCTGCCTCCTGTCCCCACAGGCGCAGAATGCTTTTCCACATCCGTGCAATTCGATCATTTAACACGAACGCACCGTGCGCCCGATTGCGCGTCGGTATAATGAGAGCCACTCGCTTGCGTGCCATTGCACTCCTATTATAGCACAGGTGGGCTGGCAGGAGAGACGCGAATGAACACGAAACGGGCAGGTATGCGAGGATTTCTGCTAACGGTGTTGGTACTAAGCGCAGGCTGGCTCTGTGCCGATACACCTAAGCTGCAAGCGCGTAGCGCCATCCTCATCGAAGCCAGCACGGGGCAGGTGCTGTTCAGCAAGAACCCAGACCTGTCCCTGCCGCCTGCCAGCCTCACAAAGATAATGACCGCAATCCTCGTGCTGGAGCGGTGCGGGCTGGAGGAACAGGTCACGGCATCGAAACGCGCCGTCGATACAAAAGCCAGCACGATGCATCTGCAGGTGGGCGAGCGGGTATCCGTGCGTGACCTGCTCTATGCACTGATGCTTCGCTCTGCCAATGATGCCGCGATTGCCCTCGCGGAGCATACCGCTGGCTCAGTAGAAAACTTTGTCCAACTGATGAACGAGAAGGTGCGCGAGCTGGGCGCGACGCGCACACACTTTACCAATCCGCACGGCTTGCACGACCCGCGCCACCGCTCCACCGCACGCGATCTCGCTCTGATAGCCCGCTACGCGATGGAGAATCCCCAATTTCGGGCAATAGTTAGCCAACGCGAGGTGGTCATTTCGCGCTCCATCAAGCTGGACGACACCCTAATGGTCAACAAGGCAAAGTTTCTGGCGCTGTATCCGTGGGCAGAGGGGATCAAAACGGGCTTCACGCGCCAAGCAGGTTTCTGCTTCGCCGGCGCCGCCAGCAAGGGGGGACGGCGGCTGATTACGGTTGTGCTGGACAGCTCCCAGCGCGAGCAGGACACAATCGCGCTGATGGAATACGGCTTCAACGAATGGCAACCCCTCGTGCTGGGGCAGGCAGGTCAACGGGTGGGCGCAGCGCCCGTCAAAAATGGGGTTCGGGATCGGGTGCCCGTGCAGTTGAAGCAATCCGCCATTTGGGTCGTGCCGCGCCGTGAGGCGCACCGCTATCGCTGGGTGCTGATGCCCACTGAGCTGCAAGCCCCTGTATCGAGGGAGATGCCCGCTGGCTGGGCAGTGCTGCAGCGCGAGGGACAACCCATTATCAAAGTGCCACTCCAAACAGCACAGGCGGTGGAGGCGCGTTCCCTCACCTATGCAGGCATCTTTTGGGGCGGCAGCCTTACCTTGTTTGCCTATGCCCTCTATCGCTGGCGCAGGATAACTCGCCTGCCTGTCAAAAGAACACGGTGGAGGTGACGACCGTATGCAAAGGTCAGCAGGACGCGCGTTAGGCATTATTCTTGTGCTTGTGCTGCTGATAGGCGCGGGCGTGCTGGGATGGTACTTCCTGATTTACACCAAATCGCCCAGCTACGCACTGAACCAATTTTTCGCAGCAGCGAAGGCAAATGATACCGAGCGAGTCGCCAAACTCACCGATGCCTCGGGGTCGCTCATGATGCTGTTTATGCAGGCGATTGGCGACCCTGTGACGCTCATCTATCCGGGCTATGGGCGTCAGGATGTGGGCAAGGTGGCGAAGCTGGAGATTGGCACGATGACTGTGGAAGGCGACACGGCGCGGGCGCCCGTGACGATGGAGGTGGTCACACCCCAGGGCAATCGGTACACGATTCGTCCGACCTATGTGCTGCGCAAGACCGATGAGGGCTGGAAGGTAGCCGTGGAAGCCACTTTTGCTGGCTCCTTCAACGAGTTCGTGCCCCCCGCAGTGCAACAAATGGTGTTGCGACAGATCCGCGGCATGCTCAGCAACCCTGGGATAGCCCAGATGGCACGCATGCAGCTGCAAGGGCTAAGAGCAGAGATTGAGAAATATCCCCAGCTGCGCGATTTCCTCCGACGAGCAGGTCTTTACTAAATGGCGACGCGCGAAAAGGAGCAGAGCGTCCGCTGGTACAGCGGGCTGACGCCCTATCACTGGCTGGTGCTGGCAGTGGCGGCTGCTGGCTGGATGTTCGACACGATGGACCAGTGGCTCTATGTGCTGGCGCGTCAGCCGGCGGTGGCGGACTTGCTGAACAAGAGCGCGAACGACCCCGAGGTCGCCCACTATTCGGGCATCGTGCAGACATGGTTCATTATCGGCTGGGCGACAGGCGGTTTCCTTTTTGGCGTTATTGGTGACCGGCTGGGGCGGACGCGCACGATGGCAATCACCATTTTGATGTACGCGGGCTTCACGGGGCTGAGCGCGTTCGCGCAGACCTGGCAGCAGCTGGCGCTGCTACGCTTCCTAACAGGTTTGGGGATTGGGGGTGAGTTTGCCGCAGGTGCCGCGCTGGTGGCGGAGACCTTTCCACCGCATGCCCGCCCTACCGCGCTGGGCATCATGCAGGCATGCTCGGCGATTGGCAACCTGATGGCAGCCATTATCTACCGCCTGGTGGCGCCTGAATGGGGTTGGCGCTGGGTGTTCGCGATTGGCTTTTTCCCGGCGATCCTGGTGTTTGTGATTCGGCTCTTTGTGCGCGAGCCGGAGCGTTGGGAGCATGCGCGCTCACTGGGTCAGCCACTGGGATCGCTTCGTGAGCTGTTTGGCGTTCCGCTGTGGCGCAAGCACACCTTGATTGGGGTTGGACTGGCGGCGGTGGGTGTCGTGGGCTTCTGGGGGATCGGCACATGGTCGCCCGATCTGCTGGCGCGCGCGATTAATCCGACGGGTGACCCTGCACTGCGCCCACTGGTAGATGAGCGCAAATCGTATGCCGTGATGGCGCAGCAGGTAGGGGCTTTCTTTGGGATGCTGGGCTGGGCGATTTTAGCACAGCGTATCGGCAGGCGTCCCACCTTCGCCCTGACCTTCCTTGTCTGTCTGATCATTGTGCCCGCTACCTTTTTCCTGACCACCTCGTTTGAGCGGGCGATGTGGCTTTATCCCTTGTTGGGCTTTTTCACCACCTCGCTCTTTGCGGGCTATGCCGTTTATTTCCCTGAACTGTTCCCGACGCGCCTACGGGCGACAGGCGTGGGCTTTTGCTATAATGTGGCGCGCTATCTGGCAGCCGCAGCGCCGTTCACCTTCGGTTGGCTCACCGCGCACTACAGCATCGAGTGGGCAGCCACGCTGCTTTCAGGCGTCTTTCTGCTGGGACTGCTCCTTTTGCTAATTGCCCCTGAAACGAAAGATAAGCCCCTACCAGCATAAGCCTTTTTGTCCCTCTTATTGGGTATACTCCTTGCAGGTTGCAGCCGGCGGGCACAAGGGTGGGATCATTATGACGCCCACTCTTTTGTTTAAACAACCGGTTGCGCCTAAGGGGGTACAAGCATGCACTGTGAAGAGATTATTGACGCGCTGAAGCAGTTGGAACGGGAGCGTCATATCCCGTTCGATGAGCTGATGGCGACCCTGGAGGGGGCATTTGCGAATGCCTATCGGCGCCAGATGCATTTGCCCCATAGTGCGCGTGTGAAGGCGCGTTTTAACCCGAACTACCCCCACTGCTTCCGTGTCACGGCAGAAAAAGAGGTGGTGGGGCTGGTAACTGACGAGTACACCCAGATCAGCCTGGAAGATGCCAAGCAGATAAAGCCTGATGTTGAGGTGGGCGAGATTGTCGAAGTGGAGATGCCCGTTGAGGAGTTTGGGCGTGTCGCGGTGCAGAATGCGTTGCAAGTCCTGGTTCAACGCCTGCGTGAGCTGGAGCGCGAGCACACGGTGAAGGAGCTGCTGGAGCGCAAAAAGGAAGTTATCCCCGCGCGTGTGGAGCGGTTTATCGGCACGAAGGTGTTGCTCTCTTACGGGCGGCTGGAGGTGGTGCTGCCGGAGAGGCATCAAAGCCCGCGGGATGTGTACGAGATTGGCGATATCGTCAAGGTCTATGTGCTGGAGGTGAAAACACCGCCTGCGGAGCCAGGGCGTGAACCCCGCCTGCGTGATGTGCGGGTGATTGCCTCGCGCACGGAACCGATGCTGGTTGCTCGCTTGCTGGAGCAGGAGGTGCCCGAGATTGCCAGCGGTGATGTGGAGATTAAAGCCATCGCCCGCGAGCCGGGCGAACGCACCAAGATCGCTGTGGCAGCGCGCAACCCCTTGATCGATGCCGTCGGTGCCTGTCTGGGATCGCGTGGCATGCGCATCCAAGCCATCAGCAACGAGCTGTCCAACGAACCGATCGATGTGGTCAAGTGGAGCAACGATCCAGAGCAGTTCATTCGCGAGGCACTTAGCCCCGCCCGCGTGAACCGTGTCCTTCTCGATCCCGAAAAGCGCTCCGCGCTGGTCGTCGTGCCCAACCATCAGATGCGTCAGGCGGTGGGCAAAGGGGGCGTGAATGTGCGCCTGGCGGAGGAGCTGACGGGCTGGAAGCTCGATGTGCGCTCGGAGAGCGAGATTGCTCGCGGCGAGGTGGGCGGTGGCATCCCCTCGGCACGACGCCCATGAAACACACTCCCATTCGGCGGTGCGCCAGCTGCCGGCGCACCGCCCCTAAATCGGCGCTGATTCGGTTCGCGCGGCAAAAAGACCCCGAAACGGGTGCGTGGCAAGTACAGCTTGACCCCCATCAGAAGCTGCCCGGTCGGGGTGCCTACCTCTGCCCCCAAGTTGCCTGTGTACAGCACGCCCTCAAAAAACAGGCACTCGCGAAGGTGCTGCACGCCCCTGTGCCCCGCGAACTGCTGGAGCAGGTGCTAACATCTATTAGCGTTTCAAACATCGTCAATCCTCAATCAGATAACCGCACAGTCCATCGGGTTAATCCTGGTCATTCTCGGTTGTGATTGCTTCGGGTGCCACCTCGTGCCCGTCGAAGGTGCGCTTGATGGCTTCGACGAGCGCCTCTCCTTCCAGGGTGGGCTGGGCGACAGGGGGTGGAGGTGCAGGCGGCGGCTCGCTGTTGGGCAGCACCTCCAGAATGACCTCCGCTTGGGGCAGGTTGAGCTGCTTGCGCACCATCTCCACCAGCTTCTCTTCGCGCTGCGCCGAGTCACGGAAGTAGGCGCGTGCCATCTCGCTGCGCAGGTAGAGATAGATCGTGTCGCCTTCGAGATGTACGCGCGAGCCATCCAGATTGCGTCCTCCAACCGGGCTTTTCTCTTTGAGCTTTGCCACGAAGGCACGCCAGCGTCGGTTGAGTTCCTCGTCCCTTTCATCGGTAGCGGCTTCCTCCGTGCGAGCAGGGGGCAATCGGCTCTCTTCTGCAAGGTGAGCAACGGGTTCAGGCGGTGGGCTAACAGCGACCTCCTCCGTGCGAGCAAGAGGCGGCGACACGGGGCTTGCAAGCTCGCCTGCGAAGGTCAAGAGGGTTAGTTCTAAGATGGTGCGGGGAGAGCCGGCGATGCGCATCTCACCTATCGCCTCTACCATGCGCTCCCACCAATGCAACAGGCGCGGTAGAGTGGCGCGTACCGCCTGCTCGCGCATCGCGCTCCACAGGGTAGGGTCATACACCTGCTGACGATCCACTCCATGCAGCAGCGCCTGCACCAGCATGCGCCAGTGCTGGATGAGTGATTCCGCCAGCACACGCGGCTCGCGCCCCAGCAGCAACTGCTCCTCCAGCACGCTTAGTACCGTCGCCGCATCCCCTGCAATCAGCGCGTCGGTCAGGCGCATCAGCGTCTCATCCTCTATTGCGCCAAGCGCTTGATAGACCGTTTCGGGCGTGATGACTCCCTCGCTGAAAGCGATCACCTGCTCCAGAGCGGTCAGCGCGTCGCGCCATGAGCCGTCCGCTATTCGCGCAATGATATGCAACGCAGCAGGCTCTGCCCTTAGCCCCTCTGCCTGCACCACAAATCGCAGCCGCTCCGCAATCTCGGCAATCGTGCCCCGATGGAAATCGAACCGCTGACAGCGCGAGCGGATAGTGGGCGGCACGCGCTGGAACTCGGTCGTGGCAAGGATGAAAATCACATGCGCAGGCGGCTCTTCCAGCGTCTTCAGCAGCGCGTCGAAAGCCTTCGCGGAGAGGTCATGCACCTCATCGATAATGTAGACTTTGAACCGCGCCTCCATCGGGGGATATTTGGCGTTTTCGATGATGGTGGTGCGCACATCCTCGATGCTCGTCTCGGAGGCGGCGTCCATCTCGATCACATCGACGCAGGTGCCCTCCTGGATCGCGCGGCAGAATCGGCACTGCTTGCACGGGTTCGGTGTAGGACCCTGCTCGCAGTTGAGCGCTTTGGCTAAGAGGCGTGCCGTGGAGGTTTTGCCCGTTCCCCGCGGACCGCAGAACAGATAGGCATGCGTCCACTTGCCCTGCTGAATGGCATTACGCAGGATCGTGGTGATGTGAGCCTGCCCCATCAGCTCGTCGAAGTCTTGCGCCCGATATTTGCGATAGAGGCTGATGTATGCCATCGGTTCGTCGCCACCACCTGGCAGATTTTACCCCGCAGGCGGTTGGCATGAGAAAATCTCACCGTCGCGACAGAAGAAGGCTTCAAAGCGGTGGGGTTGCGTGGCGGCGCAGCCGAAGTCGCCGTCGGCACGAATGGCGATTACCGCCGCTTGATGCTGTGCCACTTCAGGCAGGCGGCGAAGTATCGATTGCACTACCTGTTCACAGGCGTGCTGGGCGGAGATGCCCTCGCGCATCCGTTCTACCACGCGCGCGCAGAGCGCGAACCGCCAGATTTCCTCGCCCCGCCCCGTGGCGACGGCAGCACCTGCCTCGTTGTCGGCATACAGCCCTGCGCCCACGATAGGCGAATCGCCTACGCGCCCTGGCATCTTCCATGCCAGCCCGCTGGTGGTGCACGCGGCAACTAAGTGCCCCTCATGCCAGCCCAGCACACCCACGGTGTCGTGCGACTCCTCGCTCGCTGCGCGCTCCTGGGAAACATCTTTCGGGGCATGCTGCTGTTGATACCACTCGTGCCAGCGTCGCACCGACTCTTCTGTAAGCAGCAAGCACGGCTGGAAGCCCTCCTGCAGGGCGAACCACTCGGCGCCCTCGCCTGCCAGCATTATGTGGGGCGTCTTCTGCATCACGCGCAGCGCGAGCTGCACGGCGGGCACGAACCGTCGCACGCCAGCCACGGCACCTGCTTGCAACCGCGCCCCCTCCATCACCGCCGCATCCAGCTCCACCTCACCCAGCTGATTCGGCAAGCCACCCAGCCCCACTGAAAGCACCTGAGGGTCTAACTCCACTGCTGACGCGCCCGCAACAACAGCCTGCAACAGGCGCTCTTCAGGCGCAAGCGCCTGCTCCTGCTGATACACACGCCATGCCTCTTCCACTGCCAGTCGCCCAAACCACCATGTGGCTGCAAACAGGGTTTTCATAGTGCAGTGGCTATTCGGCTCAACGCACCCATTTCCTGTGTATTCGGAGGGCACTGTGCAGCAAGTGCTAACGCCGTTAGAAGCTACGGGGCGAGACGCTCAATTTTCCAGGAGCCGTCGTGCTGGCGCGTGTAGCGCAGGCGATCGTGCAGGCGATTGCGCCGCCCCTGCCAGAATTCGAAAGTGTGGGGCACGATGCGATAGCCTGTCCAGTAGGGTGGGCGTGGCACATCTTGCCCTTCGAATTCGCGCTCCAGCTCTGCCATGCGCGCTTCCAGCACCTGTCGACTGGGGATGACTTGGCTTTGGGGCGATGCCCACGCGGCTAGCTGGTGCCCGCGCGGGCGCGTTGCGAAGTAGGCGTCCGCCTCGGTGTCGCTAACTTGCTCTACTGTGCCTTGCACACGCACCTGCCGCTCCAGCTCGCCCCACCAGAATACAACAGCTGCGTGCGGGTTCGCCCGAAGTTGCTGCGCTTTGGGGCTGTTGCCATTCGTGTAGAATACCAGCCCGCGCTCGTCTATTCGGCGCAGCAACACGAACCGTGCATCGGGACGCCCTTGCTCGTCTGCCGTCGCTACACACATGGCATACGGCTCTATCAATCCCGCTTCGATGGCCTCCTGCAGCCAGCGCTGCAGCTGGCGAATCGGGTCGGGATCCACTTCACCCTCCAGCAACGAACGCTGACCATAGTCTCGGCGTAGATTCAGTTCCACTGCGAACCTCCGTCAGCGCTGCAGAGGCTTTATTCCCCGATAATCTGCACATGCACCGTGCGGGTGCGTGGACGCGTGTCGAAGTCAACCAGCACAATCTGCTGCCAGGTGCCAATCACCAGCTGCCCATTCACGAACGGTACTGTAAGGGAAGGACCCAAGATCGAAGCGCGGATGTGCGAGTGCCCATTATCGTCTTTCCAGCGTGCCTCGTGGGCATAGAACTCGTCGCGCGGCGCGATGCGCTCCATCACCCGCGCCATATCCTGCTGCAAGCCTGGCTCGTACTCAATCGTCGTCACAGCTGCCGTGGAGCCGACCACGAACACCGTCGCGATGCCGTTGAGCAAGCCGCTCTGCAACAGCGCCTGCTCGACCTGCCCCGTGATGTCGAGCATGTCATCGTTGCCCTGCGTCTGCACCGAGAACTTTGCCGAATAGACCATCCCTAAACCGCCCCCTTCTGGAATTGGTAAATTATACCCATAAACGCCTTTCTGCCTCTGTCGATGATGCATGGCGGTGTAGGGTATACTCTCCAACGATGCCCAGAACCGTTGCACAACCGAAGGCTCAGACCAAAGCGCCAGCTCGGCGCCGTAAAAAGGGCGCTGAGATCCCTCCTGAACACCTCCAAGAACTGGAGGAGATCATCCGAGAGGCAGAAAGCATCGAGCTGTTAGAGGAGGATGGGGAACCGTTGGAAAGCGAGTGGCATGTGCTGCAAATCCCGTTGCTAATCGAAGTTGTGCGTCAGCATCTTGGTGACCCAAGCCAATACTACTGCGCGGGCAATATGTTTGTCTACTACAGCATGGAGCAAGCCGAGGCAGTCAAAACAGCTCCCCACACCACTTATAAGGGACCTGATTTCTTTGTGGTGCGCGGCGTAGACGGTCGCCCGCTGCGTCGCTACTGGGTGGCGTGGCGGGAGGGTGGACGCTACCCCGATCTGGTGGTGGAGCTGGTCTCGCCCAGCACCGCCAAAAAAGACAAAGAGGAGAACCTGCGCTTTTATGCAGAAGTGATGCATGTGCCAGAGTATTTCTGGTATGACCCTGACAAGGACGAACTGCGCGGGTTTTATTTGGTCGGTGGGCGCTACGAGCCGATTACGCCCAACGAACATGGCTGGCTCTGGAGCCAGATACTGGAAGCGTATATCGGTGTGTGGGACGGCGAGTATCAGGATCGCAGGGCGCGATGGGTCAGGTTGTATCGCGCTGACGGGACGCTTGTACCAACAAACTGGGAGATTGCCGAGCAGGAGCGCCAGCGTGCTGAGCAGGAGCGCCAGCGTGCCGAACAGGAGCGCCAGCGTGCCGAGCAGGCCGAGGCAGAGCTAAACCGATTGCGCGAGCAGCTGCGCGAGCGTGGGATTGAACTTTAATAGCTTTCCCTTGCAAAAAGGGTACAATACGCGGGGCAGGATGCTCCACTGGTAAGGAGGAGGGAGGCGTGACAGGGACTAAGTATATCTTTGTGACGGGCGGCGTGGTCAGCTCGATCGGTAAGGGCATCGCTACCGCCAGCCTTGGACGGCTCCTGCGCAGTCGCGGCTTCAAAGTCGTACCCCTCAAAATGGATCCTTACATCAATGTCGACGCAGGCACGATGAACCCGTACCAACACGGTGAGGTATTCGTGACCGATGACGGCGCCGAAACCGACCTCGATCTGGGACACTATGAGCGGTTTATCGATGTGAATTGCACACGCAACTCGAACCTGACCACGGGGCGCGTCTACAAGAGCGTGATTGACAAGGAGCGGCGTGGCGACTATCTGGGCGCAACGGTGCAGGTCATTCCCCACATCACCAACGAAATCAAGGAGCATATTCGCCTGGTCGGACGCGAGCAAAATGCCGATGTGGTGATTGCTGAAGTGGGCGGCACAGTGGGTGATATCGAGGGGCTGCCCTTTCTGGAAGCCATCCGCCAGTTCCGCAAGGATATGGGCGCGGAAAATGTGATGTATGTGCATGTGACGCTTGTGCCGACCGTCGGTCCATGGGGCGAACTCAAGACGAAGCCCACCCAGCACAGCGTCATCAAATTGCGCGAGATAGGCATCACGCCCGATGTGCTGGTATGCCGCACGAAAGTACCCCTTTCGGACGAGGTGCGCGATAAGATCGCGCTTTTTACTGATGTAGAACGCGCTGCGATTATCGAATCGTGCGATGTGCCCACCATCTACGAGGTGCCCCTGCTGTTTGAGGAGGCAGGGCTTGCCGAGCTGGTGCTGCGTCGGCTGGGGCTGCCCGCCCGCGAACCCGACCTGCAGGAGTGGCAACAGCTGGTGGAACGGCTTAAGCACCCCGCCCACGAATGCACAATTGCCCTCATCGGTAAGTACACTGCGAACCGCGATGCCTACATCAGCATCTCGGAGGGGTTGCAACATGGCGGCATCGCTAACAACGCGCGGGTGAACATCCGCTGGGTCGAATCGAGCGATCTGGAGGATGCAGAGGTAGAGGCGGTGCTGGGCGATGTAGACGGGATTCTGGTGGCGCACGGGTTCGGCGCGCGCGGTGTGGAGGGCAAGCTGCGAGCCATCCAGTTTGCTCGTGAACGGGGTATCCCCTTTTACGGCATCTGCTACGGCATGCAGATGGCGGTGATCGAGTTCGCCCGCAATGTGTGCGGCTTGCGCGACGCTCACACCGAAGAAGTAGACCCCCACACGCCCCATCCCGTGATTCACCTCCTGCCCGAACAGCGTCAGGTATCGGACAAAGGGGGCACGATGCGCCTGGGCGCGTACCCCTGTCGATTGATGCACAACTCGTTGGCAGCCCGCCTCTACGGGGACACCGTGATCTATGAACGCCATCGCCACCGCTACGAGGTCAACAATGAGTATCGCGACCTGCTGGAGCGGCACGGCATGGCGTTTTGTGGCGTTTCGCCCGATTATCGATTGGTGGAAATGATCGAACTGCCTGATCATCCCTTCTTTCTGGCGGGGCAGTTCCATCCAGAGTTCAAATCGCGTCCGAACCGCCCGCATCCAGTATTTGTGGGGTTGGTGCGCGCTGCACTGGAGCGACGCCATCAGATGCGCTATGCACCTGCCGTCGTGGAAAGCGCCAACTTCACTCTGTGAAAAACGGCACAAAGTACCCCCTATCCCCTTGACAACAGCGTCATCGATGGGGTATAGTTTATGCAAGCGTATAGCGGGCGGTCTGCAAGCGACTTGCTTACAGAGAAGATGCTTAGCATGGCTAACTTTGTGATGGAAATCACAAACTCGCCGTCGGATGCATATGCCGACGATGAGTTGATAGTGTGGTGAGGTCAAAATGACGGCACAGGTCTTTAAGCGCTACCATAATACGGTTGCGCGTGCGACAATAGGTGGCGGATTGCTGGCACTGATTGCGCTGATATTAGGTGGCTCCAGCTTTACCCGCTCCTCGTGGTGGACGCACGCGGGGCAACCCCCTGATCAGCCCATCCCCTTTAGCCACAAGCACCACTACGAGGAACTCGGCATCGACTGCCGCTACTGCCACTGGTCTGTGACCGAATCGGCGCATGCGGGCATCCCCAGCGCGGAAGTCTGCATGACTTGCCACTCGCAGATATGGACAAATAGCCCCCTCCTTCAACCCGTTCGCGACAGTTACCAGCAAGACAAGCCCATCGTGTGGAACAAGGTGAATGACCTGCCTGAGTTCGTCTACTTTGACCACAGCATCCATGTGAACAAGGGCATCGGCTGCAACGAGTGCCATGCAGGCATCGAGAAGATGCATCTCACTGCCAAGTCCCAGCACTTCTCCATGTGGTGGTGCCTGAATTGCCACCGCAACCCCGAAAAATACATTCGCCCCAAAGGGGAAGTGTTCAATATGTACTACAAAGTGCCGCGCACCGAAGAGGAGATGCGGGCGCTGCTGGAGAAGCACGGCATCAAATGGGAGGGGCGATTGCCACGCAATCAGGAGGAGCTGGGGGCACTGCTGGTCAAGCAGTACAACATCCACAAGGAGCAGCTGAGTGACTGCTCCGTCTGCCATCGATGATAATCCGATCCTGTTCGCAACAGCAAGCGATACGGCGATGGAGAAGCACAACGGTAAGGAGTTTTGGCGAAGCATAGGCGAGCTGGAGGGTGCGCCTCACCTGCAGGAGCAGCTCCAGCATGAGTTCCCGCGCGAGGCGGCGCCCCACAGCGATCTGGTCAGCCGCCGCCAGTTTCTGAAGCTGATGGGCGCGTCGATGGCGCTGGCTGGGCTGTCCGCATGTGGCTACAAGCCCCAGGGTCCCATCATCGCCCGCGCCAAAATCCCTGAGGAATCGCCCGGCGAGTCGCTTTACTATGCCACCGCCGTGACGCTGGGCGGCTATGCCAAGGGCGTACTGGCGCGCGTGTACGAAGGGCGACCCATCAAGCTGGAAGGGAACGAACTTCACCCTGCCAGCCTCGGCAGCACCGACACCTTCACCCAAGCCGAAATCCTCAATCTGTATGACCCTGACCGCTCCCAGAGCCTGCTCAAGTTCGGGCAGATTCAGACCTGGCAGGCGTTCACGAGTGAGTTGATAGGACAGCTTGCCGTCCAGCAGGCAAAAAAGGGCAACGGTGTGCGCCTGCTGACGGGTATTGTGACTTCCCCTTCGCTCGCCGCGCAGATCCAGACCTTCCTGAAGGCGTATCCGCAGGCGAAGTGGTACCAGTGGGAGGCGGTCAACAACGACAATGTATACGAGGGCACGCGCCTCGCCTTCGGTGAATGGCTGAGCCCCATCTATCGGGTGAGGCAGGCGAAGGTGATCCTCGCGCTGGATAGCGATTTTCTGTACATGGGTCCTGCGGCGGTGCGTTATGCCCGCGAGTTTGCCGATGGACGGCGCGTGCGGGAGCACCACCGCGAGATGAACCGCCTCTATGTGGCGGAGCCGATGCCAACCGTCACGGGCTTCACCGCCGACCATCGGCTGCCCCTCCACTCCAGCCGTATCGGGCTGCTGGCTGCGGCTATTGCCCAGGTCGTCGGGGCACCTGTGCAAATCGCTACGCAGGGTGAGTTGACCCCTGAGGAACGCAAATGGGCAGAGGTCGTTGCCCGCGACCTGATGACCCATCGGGGCGAGAGCCTCGTGATCGTGGGTGAGGCACAACCGCCCGCCGTGCACGCCATCGCATGGGCGATCAACGCAGCTTTGGGCAATCTTGGCAAGACAGTCGTGTTCACTGCACCTCCTGAAGCCAAGCCCACCCTCTGCACTGAGGACATCCGCACCTTAGCGAAGGAGATGGAGCAGGGGCAGGTAGAGGTGCTCATCATGCTGGGCACGAACCCTGCCTATGACGCCCCTGCAGATCTCAACTTCGCGGAACTCATTCCCAAAGTGCCCTTCACGGTGCATCTGAGCGCCTACACCGACGAAACCTCCGCCTTGTGCGTCTGGCATGTGCCCGAAAGCCATCCGTTTGAGACTTGGGGTGATGCGCGGGCGTTCGATGGCACCGTTACCATCCAGCAGCCACTGATTTATCCGCTCTATCCGAACACGCGCTCTGCGCTGGAACTGATGGCAGTCATCAACGGGCAGGGAGGCAAGCAAGCATTTGAGCTGGTGCAGGAGTATTGGAAGGGCACGAATATTGTCCCTACAGCGCAATTTGATGCCTTCTGGCGCAAGAGCGTGCATGATGGGGTCATTCCCCGCACCGCGCTGCCCGTCAAGACGGTCAGCCTGCGGGCTGGGCTAACAGTACAACTACCCGCTATTGAGAATAAGCCGCTGGAGATCCGCTTCGCGCCCGATCCCACCATGTATGACGGGCGGTTTGCGAACAACACCTGGTTGCAGGAGTTGCCCAAGCCCGTGAGCCGCCTCTGCTGGGACAATGTGGCGTACATGAGCCTCAAGACGGCGCAGGAACTGGGCGTGGTGGGCAAGGAAAATGTTGCCTTCGTGCACGACAGCGCGCCCTTGGTGCAGATTCGGGTCAACGGGCGTACGCTGGTCGCTGCTGCCTATCCCATCCCAGGGCATGTGGACAACGCCCTTACGCTCCATCTGGGGTATGGGCGCACCCGCGCGGGTTCCAACGGCTCCGGCACAGGCTTTAATGCTTACACGCTACGCAGCAGCGACGCGATGTGGTTCGCTTCAGGGGCAGAGGTCGTCACCACAGGGCAGCGTTATCCCATCGCTCGCACGGAGGAGCACCACCTGATTGAGCACGGCAAGCTGGACAGCATGCATCACCGCCCCATCATGCTCGTGGGCACGCTGCAGGAGTTCCAGCAGGATCCGCACCTCAGCGCTCATCGGCACGGACACGGCGGTGAGCTGCCTTCGATGTACGGTGGCTTCAAGTACGACCGCTACAAGAACCCCGATAACTACCGCTATGCCTGGGCGATGGTGATCGATCCGACGGTCTGCACGGGGTGCAGCGCGTGCGTGATTGCCTGCCAGGCGGAAAACAATATCTCCGTGGTTGGCAAGCGCGAGGTGATACGCCAGCGCGAGATGCACTGGCTGCGCATCGACCGCTACTTCAAGGGTCCTGTAGAAAACCCGCGCACTTATCAGTTGCCTGTGCCCTGTATGCAGTGTGAGAATGCGCCCTGCGAGCTGGTCTGCCCCGTCGCCGCGACGGTGCACGACCACGAGGGGCTGAATGTGATGGTGTACAACCGCTGTGTGGGCACGCGCTACTGCTCGAACAACTGCCCCTACAAGGTGCGACGCTTCAACTTCTACCGCTACAGCTACATGAAGCAGCCGGTGCTGCACCTGCTGCAGAACCCCGATGTGACGGTGCGCGGACGCGGTGTGATGGAGAAATGCACCTACTGCGTGCAGCGCATCAATCGGGCGCGCATTCAGGCAAAGAAGGAGAATCGGCGTATTCGCGACGGCGAAATCATCCCTGCATGCCAGCAGGCATGCCCCACCAAAGCGATTGTGTTTGGCGATATGAATGATCCCGACAGCGAGGTGAGCAAGCTGCGCCGCGAACCCCATCTGTTCACCATGCTGGAGGAGCTGAACACGAAGCCGCGCACCACCTATCTGGCGCGGCTGGAGAACCCGAATCCCGAACTGGTGACGGAGGCATCGCATGCGGCAGACACCCATTAGAGAAGGTGCGATTCAGGAACCGCCCCTGTTCGAGGGGCCACAGACCTATGAGCGCATCACGGCGCAGATTGGGGACATCCCGTTCGAGAAGCACCCAGTCGGTTGGACGATTGCGTTCGGGCTGGGCTTCACGGGCACCACGCTGCTGATTTTCGCGCTGGTGGTGCTGCTTGCAATCGGCGTGGGCATCTGGGGTGTGGACCAACCCGTGGGCTGGGGCTTCGATATCATCAACTTCGTCTGGTGGATTGGAATTGGTCACGCGGGCACGCTGATTTCCGCCATCCTGCTGCTGATGCGTCAGGCGTGGCGCATGTCGATCAACCGCTTCGCCGAGGCGATGACCATTTTCGCCGTGATGTGCGCGGGGATGTTCCCTCTGTTCCACACGGGGCGTCCGTGGGTGGCTTACTGGCTCTTTCCCCTGCCGAACTGGCTGGCGATGTGGCCCCAGTTCCGCAGCCCGCTGGAGTGGGATGTGTTTGCCGTCTCCACCTACTTCACGGTGTCGGTGCTGTTCTGGTACATGGGGCTGATCCCCGATTTAGCTTCGGTACGCGACCGCGCCAAGAGCCATCTGGCAAAGGTCATCAGCGGGATCCTGTCGTGGGGCTGGCGCAACTCCGCTATCCACTGGATGCGCTTCGAAAGCGCCTACCTGCTGCTGGCAGGCTTGTCCACGCCGCTGGTGCTCTCTGTCCACTCGGTAGTGAGCCTCGACTTCGCGATCTCGATCGTGCCCGGCTGGCATGTGACGATTTTCCCGCCCTACTTCGTAGCGGGCGCCATCTATTCGGGCTTCGCGATGGTGCTGACTCTTGCCATCCCCTTCCGCATCCTCTACCCGAAGCTGCGCGAATATATCACGATGCACCACATCGATATGATGGCAAAGGTGATGCTTGCCACAGGGCTAATTGTGTTCTACGGCTACATGATGGAAGCCTTTTTCGGGTTCTATAGCGCGAACATCTTTGAAAAATACATGATCACGAACCGTATGTTTGGTCCCTACTGGCCCATCTACTGGGCGCTCATCGTGTGCAACGGCGTAGTGCCTCAGCTGCTCTGGTTCCAGAAGGTGCGCTTCAATCTCTGGTTGCTGTTTATTATCTCGCTGATTGTCAATGTGGGCATGTGGCTGGAGCGGTTCGTGATTGTGGTAACGAGTGTTCATCGCGACTTCACGCCATCCGCGTGGGGCATGTACGGACCGACCTTCTGGGATTGGGCGATGTATATCGGCACATTAGGCTTCTTCACGATGATGATGTTCGTCTTTGCGCGATTTGTGCCGATGCTGGCGATGGCGGAGTTGAAAGACCTCTGGTATCGGCTGTATGGACATGGGGGCGGGCATAACGGGCACGCGAAAACGGAGTCGCCTGCCCCAACTCGGACAGGAGGTGGCGCGTAGCGATGGCGCATGTAGCAGTAGCTCCAAGGATTTACGGCATTATGGCGGAGTTTGAGTCGCCCGAGGCGTTGATCGAGGCGGCACGCCAGACGCGGCTGGAGGGCTACCGCCGCTTCGATTGCTACACGCCGTTTCCCATTCACGGCTTGACCGACGCGATGGGCGTGCGCGAGGCGAAGGTGCCATGGACGGTGTTCATCTGCGGCTTGATTGGGGCGCTTTTCGGCTTCGGATTGCAGGTCTACACCAGCGCCATCGACTACCCGCTCATGGTCGGCGGGCGCGACCTGATTAGCTGGCCCTACTTCATCCCCGTCACCTTCGAGTGTATGGTGCTGTTCGCGGCGTTTGGGGCATTCATCGGCATGCTGGCATACAACGGCTTGCCTGCGCCGTATCATCCTGTGTTCAATGTGCCCCAGTTCGTCCGCGCCAGCGTGGATCGCTTCTTCCTGTGCATCGAGTCGCGCGACCCGAAGTTCGACCCGCAGCGCACGCGGGAATTCCTGCAGCGTCTGAACCCCATCAGCATTAGCGAGGTGGAGGAGTGAACATGGTAAGCGGCGAGCGGCGAGTGGCGAGTGGTAAGTGGCAAATGGCGCGTAGCGAGTGGCGGGCTATTGCTATCTGCTCTGCGCTCGTTGCGCTGTGTTTCGGGTTGAGTGGCTGCCGCACCGATATGTGGGTGCAGCAGCGGGTGGAGGCACAGAGCAACAGCGAATTTTATGCGATTACTGAGCAGTTAGTTGGTCCCGATGGGCGGATTTATGGCTCTGGTTCACGCCCGACGCCGCCGAACACCATCGCGCGGGGACGCTTAGTTGACCCGAACGACCCGCTGCTGACGGGCAAGGACGCTAAAGGCAACCAGTTGAACACGCTGCCTCCGCCACTCAAACTCACGCGCGAGTTGCTGGATCGGGGTCAGGAGCAGTACGATGTGTTCTGCGCTCCCTGTCACGGCAGGGCGGGCGACGGCAAAGGGATGATCGCGCTGCGCGGGCAGTGGCCTCGGATGCCTGCCTCGCTGATCGACGCGCGGATGCAGAGCATGCCACTGGGCTACTTCTATGCTGTCGCCACGAACGGCTTCGGCATCATGTACGGCTACGGCAAGCGCATGCCTCCAGAGGATCGCTGGGCGATAGCTGCCTACATTCGAGTCCTGCAGCTCAGCCAGAACGCGAAGTTCACCGAGCTGCCTCCTGAGGACCAGCAGAAGGCGCTGGAGGCGTTCGCCAAGCAGATGGAACAGGGCGCGGAGGAATAGGATGAGCATGGTCAATCTTGCTGCGGAGCAGGTGCGAGGCACGATTGAGCGGGCGCGTGGAACCGCCCTGATGCTGGGCATTATTGGGCTGATCCTTTGGGCGACAGGGCTGTTCACGAACCGCACGCTCGCCTTTCAGGGCTATCATTTCGCCTTCATCTTCTGGGTAGGGCTGGGCATCGGCTGCCTTGGCATGACGCTGCTGGTGCATGTGGTGCGTGGCAAGTGGGGTCAGCCGCTGGTGCGTCTCTTTGAGGCAGGGGCGCAGACCCTCGTACCGCTGGGCGTGATTATGTTCATTCCCGTGCTGCTGGGCATGCACGCCATTTTTGAGTGGACACATGCCGATGTGGTGCAAAAAGATCCGATCATCGCCTTCAAGGCGAAGTACTATCTCAATCTGCCCTTTTTCCTGGTTCGGGTGGCGGCGTACTTTGCGCTATGGTGGCTTCTGACCTCTGTGATGGTGCGCAGCAGCACGCAACAAGACGCGGCAAGAGACCCGATTGAAGCTGAGATGATTTCGCGTCAACGGATGACCCCAGCTGCTGTGGGCATCCCCTTCTATGTGTTGGCGGTGACCTTTTTCACGGTGGACATGGCAATGTCGCTGCAGCCCCACTGGTTCTCCACGATGTATGGGGTCATCTTTCTGGTGGGGTTTGCTCTGACTGCGATGGCGTTGGCGACGCTGCTGGTGGTGTCCTGGCGCGAAATCCCACCTTACAAGGGGTTGATCCATTTCGAGTTCCGCCGTGACTGGGGCAACCTGCTGTTCACGATGACGGTGTTCTGGTCGTATGTCTCCTTCTCCCAGCTGCTGATTATCTATTCAGGCAACCTGCCCGAGGAGACAAGCTTCTACCTGCGACGCAACGCAGGGGGCTGGCATCCCGTGTCGTGGCTGATTGTGATTTTCCACTTCTTTGTGCCGTTCTTCATGCTGCTGGCACCGCGCACGAAGCGTATTCCACAACTGCTGATCCTGAGTGCGGCTATTCTGCTGGCAATCCGCGTGATTGAGATGTTCTGGGAGATCAAGCCTGCTTTCTCGGCGACTTTTAGCGTGAGCTTGTACGATGTGGCGGCGTTTGTGGGACTGGGCGGCATCTGGTTCTGGGCGATGTTCGGCAATCTGCTGAAGCGCCCGCTGCTGCCGCAGAACGAGCCACGCCTGGCGGAGGTGCCGCATGCACATTAAAGGGCGAAGTGGCGCAATAGCGAATGGCGAAATGGTAAGAGAGCGAAGTGGCGAAATGGCAGGAGATCGGTATTCGCTTCAAGATGGAGGTAGTGTATGGAACTGCTTAAACCCGTAACGCCGGAGGAGCTGGAGCAGATCGAAAAGACGCCCTATGAGGCGCGAGACCTGTCGGTGCGCGCGATGGTGCAGTTCCTCGCGCTCATCTTCTTCACCATTATCGGCTCACTCATCATTTCCTACTTTGTCTTTCTGTGGATCCTGCCCAAGGAGGAACCGGGGCTACCCTCTGTTCGTAAGGAAGCATTGGAGAGACAGCTACCACCAGAGCCGCGCGTGCAAGGGTTCCCCATGCAGGACTGGGAAAAGTTCTATGCCCAAGAGATCGAGAAGACCACCACCTACTCTGTTGACCCCAAAACGGGCATCGCGCGGATTCCGGTGGAGCGCGCGAAGGAAATCATTCTGCAGCGAGGGTTAGGAGGAACGCCCACGCCACAAGGGACAAACCGTTCGGGCGGAACACCTAACTCCCAAGGGGTGAAAACAGATGCGAAATAGCGAACGGCGAATCGCGAATGGCAAGTGGAACAGTCCGCGCCACCAGAAAAGGTGGGCGTGGCTGATTGGAGGCATGCTGCTACTTGGGGGGCTATTCAGTTCCACAACAGCGCAGCTGTACCGCCGCCCGCCAGAACTGACCGCAGAGGTGAACCAGCGGGTGCTTGAAAATGTAGACATCAAGCAAAAACTGAACGCGCAGGTTCCGCTCGATCTGACTTTCCGTGACGAGACAGGCAACACGGTTCGGCTGGGCGACTACTTTGGCAAGCGTCCCGTTATCCTCACGATGAATTACTACGAGTGCCCTATGCTCTGCACTGTCGTGCTGAACGAATTGACTCGGGCACTCAACGCGATTGAGTACCGCATCGGCAAGGACTTCGAGGTAGTCACGGTGAGTATTGCGCCCAACGAGACGCCCCAGCTGGCAGCTAAAAAGAAGGCGAACTATGTCAAAGCCTATCGCTACGGAGGGGCGGAGAAGGGCTGGCACTTCCTGACAGGCGAGGAGGCAAACATTCGCCGGCTGGCAGATGCGGTGGGGTTCCAGTATGTGTATGACCCGCGCACCAAGCAGTACGCGCATACCGCTGCCATCATGATCCTCACGCCTGATGGACGGCTTTCGCGCTACTTGCTGGGCGTCATGTACGCCCCAAGAGACCTGGAGTTTGCCCTGATGGAGGCTTCGGAGGGCAAGATTGGCAATCCCGTGAAGCGGGTGGTTCTCTATTGCTACCAATATGATCCGTCCACAGGCAAGTACGGGCTGGTGATTCTTCGGCTTGTGCAGGTGGGTGGCGTGCTGACGGTGCTGGCGTTGGGGCTGCTGATTGGCGGTCTGCTGTGGTTGGAGCGGCGTCGCCCGCGCACGGGTGATAGCGAAATGGCGAATGGTGAAGTGGCGAATAGTGAAGTGGCGAAATGGCGAAGTGGCGAAAAGCGAGTGAGGTGAGACGCTAGGTGGAACATTCCGTTCCTTCCGCCGACGGCATCGAAAGAGGGCGAGGCGATCTCCGCCCTCTACTGGACGATTAGCATCTTAGCCATCATCTTTGGCGCGATTGTGCTGTTCGGTGCGGTCTATCTGGCAGTGAAGTATCGCGCCAGTAATGAGGCAGTGCGCCGCGACGATGCCGTGGAGACCGATATGCGGTTGGAGTTGGGTTGGACGCTGGTGCCGCTCATCCTGGCAATCGCAATTTTCGGCTGGGCTGCTAAACTCTACGGTGACATCTACGCGCCGCGCGAAGGGGCTTATGAAGTGTTCGTGATCGGTAAGCAGTGGATGTGGCACTGCCAGCACCCGAACGGCGTTCGCGAAAACAACGAGTTGCACCTGCCCGCTGGGCGACTGGTGAAGGTCAACCTCATCTCGCAAGATGTGATCCATGCCTTCTCGATTCCTGCCTTCCGCATCAAGCGCGATGCTGTGCCCGGACGCTATAATGCGATGTTCTTCACGCCCACCAAACCGGGCAAATACCATCTGTTCTGCACCGAGTATTGTGGTACAAAGCACTCGGAGATGATTGGCTGGGTCTATGTGCTGCCTCCAGAGGAGTTCCAGCAGTGGCTGGCACAGGGCGGCGGCGCGGCGGCTGCGACCACCGCGATGTCCCTGGAGCAGCAGGGCAAGCAGGTGTTTGAGGGTGTAGGCGCGTGCAACTCGTGCCATATGAACCCGAACGCCGCCGTCAAAGCGCCCGACTTGCGTGGACTGTTCGGCAAAAAGGTAAAATTAGCGGATGGACGCACCGTCGTCGCCGATGAAGCCTATATTCGTGAATCGATTCTTAATCCGGGTGCAAAGATAGTAGCAGGCTATCAAAACCTGATGCCACCCTATCAGGGTGTGCTGAGTGAGGAACAGATTATTCAGTTAATCGCTTATATCAAATCGCTGGCAAACGAGCAGCCAGCAGGAGGGATGTAAGATGGCAACGG
>JBCNVA010000140.1:0-4194 GCA_039630445.1 Armatimonadota bacterium
CCTGCCCGAAGCGTTTGGCGGGCTGGGCTTGTCCAAAACAACCAGCACGCTGATTGCCGAGAAGATGAGCCTGCAGGCGTCGTTCGCTGTCTCGTGGGGCGCGCATGTAGGTATCGGCACGCTGCCTATCCTCTTTTTCGGCACACCCGAACAGAAGCAGAAGTACCTGCCGCGCCTGGCGAAAGGCGAGCTGATCGCTGGATTTGCGCTCAGCGAGGCGAACTGCGGTTCGGATCCCCTTTCTGCCCGCACGAAAGCCACCTTGGCACCCGATGGCAAGCACTACCTGCTGAACGGCGAGAAGATGTGGACAACGAATGCGGGCTGGGCAGACCTCTTTATTGTGTTCGCTAAAGTGGACGGCGAAAAGTTCACCGCCTTCATCGTGGAGCGGGGCTTCCCAGGTGTCTCTGTCGGGCGCGAGGAGCATAAGATGGGCATCAAAGGCTCCAGCACGCGTCGCGTCATCTTAGACAACGCGCAGGTTCCCGTCGAAAATGTGCTGCACGAAATCGGCAAGGGGCACCATGTAGCGTTTGGCGTGCTGAACATCGGGCGGTTCAAGCTGGCAGCGGCTGCGCTGGGAGGCGCCAAAGAGGCGCTCACGATTGCCACCCGCTATGCCAAGGATCGCCACCAGTTTGGGCAGCCGATTGCCAACTTTGGGCTGATCCGCCACAAGCTGGCGGAGATGGCGATCCAGATTTACGCGCTCGAAAGCACCGTCTACCGCACTGCTGGGATGCTGGACGAGGTGTTCCACGGCATCGATCCGCTCGCGCCCGACGCCAACGCGCAATATCGCGAGGCGGATGAGGAGTACCCCGTCGAGTGCGCCATCCTGAAGGTGTTCGGCTCCGAAGTGCTGGATTATGTGGCGGACGAAACGGTGCAGATTCACGGCGGGTTCGGCTACACCGAGGAGTTCCCTGCCGCGCAAATCTATCGCGATAGCCGAATCAACCGCATTTTTGAGGGCACAAACGAGATCAACCGCCTGCTGATGCTCGATCAGATGATGCGGCGGGCGCTGAAGGGCAAGCTGCCCGGCTTGATGGAGGCGGCACAAGCCATCCGCGCTGAGCTGAACCAGCCGCAGATGCCCACCCCTGACCCCATTGACCCGCTGGAAGCGATCGGCAAGTATGTCGTGAACGCCAAGAAGGCAATCTTGATGACTGCGGGCATGGCGGTGGAACAGGTCGGCACCGACCTGGAGGAGCGGCAGGAGATTGTGGCGCATCTGGCAGACTGCCTCATTCAGCTCTACGCGATGGAGAGCGCCTGGTTGCGCACGCGCAAGCTGCAGCAGAAGGGGCTGGACATCACCATCCCGCTGGCGATGACGCGCGTGTTCGCCTATGAGGCGTTTGACGCGATTGAGGCGCATGCGCGGCGTGCGCTGCACGCCTTCGCCGAGGGCGACATGCTGCAGATCCTGTTGGCTGCGCTCAAGCGTTATATGCGCCGCACCAGTGAGGTGAACACCATGGCGCTGCGCCGCCAGATCGCCGACTATGTGATTCAGCACGAGCGGGCATGGGTCGCTGGCAGCAAGTGAGCGACAGGCTTACCGCTACAGATATCGGAGTTGCGCACGATACGGTTGCGCCACGCCATGCCGTTCACCTCCACGCGCGATTATACCCGCCTCCTTTGCCGTAGCCGCTGGAGCCGCACCATTGGCTTGTGCGCCAATGCACAGCGTAAGCCAGCCCTGCCTACACCACATCCTCCAATCGCTCCACAGGAGAGCGGTAGCCCTGTTGAATCATCCGGCTTAGGGCTGTGTTCGCCGCGCCTACACTTACCACCTCTCGCCGTACCAGCTCCGCCAAGATGCCCAGAGTCCCTGTCGTAGGAACCCCTAACTGCTGGGCAACTCTCCGTGCTAATCGGTCATCGGTGGCGATCCCCCAGCCACGCGACAAAGCAACTGCAACGGATTCCGCCTCGCCAGCTCCCAGTCGCAGGCGCAAGGTCTCTGCGTGCATCACCTCGACTGGCTGCAGTTCAATCTGCATTAGCCACTCCAGCGGAACGCGGGGTATTTTGCCCCGCTGTATCCCTATTTCCAATTCCTGAAGCACGGAGGGGCAAACCACTACCGGCACGCCCAATTGTTGCAACCACTCCGCACAATGCGCCTGCAGGAAGTTGCTCAGCACAGTCGTGTTCAAAACCAGCGTAGGGAAAGCGGTGTTCAGCGTTGCCACACGGTCACCTCAGCCTGCGCCTCTTCCATATTGCGTGCACCCAAATGCAGAGGTATCCCGCGGCGCTGGAACTCCTCTTGCAACGCCCAGCGATCCATCCCCAGCAGTTCAGCGGCTTTGGCAAGGCTGATTTGTTCATCCAGATAGGCGCCGACCACTACCGCCCAGCGCAGTTCAGGATCTGCTTCCAGCGCACGCTCAATAGCTTGTACCACGCGCTCAGGTTGCACATCCCATAGCTTCAAGAGTTCGTCAATCACCCAGCGTGCGGGGGGCATGTTCCTCACCACCGCGCGCGATTATACCCGTCTCCTTTGCCGTAGCCGCTGGAGCTGCACCATTGGCTCGCGTGAATGCTGCCTGCTCCTATGTTCGCTCCCGAATCGTGCGCCTGCCTACAATGAACAGTCGCCCTGCTGGTGAATCGTTCCTTGCAAGAACAAGATTACTTTACTTAGCCCAACTTTCCACCTATCTGAGATTCCTCGCCTTCGGCTCGGAATGACGAGTTCACTACCGCGTAAAACAGCCTTGTCATTCCGAGCGGAGCATTGTCATTCCGAGCGCAGCGAGGAATCTCGCCTACTCAAAAATGACAGGTAGCAACTTAGGTTTTACTTAATCTCGGCGGCGTACTCCAGGGCGGCGCGTACATCCTCAGCGGTCAGTTCAGGATACGCCTGCAGGATTTGCTCCAGTGTGTAGCACCCCGCTGCCATCCCTAGAATGTTGCGCACCATAATCCGTGTGCCACGGATAACAGGTTTGCCGTTCTTCGGCAAGGAAAGCTCCCAACCGCCTCTGGGCATGCCTCAACCGATAGCTATATCGCTCTTGAAGCGCATCGCGAACGATTGTTAGCAGACGCTGTGTTTCGTCGGGGAGCGTAATACGCTCGTGTAATTGCCTCGCTACGGAAACTGCCCAGCGTTCCACTAACCTACCCAGTGCGCTAAACTCAGGATACTGTTCGAGTAGATTGTACAAATCGCGCCCGAAGGCGAAAAAGGGTATATCGTTAGACATCACCAGCATAAAGGGGAGGTTCTGCGCAGCTGCTGCCTGTGCCTGTTCCTGCTTTGCCTCGAGGCGTTCGTGCAGGCTGTAGATGCGATCCATTCCCTTGACCTCGCTGTACGCTGGCTCTCCTTGCTCGAAAGCCTGTTTTGCCCTCTCAAGAAAGCCCACTTGGTCGGGTTTCTTATTTTCGGGCGTGAGAAGGGGCAGCCAAGTCGCCTCGATCACAGCAATTGGGTTGTCAGCATCGTCCAGGATGGTGGCTTCGGGCACTTTCGTGCCTACGGCATCTTGCCACCTGTAGCGCCATCCCCGCTCGTCGAGGTACTGCCTGAGCTGCTGCTCCACGGTTTCGTCAATCCCAGCCATCACGCCCCCGCGTGAACGCTTTGGTTTGGAAGCCATAGTGAAAGGATTATACCTGTATCGGGTAAACTGGTTTGGGGGAGGCATAAATGAATTCAGAGCATCAAGCAAACCTGCTTGAGCGTATACAGCCTGTCTATCGCACCGAGCGAGTGAACGAACCGATACCGTTACTCTCGGGGCGAGTAGAGGTTGTCATAGGTGAAGAGCGAGCAACGGGCGAAGGAGAGATGTATTTGGACTGGTTGCCCCACCCCAAGTTGGGGGTTTGGGTGTACCCCGACAAAGAGTTTGCGGGAATATGGTACCCCGCTTGGGCAACAGACAGGTGGCGTGTCGAGTTTTCCGAATGGGATGTCTTTATGCAAGTGGCTCCGACGGTTAGCTGCTGGAATCCCAGACCCGACACTCATGACGTTATTTCCGCTGTAGTCGCCGAACCCTTCACTGTTGGCATGGCGCAGGAACTTGATTATGCTATCTTGCATTTGGTCAATTTCCATGAATACTGGGGCTTGCCCCTTCAGGATGGGGTACAGAGAATGGAGTGGCTCACTCCCGCATGGCGAATTACCGTTGACCAGCTGCCAGAGTT
>JBCNVA010000141.1:0-65942 GCA_039630445.1 Armatimonadota bacterium
AGGTGGTACTCGAACCGCTCGTAGGCGTTTAGGCAGTAGCGTAGGTACTCCTGCAGCCGTGCCAGCATCCAGCGATCCAGCTCAGGCAACTGCTCATACGGCACATAGTCCCGCGCGGGGTCAAAATCGGCGAGGTTGCCCACAATAAAGCGCAAAGTGTTGCGAATCTGGCGGTAGGCGTCCGCCACGAACTTCAGGATTTCATTCGAGAGGCGCACATCCTCGAAATACTCAGTGGAGGCGACCCAGAGGCGCAGCACATCCGCGCCCAGCTGCTGCACCACCTCCAGCGGATCGACAACATTCCCCTCGCTCTTGCTCATCTTGCGCCCCTCGCCATCCAGCACGAAGCCGTGCGTGATCACAGCGCGATAGGGGGCGGCGTCCTTTGTGCCGATCGCGATCATCAGGCTGGAGTTGAACCAGCCGCGATGTTGGTCGGAGCCTTCAATATAGAGATCGGCAGGCCAGCGCAGTTCAGGGCGCGTCTCCAGCACCAGCCGATGCGTGCTGCCCGAATCGAACCACACATCCAGCACATCGGTCTCCTTGCGGAAGGTGGTATGACCGCACTTAGGGCAGCGCGTGCCATCGGGCAAGAAATAGTCTGCTGGCTGTTCGAACCACACATCGGAGCCTTCGCGCTCCACGATATCGGCTATGCGCTCGATCAGCTCGGGCTGCAGCAGGGGTTCCTCGCAGGCTTCGCAATAGAAGGCGGGAATGCCCACGCCCCACGCCCGCTGCCGACTGAGACACCAGTCGGGGCGATCCTGCACCATCGCCGTGATGCGCTTCTCGCTCTCTGGCGGGATCCAGCGCACACCCCGAATCGCCGCCAGCGACCGCTGGCGATGCCCATCATGGTCGATGCTCATAAACCACTGCACCGTCGTGCGGAACAGCAGGGGCGAATCGCAGCGCCAGCAGAAGGGATACTTGTGTTCATACAGCGCGTAGTGCAGCAGATGTCCGTTCGCCTTCAGACGCTCGATCACCGCATGGTTGCCCTCAGGGGCAATCGGAAGCCCTGCAAACTCGCCTGCCTCCTCGGTGAACACGCCGCGGGCATCTACAGGGCAAAGGATCGGCAGTCCATACTGCTTGCCTGTGACGAAGTCCTCCTCGCCATGTCCGGGGGCGGTGTGCACCACGCCTGTGCCCTCCTCCGCTTTCACATAGTCCGCCAGCACCACAGGCGACTCGCGCTCAAAGATTGGATGCTTGGCGATGGTGCCCACCAGTTCGCGCCCCTTGACCGTGCGGATGACTTCGTATTCGTGAACGCCTAAAGTCTCCATCACAGGTTCCACCAGCGCGCGCACCAGCACATACCGATGGTCGCCGACGCGCACGATGGCGTAGTCCAGATCGGGATGAACGGCGAGGGCAAGGTTCGCAGGGATGGTCCACGGCGTAGTCGTCCAGATGAGGATGTAGGCGTTCGCAGTGCCATCCGATAGCTCAGGCAGGGACGACGCCACCACCGGGAAACGCACATAGATGGAGTCGGACACCTTCATGCCGTACTCCACTTCGGCTTCAGCAAGCGCGGTCTGGCAGGTAGGGCACCAGAGGGTCGGGCGTAGATCGCGATAGATATACCCGCGTCGCACCAGCTCGCCAAAGATGCGCACCAGCCCTGCCTCAAAAGCGTAATCCATCGTCAGATAGGGGTGCTCCCAGTCGCCTACCAGCCCCAACCGCTTGAACTGCTCCCGCTGCACATTCACATAGTGCCATGCGTACGCGCGGCACGCTTGACGCAGCTCCACTTTGGTGGGTGTCTTGCCCTGCTGCATAAACTGCTGGCTCACAGCGTTTTCGATGGGCATCCCGTGATTGTCCCAGCCAGGCACATACGGTGTGCGGTAGCCGCGCATCGCGTAGGAGCGCACGATGATGTCTTTCAGCACCTTGTTCAGCGCGTGCCCCATATGGATGTCGCCGTTGGAGTAAGGCGGACCATCGTGCAAGATGAAGTCCCCTTTTGGAGCGGGCTTCGCCAGCAGCTTTTCGTACAGCCCGATCTCGCGCCAGAACGCCTGCCAGCGCGGCTCCTGCTCGGGCAGGTTCGCACGCATGGGGATAGTCTGTTCCTCTTTAGGCAGGTTCAGCGTCTCCCGATAGTTGTTTGCCATCCGCTGCCTCCACTTCGTGGAGAAATTGTACCCTAAAAATAACCCAAGTTGGGCATCAGAAAGCAGGAGGCTATGCCATCGACGCAGAATCCTTCAGTGGGTGATGGCGATGGAGCAAGACAATCGGTTGACGCGGCGTGAGTTTCTCAAAGCCTCGGCGGGCGTGACGATTGGCGCTGTTGCCACAGGTTTACCTCTGCACGCTTTTGTACATGCACAGGGTTCCGACAAGCTGCGTGTCGGGCTGATCGGTTGCGGGGGACGCGGCACAGGCGCGGCGCGTGATGCGGTTTTTGCCGATCCGGGCGTCGAAATCTACGCGCTGGGTGACCTGTTCCGCGATAAGTTAGACGCCTGCCGCCAGAACCTCCAGCCGCTGGGCGAGGCATACAATGTGAGCGACGACCGCTGCTTCGTAGGTTTTGATAACTACAAAGGCGTTATTGAAAGTGGTGTGCATATCGTAATTCTGGCGACACCGCCTGCCTTCCGCCCCGTGCATTTTCAGGCAGCTATCGAGGCGGGCAAGCATGTGTTTATGGAGAAGCCTGTGGCTGTCTGTCCGGCGGGAGTGCGGGCAGTGCTTGCAGCGGGTGAGCTGGCAAAACAAAAGGGTTTGGCAGTTGTAGCGGGCACGCAACGGCGCCACGACTTTGCCTATCGTGAGACCATCAAGCGCATTCAGGATGGTGCGATTGGGCGAATCGTTGCGGGCTACTGCTACTGGAACCAAGGTGGGCTATGGGCAGTGCCCAAGCAGGAGGGCTGGAGCGACACCGAATGGCAAATCCGCAACTGGCTTTACTTCACCTGGCTTTCTGGTGACCATATTGTGGAGCAGCACATCCATAACATCGATGTGATCAACTGGGTGCTGGGCACGCATCCCATCAGGGCGCTGGGCATGGGCGGACGGCAAGTACGCACCGATCCCCTCTACGGGCACATCTATGACCACTTCGCCGTCGAGTTCGAGTATCCCGGCGGGGTCAAGGTGCTGAGCATGTGCCGCCAGATCGATAACTGCGCGAACTTTGTGGGTGAGCGAATAGTTGGCACGGGTGGCATTGCCGACCCTTCTGGCTGGATTCAGGGCGCTACCAAATGGCGCTACGAGGGACCGCGCACCAACCCGTATATGCAAGAGCATGTGCATCTGATCCAGAGCATCCGCAAGGGCGAGCCGCTAAATGAAACGCGCCAGGTGGCGGAAAGCACACTCGCAGCCATTATGGGGCGCATGTCCGCCTACACGGGCAAAGAGGTCACCTGGGAGCAGGCGCTGAACTCGCAGCTGAACCTGCTGGAGCGCGTGCAGAAGCTGCAGGAGTTCGGTCCGATGGCGGTCGATCCCGTCGCGATGCCGGGCAAAACACCGCTGGTGTGAGCATGGACGCGCGTACAAGGCGTCTTTAGCGACGCACCACAAGCAGCAGCGATGCCAGCAGCGCCAGCGACGCACCCATCAAAAAGGCGGCGGTCGCCCCGAACGCCTGCCACACCAGCCCGAACAGTAGGCTCGCAGGCAGCATCCCGACGCCCACCACGAAGTGGAATGCACCAAACGCCTGACCACGCTGTTCAGGTGGCACTAATTCGGCAATCATCGCTCGTTCTGTGCCCTCCGTGAGCGCGAAGTAGAGCGCGTACAACCCGAACAGCGCCCAGATGTGCCATGCGGCGCTGGCAAACCCGAACCCCACATAGACCAGCGCGTAGATAAGCCAGCCCATCAGCAGTACGCGCGGGCGTCCCCATCGGTCTGAGAGCGCGCCGCCCGGTGTCGCCAGCAAGCTCTTGAGCAAGTTCAAGCCTGCCCACAGCAACGGCACCAACGCGGCGCTGACGCCCGCCTGCTCCGCCCGCAATAGTAGGAACGCATCGCTGGAGTTGCCCAGCGTGAAAATCAGGATGCAGAGCAACAGCCAGCGGAACCTCCCACGGGGCAGCTGCAGGCGCAACGGCTGGACGGTGGAAGCGGGCGTCGGCTCCGATACGCTGCGCAGCCCATGCGCCAGCGCCACGAGCGAAACCAGCGCGGGCACAACCGCCAGCCAGAACACTAAGCGATAATCGTGCGGGGCAAGCAGCAGAATGCCCGATGCCAGTAGCGGACCGATTGCCGCGCCCAGATTGTCCATCCCGCGATGGAAGCCGAACGCCAGCCCGCGATGGAGAGGTTGGGTCGCGTGGGCAATCAGCGCGTCGCGGGGCGCGGTACGCAACCCCTTGCCCAGCCGATCGGCAAAGCGTAGCCCCAATACCTGCCATGGAGCCGTCGCCAGCGCCAACAGTGGGCGCGTCAGCACCGACAACCCATACCCAAATGCTGTCAATTGCTTATACTTGCCGAACCGATCTGCCAACCAGCCTGAGACGAGCTTCAGCAGGCTGGCGGTCGTCTCGGCGATCCCCTCGATTAGCCCGATGAAGGCGACTGAAGCACCCAGCTGCGCCAGAAAAAGGGGCAACAGGGGATAAATCATCTCGCTGCTGATGTCGTTCAGCAGGCTGACCGCCCCCAGCGCCAACACCGCCTTTGGCAAACGCGCTTTTAGCGACACCATTCTCTAAACTCTGAGACCTAACTGCGCTAGTGCCTCGCGCACCTTCGGGCGTGGCTCCTTGAAAAGCCAGTCCAGCTCCACCCAGAACCCCTCTATAGCGGTTGAGAACAGTTTGCCTTCATGCTGCTCGTGCGCTTCATACTCGTTGCCCACTCGCCGCACGACACGCACCAGTCGCGCCACAGGGTCTATGAGCCACAACTCAGGAACACCAATCACCCGATAGTCGGCTTCTAAAGCACGCCACTCGGCAAGACGGTTGCCCGCCGAACGAATCTCCAGCACCCAGTCGGGTGCTTCCAGGATGATCGATTCGGTGATGATGTGGGCACGCTCCCTGCGGATAAAGAGCAAGTCGGGCAAGCGGGAGCGGAATTCGTTAATTTTGACGGCAGAGCGTGAACCCGATACATAGCCCAGTTGATGCGCTTCGACATACTCCCCCACAAGGCGTGCCAACCACAGAAAGAGCTGCTCATGCTGCCAGACCGCCGCCATCTCCCGCTCCACCAAAACGCCGTCGATTAGTTCGTACAGATCGTCCTCATGAGTCAGGCGCAGGTAATCGTCGATGGTGAGCGGTCTTTCTGCCACCCATGCCTTGCGGGATCTTTGTCGCACTCGTCGCAGCCGCGCCCGTGATGATGCCTGGATCGCCATCTTTGCCCCGGAGGGAGTATACCCCTTAGCACCTAACACCCCTCCTATTGCTGGGCAAGGCGCTCCCGCTCCTGTTGAACCAGCACGCGGCGCAGGATTTTGCCCGATGGCGACTTGGGGATCTGTTCCACGAACTCGACGCGCCGAATCTTTTTGAAGGGGGCGACGCGCTGCGCCACATAGTCCATCAGCTCCTCTGCGGTGGCAGGCGCTTTGAGCACCACGAATGCCTTAGGCACCTCGCCTGCCTCCTCATCGGGACTGGGGATCACCGCTGCATCCGCTACGGCAGGATGGCTCAGCAGGATCGCCTCTAGCTCCGCGGGCGCCACCTGCAGCCCTTTGTATTTGATCAGCTCCTTCACGCGATCAATGATGTAGAAGTAGCCATCCTCGTCCACATAGCCGATGTCGCCCGTGCGCAGCCAGCCTTCGGGCGTGATGGTCGCGGCGGTCGCGTCGGGATTGTTCAGGTAGCCGCGCATTACCTGCGGACCGCGGATCCAAACCTCGCCTTCCTTGCGAACGCCCAGCGGCTCGCCCGTGCTCACATCCACAATCATGCACTCAGTGCTGGCGATTGGCGGACCGACGGAGGCAAGTTTGATGCGCGCAGGATCCTCAGGGTTCACATGCGTCACAGGGCTGGTCTCGGTCAAACCGTAGCCCTGCAGCACAAGGCAGCCCAACCGCTCAGCGCATGCCCGCGCCACATCCTCCCCTAACGGCGCTGCCCCCGACATAATAATCCGCAGGCTGGAGAGGTCGTATTGATCCACTATCGGATGCTTCGCCAGCGCAAGAATAATCGGCGGCACGAGGTTTGCGCGAGTGATTTTGTAATCCTGCAATGTCTTGAGAAAGAGTTCCAGATCGAAGCGAGGCAGCGTGACGATGGTCATCCCCCTATACAGGCACAGGTTGAGAATGACCAGCATGCCGTAGATGTGATAAAAGGGCAGGATGCCAATCACGCGCTCATCGGTTTGCAAATTCACGCCCGACCCCAGCACCTGCACCATGTTCGCCACGAGGTTGTAATGCGTGAGCATCACTCCTTTGGGCAAGCCCGTTGTGCCACTGGAGTAGGGCAGCACAACCAGATCCTCACGCGGATTAATGGGAACTTGAGGAGGCTCAACATCTGCCAGCAATTGCGCAAACGGGGTTGCGCCGTTGCCCTGCCCGATAGTGAACACCTCCTGCACGCCCGCTTTCTGGGCAGCGGGCAGCGCCTTGTCCAGCAGGGGGTCTACAGTGACGAGGAACTTCGCGCCCGAATCGCGCAGCTGATAGGCTAACTCGTCGACGGTGTAGAGCGGGTTTGCCGTAGTGACAATTCCCCCCGCAAGCGCCACACCGTGAAAGGCGAGGGCGTATTCTGGCAGGTTCGGGCTGTAGATGCCAACCACTTCGCCTTTTTGCAAACCGCGCTTCACCAGATTGCCCGCCACACGCTGCACGCCTTGCCAGAGTTGCGCATAACTGAGCGTGCGCCCCGTTAGCCCATCAATCAGGGCAGGCTTTTCACCATACGCCTGCGCATGGGCGTAGACGAACGGCACCAATCCTATCTCCGGTATCTCCACTGACGGATGCGGACTGCGAAAAATCATCCTTTCCACCTCCGCACGCATATTACGGCTCCACGCAGCAGGATTCCTGCTTTATTAGGGGGACTTGATTTCTTAGCCTGGCTAAGGGTATACTCTATAGAGAAATGGAGGCGACGATGACGGTTCAGGAGATGGTTCAAGCGATGGAGGAGCGCGTGGATACGCCAACCGCGGCAGGCTTTGTGGCGATTAATTACATCACCTGTAGACCCGACTATCAGCAGCGCTTTGAGGAACTCTTTCGCACACGCGCCCGCGCGATTGATCGGATGCCCGGCTTTTTGGGGATGTATGTGCTGCGCCCTCAGCGGGAGGGCGATCCCTATCTGGTGGTGAGCCACTGGGAGAGTGAGGCACATTTTCGAGCGTGGCTCCGTTCGCCTGAGTTTCTCGAGGGGCACAGGCGCGGTTTTGAGGATATGCGTCAGGCGAAGGAGCGGGGCGAAGAGCCACCCATGCATTCCGACTTCCGCACCTATGAGGTGATTGCTCGCTAACGCGAATTACCGCTTCGAGCGTCTCCCGCAAGGCGAGTGGGCAAGCCTCCAGCGAGCCATCCCACCATTCGCCATTTCGCCACTTCGCCATTTCGCCACTTCGCTATTCACCATTTCGCCTACAACTTCACCGCTCCAAGAAGTAGCGCACAGTCGTGACCACCACTTTGGGCTTGCGCATCAGCGCCAAGCGAAGGATCCACGCCGACTGATTATGCAACAAGTGATGCCACCACCGCTTCGGATAGAACTCTGGAATGACCACGGTAAGTTGATCCAGTCGCTCGCGCTCGAACAGCTCATCGATGTAATCCTCTATCGGCTCGATCAAGGAGCGATGCTCTGAATCGATGATTCGGAGCGGGATGTCGGGCACATACTGCTGCCATTCGCGCTGGAGTTTCTCGGCAGCGGGGGTGACGAGATGCAGCGTGGCTTCCTCCGTTTTGGAGCGGCGCAGCACGCGGCGATAGATAGTGGGCGGACGCGGATCCACATTGATATGCAGGGCTTCAATCTGGTCAGTGGGGGCAATCTGCCGCGCATAGTCCAGAGCCTGCAGCACGCCCCGATGCACGCTCGGCACCAGCACCAACACCCGATGGCGCGGCACACCGCGCGGCGCTTCGTAGCCCTCAGGATGCAGTTGCACCCGCAGATTCATATAATGCTCATGCACACGATACATCAGGTAAATCAGGATGCCGATGGCAACCAGCGTGATCCACGCGCCATAGCGGAAGTTCACTATCAGCTGCGTGAGGAACACCATGCAGGTCACCAGCGAGCCGAAGCCGCTGATGAGCATGCCGATCTGCCAGCGGGGCGGACGCACGCGCAAGAAGCGTCGCGCCATACCCGCCTGCGAGAGCGTGAAGGAGATGAACACACCCACCGCATAGAGCGGGATCAGCGCGTGGGTGTCGCCCCGAAAGTAGATGACCAGCAGCGCGGACGACACACCCAGCAGCAGGATGCCGTTATTGAACACCAGGCGGTCGCCCAGATTGGCTAACTGGCGTGGTGCATAGCGGGCATTCGCCAAGATCGAACTCAGGCGCGGGAAGTCCATATAGGCGGTGTTGGCTGCCAGCACCAGGATCGCCATCGTCGCCACCTGCACCACATAATAGAACCATTCCAGCGGCGTGCCCTCCAGCACGGTACGGGCAAGGCGCGAGGTGAGTGTTTCCACAATCTGCCCGTTCTCCACGCGCGGCACGATATGGAAATGCGCGGCGGTGTAGGTGATGCCCAGCACCAATCCCGACAGGATGAATGCCATCAGCAGCAGAGTGGTCGCCGCGTTGCGCGATTCGGGCGCCTTGAACGCCTGCACGCCGTCCGAAATCGCCTCCACGCCTGTCAGCGCGGAGCAGCCTCGCGCAAATGCCATCGCAATCAGCATAAAGCTCAGCGCGGTCGGCGTTCCAAAGTAAGGAGGGTATGGAGCTGGATCGATATCGCCTGCAAATCCGCGCCACAGCCCCACAAGGATCAAAATCGCGAAGGTCAGCACGAAGCCATAGGTAGGCGGGGCGAACACGGCACCCGATTCACGCACCCCGCGCAGGTTGATCAGCGTCATCAACGCGATAAACAGCACATTGAGCAGGATGCGATAGGGCAACAGGGCGGGGATTGCCGAGACGATTGCGTTTACGCCCGCCGCGATGCTCACCGCTACTGTCAGCACATAGCCGACCAGCAGAGCCGCCGCCGCCAACAGCCCCCAGAACTCGCCCAGATTCTCCCGCGCCACATTGAACGCGCCGCCGCCTTGCGGGTAAGCATACACCGTCTGACGATAGGAGAACACCACGATAAACAGCAGCGCAACAATTGCCAGCGAGATGGGAAATGCCAGCGACAAACCTGCTTCCCCCGCCGCCCACAGCACCATCATCATCTCCTCGGTGGCGTAAGCCGACGAGGAGAGTGCATCCGAAGCGAACACTGGCAGCGCCAGAAGCACAGGAAGCCGTTCGTGCCGTACACGACGAGTCGATAGGGGCGCGCCAACCAGCAACCGCCAGACTCTACCCAGCATCTATCTGGCAGGAAGTATACCCTTTATCGATGCAGCTCGCAGGTACAATCCTGGCACGATGAGCGCAAATGGGTACTTCATGCGGCAGGAAATTGGCGAGCAGCCCGATGTGCTACGCCGAATCGCTGAGCGCGAATGGCAGGTGATTCGGGAGGCTGCTGAACGGATACAGCAGGCAGGCGTGCATTATGCCCTGCTTGCTGCGCGAGGTACTTCCGATAATGCCGCCAAATATTTCCAGTACCTGCTGCAGATCGAGAATGGGCTGCCGTGTGGGCTGGCGACACCCTCGGTCGTCACGCTCTATCGAGCGCGGCTGAATCTGCAGGGCTGCCTGGTGGTGGGCATTTCGCAGTCGGGCGAGGCGCCCGATGTGATTGAGTATGTTGCCCACGCCCGTGAACGAGGTGCGCTGACGCTCGCCATCACAAATAACCCCAAATCGCCGCTGGCGCAGGCGAGCCACCTCCACCTGTGGGTGCATGCAGGCGAGGAACGCAGTGTTGCTGCCACCAAGACCTACACGGGCACACTGGCGGTCATCTACCTGCTTTCGCACGCGCTCAAAGGAACGAGCGATGCCCCTGACAAACTCCACGCTACGGCTGAAATGGTGGCGCACGCGCTCCACCAAGAGGATGTTATTCAGCAAGTGGTAGACCGCTATCGCTATGTGCGCGAGTGCGTCTCGCTGGCACGCGGCATCAATCAGGCGACAGCAGAGGAGACCGCCCTGAAGCTCATCGAGACCTGCTATGTGGTGTGCAAAGCCTACTCAGTCGCCGACTTTATGCATGGTCCCTTTGCGCTCATTGAGCCGGGCTTCCCATGCTTGCTCTTTGCACCCGATGGGGCGACCTTGCCTACAGTGCTGGAAGCCGCAACTCGCTTGCGCGAAGGCGGCGCAGAGACCATCGTCTTTGCACACAATCCAGAGGTGTTGCGCCTCGCCCGCACACCGATTCGATTGCCCATCGATGTGCCCGAGAATGTTTCGCCAATTGTGTATGTTGTGCTGGGGCAGCTGTTCGCCTATCATCTGGCGCTTGCACGCGACCTGAACCCTGACCAGCCGCGCGGACTGCAAAAGGTCACTCGCACCTATTGAGAAGAGGTATCATCTGGGGTGATGGAACGCATCGATCTGCAAGGGTTCAAAGCGAGTTTACAACAGGAAGTGCCACCTGAGCTGCCCGTTCCGCTGCTTGCGCTCTGGTACGAGGCGAAAGGCGACTGGGATCGGGCGCACCAGCTGGTGCAGAACGACCCGACGCGCGAAAGCGCGTGGGTACACGCCTATCTGCATCGCAAGGAGGGCGACCTGGGCAACGCCCGCTACTGGTACAGCCGTGCCAACCGTCCACCTGCCGACGGCTCCTTCGAAGCGGAGTGGGAACAGATTGCCCAAACCCTGCTCCAGCAGATGGAACGGTAGCCAAGCATGGTATAATCGGCACAGTAATGGAACCTGTGCGCATCGAGACCTTCGAGGACTTTTTGCGGGTGCTACGGGAGCATCCCGAGTGGTTGGATGAGCTACGGCGGCTCATTTTGACTGAGGAGCTGCTGCGCCTCCCTTTGCGCTTTGAAGCGCTCCAAGCCCGCATCGAAGCGCTCGAGGCACGCTTCGAAGCCTTCCAGCAAGAGATGTACGCTTTTCGGGATGAAATGTACGCCTTTCGGGATGAAATGTACGCTTTTCGGGAGGAGATGTACGCTTTTCGGGATGAAATGTACGCTTTTCGGGATGAAATGCACGCCTTTCGGGATGAAATGTACGCTTTTCGGGAGGAGATCACCACTGAAGTGCGTGCCCTTCGCAAAGATGTGGATCGCCTGGATTCCCAGATGCAAAGCGTGCTAAATGATTTAGCGCGGCTAAAGGGCAGCGATCGGGAGCATTTCTATCGCTTCCGTGCACCTTCACTGTTCGGACGCTTCATGAGAAATGTTCAGCTGACCGATATGAACCAGTTATATGACCGCCTGTACACGCTCTATCCGATAGGCAGTCGCGAGATAGAGGAGATTGCCGCAGCAGACCTGATTGTGGAGGGAGTCGGGCGCCAATCGGGCGTTTCGAAGGTTGTGGTGCTGGAGGCGTCCTGGAAAGTGGATCGAAACGATGTGGAGCGGGCAAGACGCCGAGCGGACATTCTGCGTGCAGCGGGCTATAATGCCGTGCCTGCGGTGGGCGGTGCCGAAATCATGGACGACGCGCTGCAGTTAGCCATCGAGCAGGATGTGCTGGTGATGGTGGACGGCATGCTCCATAACGCGGAAGTGGCTTCCTGATTGGAAAGGATTTGCAAAGGAGAAAGCAGCATAACCTCCTCAACGGCGTGCCGCTACAAGGCTCCTCCGATACAGTGGATGGCTCAGGTGATCAATCGCCACACCACCACGCGAACGCGCACTGTGAATAAAGTAGCCGTCGCCAATATAGATGCCTGTGTGATCGATGTGTTTGCCCCTAATCGAGAAGTAGAGGCGATCGCCCGGTTGCAAATCCTCGATGCGGGTGATGGGAATGCCCTTCAGTGCCTGCTCGCGGGCGCGGCGAGGTAAGCGCACCCCCAGCTGCTCATACACCAGCTTCACAAAACCCGAGCAGTCGATGCCCGTGCGTGGGTCGTTGCCACCCCAGCGGTAGCGCACGCCCAAGTATTGCATCGCAAGGCGTGTCACATAGTTCGGGTCTACCCCGCGTGGCAGGGTGTAGATGACTTCGTAGGGCGTGATTTGCACCGCGCTGCGTGGCAGCCAGCCGAGTGCGCCGTTCTGCATCAGCACGCCGCACCAGTTGCCCCGCTGTTGCTGCATCATCAGGTAGTAGCGAGCGGGCACATGCCAGTAAACGGGTGCGCGTGGGTTGGGGCGCTGATAGATGGGCGTTGGGCGCACCACCTTGATCAGCCGTCCCAACCGATACTGCACATAGTCCCCGCTTTGCCTCGGCGAGGGCTTGCCTCGCGCCGTGGGGGTGCTCAGTATGTGTCGCCTCTGTCCCATCGATAGTGTAGCTCCTATTTATGCGCTTTGGGCGACGGCAGCCTCCGACTGCGGTGTCCGAACCCGATGCCGCTCCGCAATCAGGATACAGCGCAGCGTCTCCAGTGCACGGTTCAGGTCATCGTTCACGATGCAATAGTCGTACCGCGGGATGTATTCCATCTCCTTGCGCGCGTTTTGCAGTCGGAGCTGAATAGCGGCTTCGTCATCGCGTCCGCGCTTGCGCAGGCGTGCCTCCAGCTCCTCCAGCGAGGGCGGCGCCACAAAAATCAGCACCGCCTCTGGGAACCGCTGCTTGACCTGCATTCCGCCCTGCACATCGATACGCAGCACCACATCATAGCCGCGCTCGCGCCACTCCTCCATCTCGCGCAGGGGCGTGCCGTACCAGTGCCCGTGCACATGCGCGTACTCCAGAAACGCGCCTTCCTGAGCCAGCTGCTGGAACTCCTGCTCACTGACGAAGTAGTAGTCCAGCCCGTGTCGCTCACCTGGCGTGCGGGGGCGCGTGGTATAGGTCACCAGCCGTCGCAGGGTCGGGGCGACCAGCTGCCACCGCTCGATCAGCGTGTCCTTGCCGACCCCTGCAGGCCCCGATAGCACAATCAACAAGCCGCGCTCACGATTTGCCAACGCCTTCACCTCCAGCGGAATAGAGTTTGGCTCGCAGCCCCGTCGCCAGGAGCGTCAACATAAATAAAACCCCGCTTGCAGTCGCCATCGAACCTGCAATCGAGACATCCAGCAGACGCGCAATGGTATAACCCAGCAACACCGCCAGCCAGCCGAAGGCAACGCTCATGAGAATCATCATCGGTAATCGGCGCGCAATCAGCAGGGCTGTCGCAGGTGGAACTACTAAAAATGCCAGCACCAAGATCGCGCCCACCACCTCGAAGCTGGCGACCACCACTAGGGCTACCACCGCCATGAGCAGATAATACACCCCGCGCATAGGAATTCCTGCTGTCTGCGCATAAATTGGATCAAAAGTGCTGGCAAGTAGCTCCTTATACAGCCCAACGGTCAACAGCAAGGCAACGATTAACACGCCGCTCAGCGTCCAGATGGCACGGGGACCCAGCACCATATCGCCTACTATCCAGAGGTCCCACGGCACATAGGCGATTTCACCATACAGCACGCAATCAAGGTCTAAATCGACCTGCCCACTGTAGCGCGAGATGAGCAGCACCCCCAGCGCAAAGAGCGCAGTGAAAGTCACGCCCATCGCGGCGTCGGGATGAACGAATCGCCGTTGGCTGAGCCACTGAATGATGGCAGTGCTGAGCAGACCGACTGCACCTGCGCCTAACAGCATCGGCACTGGGGCGCGGCTGCCCGTCAGCCAGAACGCCAGCACGATACCTGGCAAAACGGCGTGGCTAATCGCGTCGCCCAGCAGCGCCATCCGCCGTAGAATCAGCCAGCAGCCCACCAGCGCACTGCTGGTCGCCACCAACCCGCCTGCTAACAGCACCCACAGCGTACTCTGCCAGTCGATCATTTCACGGTTTCTGGGTCAACACCCAGTTCACGCAGTCGCTGGGCGAGGCGTTCTGCGCGTTGATGTTCCGCTTCAGCCTGCGTAGGCACCAGCTCGCCCTCAGCAGTGTAAAGGCGCAACCAGGGATAGTGGCGTCCACGATACTCGCCTTCCCAGATACCCAGCCACGCACCCAGCTGGGAACTCCAGAGCCAGCCGCGCTCGTTCGGCTCTATCGGCGCATAACGCCCCTCACGCAGCCGAAAGCCTTTCAGCTCGCGCGTGTCCACATCGTACCAGAAGTATTCGGCAGTTCTGAAGACCCGCTCGTAGAGTTCCTTGTTGCGCGTTTTGTCCTTTTTAGCGGTTGTGGGCGAGAGCAGCTCGATAATCACATCGGGATAGCGTCCCTCCTCATCCCAGACCGCCCAGTATTTGCGCGGCTTAGTCCCGTCCACCTCTTTGACCACAAAAAAGTCGGGACCTTTGTAGAGCGGACGCCCTTTCCAGACGCTTTCGGCTTGCCGAAGGCTGTAGTAGATGAACATGTTGCCACCACAGAAAAAGTCGCGGCGCCCCTGCCAGAGCTGACGCACCAGTTCGTCCAGCAGGCTAATCTGCACGACATGCCAATCGCTTTCCAACGGCTCCCCATCTCCTTCCAGCAGCGGAATCTCTGGTGGTTTGGGCACAGGTGCAGGGGGTTGACGCTTGCGCTTGGCAGATTTTGTCAGGGTTTTTGCCATCGCCACTCACCTTGCACAGTATACCTGAATAGAAACGCCATCAAAAAGAGCGCGCTGGCAATCAGCACCATCACGGGACCTGTGGGCAGGCGTCCATAGACCGCGCTCATCAGCACACCGCCTGCTGCCGAAAGCATCCCGAATAGCGCTGCCAGCCCCACCATCCTGCTCAGTCGCTGAGTGCAGAGGCGCGCTGCTGCCGCGGGTGTAATCATCAACGCCACCATCAGCAACGCGCCCGCGCTCTGCAAGCCCAGCACTACCATCAGCGCGATCAGCCCCATCAGCAGCGCATCCAGCCCACGCACGGGCAGCCCCAGCACCTGCGCGTAATTCCTGTCGAAACAGAGAAGGGTAAACTCCTTGAACAGCACACTAACCACGCCCAAAATCAGCAGGCAAGCAAGTGTCAGGTAGCCCACTTCGTGAGACAGCAGCGCGGCGGCTTGACCAAACAGGAAGCGATCCAACCCGCTCTGATGCCCGTCGCCCCAGCGCTGAATGCCCGTCAGCAGCACGATCCCGACCCCGAAAAAGACCGAGAGGGTCAGTGCAAGTGCCGTGTCCTCCTTGAGGCGCGTGCGATGCGTGATGACTGAGACCGCCCCGATGCCCAGCATCCCACTGAGGAACGCCCCAGCAAGCAGCCAGCCCAACTGCTTGCCACCGATCAGATAGGCGAGGCAGATGCCAGGCAGCGTGGCATGTGCCAGCGTGTCGCTCAGCAACGCCTTGCGACGCAACAGCGCGAACACACCCAGCACCCCGCTCGTCCCACCCAGCAGCGTCAGCCCCGTTAGCACCGCGAGCGTGTTGATGTCTATCATGCCTCAATCCAAATCCTGCAGAAAGACCAGCTTGCCACCATAGGTATGCTGCAAGTTCTCACGGGTCATTACGGCGTCCACCTTGCCCACCGCAATCAGATGCTCGTTCAGCAGCGCCACTTCATCGAAGCAGTCGCGCACCGTCTGCAGGTCATGGTGCACCATCAGCACGATGCGTCCGTTGTCACGCAGGTGGTGCAGTTGCTCCATAATCACCCTTTCGGTGGCGGCGTCCACGCCAGCCAGCGGTTCGTCCAGCAGGTAGACGGGCGCGTCTTGTGCTAAGGCACGTGCCAGAAAGACCCGCTGCTGCTGACCCCCTGAAAGCTCGCCAATTTGCCGTCGCCATAACGCCTCCAGTCCGACCTGTCGGAGGCATTCCATCGCCCATTCGCGCTCCGCTTTGCCAGGACGACGCCCCAAAGGCAGGCGAGCATAAGTGCCCATCAGCACCACATCCAGCACATTCACTGGAAAGTCCCACTCCACGCTACCGCGCTGGGGCAAATAGGCGATCTCGCCGTGCGGCTTATCCAGCGGACGCCCATTCAGCCAGACCTCGCCCGCAACGCGGGGCACCAGCCTCAGAATCGCTTTGAGCAGCGTGCTTTTGCCCGCGCCGTTGGGACCCACAACCCCCATCAAAACGCCCTCCCGCACCGTCAGCGCAATATTGTGAATCGCGGGCTTGCCATTATAGACCACGGTCAGGTTGCGTATCTCCAAGGGCATCGCTTCTCACCTCAAAGCGTTCACGATGGTGCGCACATTGTGGCGGATCATGCCGACATAGGTCGCTGCGTCGCTGTTGGGCGGTCCGAGCGCGTCGGAATAGAGCGTGCCGCCCAGTCGCACGAGATGCCCCCGCTGGCGACAGCGTGCAATTACGGCTTGCAAGGCACGGGGCGAGAGGCTCGTCTCCGCAAAAATCGCCTTAATCCGCCGCTGCACGATGAACTCCGCTAACACCCACAGGTCGCGCAACCCATATTCCGAGAGGGTGCTGATGCCTTGCAGGCTGCGCACCTCCAGCCCATAGGCGCGCCCAAAATAGCCAAAAGCGTCGTGCGAGGTGATTAGCACGCGCTGCGAAGGGGCTATCTGCGCTATTTGCGCCTGGCACCATTCGTGGAGCGACTGGAGTTCCTCCTGATAAGCGAGGCTACGCGCGCGAAAGCGCGCCTCATGCTGGGGGAACCGCTCGCAGAGGGCGTCGGTTGCCCGCTGCAGCGCGTAAATCCATAAAGAAACATCGTGCCACACATGGGGATCGGGTTTGCCTTCCGCTTCAGGTGGGTAGCGCAGTCGCTCAGGGGGAATCGCGCTGGCGACGGCGACAGTGGAGCGCACTCGTGCCAGCCGCCCCAAAATCAACCCCATCTTGCCCTCCAGATGCAGCCCATTATAAAGCACCAGCGTCGCTTTCGCCAGGCGTTGCAGGTCGCCCTCAGTGGGCTTGTAAAGGTGCGGGTCGGTACCAGGACCCATCAGCGCATAGACAGCGATCTCTGGCTCGCCCACGCGCCGCGCCAGGTCCGCCACCATGCCAGTGGTGCAGACCACAAGCGGCTTGCCCGACAGCCGTCGTGCTGTGCAGCCTGCAAGGCTCGCCAACCCTACCGTCAGCGCCGTCGCTCCCCACCGAAATTTAGGCACGCTTAAAATTATGGCACGCCCTTCCCAGTGAATGCAACCTTCTGGGGGTATACTTGCTTAAATGAAACGCATCGATGGACGGGCGGCGGATGAGCTGCGCCCTTTGAAAATCGAGTACGGCTTCCATCCTTACGCAGAGGGATCGTGCCTAATCACGATGGGCAACACGCGCGTGCTAATCACCGCAACTGTCGAGGACAAAGTGCCCCCCTTCCTGAAGGGCACAGGCAGCGGTTGGATTACGGCAGAGTACGGCATGCTGCCCCGCGCGGGTAAGCAGCGCAGTCAGCGTGATGTGGCGCGCGGCACACCCAGCGGACGCACGATGGAGATTCAGCGGCTGATCGGACGCTCCATCCGCTCAGTAGTCGACCTTTCGCAGCTGGGTGAGCGCACGATTACCCTCGATTGCGATGTGCTTCAGGCGGACGGCGGCACGCGCACCGCCTGCGTCACAGGGGGGTTCGTCGCCTTCGTGCAGGCCTGCCGCTGGATGATTGATGAGGGCTATCTGCAGCGGTTCCCCTTCCAGGAGCATGTGGCAGCGATTAGCGTCGGCGTCGTTCGTAACGAGGAGCTGCTTGACTTGTGCTATGAGGAGGATGTGCAGGCGGCGGTCGATATGAATGTGGTAATGACCAATCGGGGGCGGTATGTAGAGATACAGGGGACGGCTGAGGGGATGCCCTTCTCGCGCGAGCGACTGCTGCGCCTGCTCGATTTAGCTCAGCGCGGGCTGGAACAGGTGTTTGCGATCCAGGCGCAGGCGGTGGAGGCGATTATGCGATGAAGGGTGCGCAGCGTATCGTGTCGCTTGCGCCATCCATTACCGAGATCCTGTTCGCGTTGGGGCTGGGCAAGCGCGTGGTGGGTGTCACTGAACTGTGCAACTATCCGCCTGAGGCGCGCGCCAAGCCCAAAGTGGGCGATGCCAACATTAGCCCCGAGCGTGTGGTCGCCCTCAAACCCGATCTGGTCGTGGCGCACGAACTGCTCAACGGGCGGGTGATCCCCGTGCTGCGCCGTCTGGGGCTGCGCGTGCTGAGCGCAAATCCGAACACCTTCGAAAAGCTGTTCGCGTTCATTCAGCAAATCGGTGAGGCAGCGGGTGTGCCTGAGCGGGCTACGCAGCTGGTGCGTCAGATGAAGGCGCGCATGCAGCGTGTGGCGCAGCGTGTCGCACGGGTACGCACACGCCCGCGTGTGCTGTTTGCCATCAGCGTCGAGCCACTCTGGGCGTCGGGGAGGGGCACCTTCGCGGATGACCTGATTCGGCGTGCAGGAGGCGTTAATGCGCTCGGCTCGCAAGTGCAGGGCTTTCGTGCAATTAGCCTGGAAACCGCGCTTGCCTGCCGCCCTGAAGTGATCCTGCTGGCAGGTCCCCGCCGTGACGCGATTTTGAACGACCCGCGCTGGCGCAACACGCCTGCCGTGCAGCGCGGGCGTGTGTATGAAGTGAACCCTGACATCTACCTGCGCGAATCGCCTCGCCTGATCGATGCGCTGGAGCAACTGGCATCGTTACTGATGGGGCAATATGCCCCTTCCCATGCGGTTCGGAATAGTAATTAATGCAGTGCCGCACGCAGCCTTGACAGTGCTTCCGCAATTGGTGGGGCTGTATCTAATACCGATTGGGTTTTCAAATGACGCATCGTCCTGTACGGCTAAAGCCGTTGCTATGCAAACGAAGCCGACCTCCGTCGGTTGAATAGCCCGCGCAGGCGGGCTTTGTCTGCACAGGAACGGCTTCAGCCGTACCGGAATATTGCGCTACTTGAAACCCTGATTGGTATAAACGGCAAAACGCAATTCGTTTGGGTACGGTCATAATGGGCTAAGCCGACTCGCGTGGGACGAGGCGTGCGGGCACGATCAAGCGGCGTGGCTGCACCGGACGCCCCTCAATCAAGTCGATCAGGCGTTGCGTGGCGGCGCGTGCTAGTGCAGGAATATCGATCGCCACCGAAGTTAAGCTCGGTTCCACGAAGGCACCCAGCAGCGTGTCGTTGAAGCCGACCAGCGCGACATCGTCAGGGACGCGCAGCCCGCGTCGCTGCGCCTCGCGCATCGCACCAATCGCCAGCACATCGTCCAGCGCCAGCACCGCGTCGGGCGGCTGGCTCAGGCAAAGCAGTTCACTCATCGCACGCGCCCCACCTTGCTCACTGAACGCGCCAAAGGTTACCAAGCGAGTGTCGTAAGGGATGCCGTGCGCCTCGAGGGCTTCGCGATAGCCCTGCAAGCGGTCGCGCGTCACGGTCAGTCCTGCTGGCCCGCCGATATAGGCGATGCGTCGGCGCCCCCGCTGAATGAGGTACTCCGTCGCCATCCGCGCTGCACCCACATTATCGTTGTCCACCGTGTAGATGGCGTCCTCTGGCTCGTAGCGTCCGATCAGCACAAAGGGGAAGCCCTCCGCGCTCAGACGCGCGATGCGTTCATCGCGCGTCTCCGATTCGACCAGAATCAACCCATCCACGCGGCGTGTGCGTAGCAACTCCTCGTAAATGGCGCGTTGCCCACGCACGGTGCGCGCTGCATCCACACAGAGGTGATAGCCCTGCTTGCCCGCCTGATCGATGATGGAGGCAATCAAGGCGCTGAAAAAGGGATCCTGCGCCAGCGCTGCGGGCGACCGATGCACCACCAGTCCCAGCAGGCGCGTGCGTTGCGCCCGCAGCGATTGCGCCCGCGCATCGGGCACATAGCCCAGCGCCTCCACCACCGTCAGCACGCGCTGGCGCAACTCCTTATTGACCTGCGGGTCGTTGTTCAGCACGCGCGAGACCGTCGCCTGTGAGACCCGTGCCAGCCGCGCAATCTCCCGCTGCCTGATTTCTGCCATCGGTCATTCCACCCTTTGGAAATACGAGTTCCAACTCTTATTATAACCCAAGTTGCTACTTATCTGGGATTCCTCGCCTTCGGCTCGGAATGACAGGTTCGTTTTCACAAGGTTAGTGTTGTCATTCCGAGCGAAGCGAGGAATCTCACCTGCTCAAAAACAACAGGTAGCAACTCAGGTTATTATAGCCCATGAGGTTGCGCAAACACAAGTGCTGGGCGCCATGTGTAAGAGGGAGACACCTCTTACACCTTATCGGGCACTTCGAAGCCCTTTGCGTAGTGATTGCGGCGCAGCATTGCGTTCGCTTCACGGTCGTTGATAAACTGCTTACGCACAGGATCGAAGCGCAGTGAGCGTCCCAACCGATAGGAGATGTTCGCCAGATGCACCAGCTGCGCTGAGATGACTCCTTCCTCCACTTCGCAATTCAGATCCTCACGCCGCCGGCTACGCACCGCCTGAATGAAGTTGCGGTAGTGGTCTGGCTCGCCCGTGCCCCGAAGCGGTGGAAGGTTCAGATGGGTAGCGGGTGTCAGCTCATCCTGCGGCGAGCGGCGCGCCTTGTAGCCATCACCTGACGACATGTAGCCCAGCGAGCCATACACCAGATTGCCCACCTTCGCGCCCTGCTCGTCGTTGGTAAACAGCCCGCGCACTTCGAACACCAGCAGCGAGCCGTCCTCAAACTCGAAGGTAGCTATCTGGGTGTTGGGTGTCTCGCCCTGATCCTTGTAGCCATATCGACCGCCGACCGAGTGCACCTTGACAGGATAGCGCTTGTTCAGGAACCAGCGGGCGATGTCCAGCTGATGCACGCCCTGGTTGCCGATGTCGCCGTTGCCATAGAGCCAGAACCAGTGCCAGTTGTAATGCACATAGTTGGGGTTGAATCGGCGTCGTGCGGCAGGTCCCTGCCAGAGGTCCCAGTGCAGCCACGGAGGCGGATCGCTGTCGGGCTGGAAGCCAATCGGACCGCGCGGCTTGTAGCACAGCCCGCGCGCCATGTAGATTTGCCCAATCTCGCCTGCCCAGACGCGCTGCACTGCATTCCGCGTAGTGGGGTCGGAGCGGGTCTGATGCCCTACCTGCACGATGCGGTTGTACTTCCGCGCTGCCTCGATCATCTTTTCACCTTCGTGGAAGCTCCAACAGGCAGGTTTCTCCACATAGACATCCTTGCCTGCCTGACACGCCCAGATGGTGAGCAGCGCGTGCCAGTGGTTGGGCGTGGCAGTGGACACTACATCCACCTCCTTGTCCTCCAGCAGCTGGCGCACATCGGTGTAGAGTTTGGGGCGCTTGCCCTGTTTCTGTTCTACCATCGCCGCGCCCTGCGGGAGCAACCGCTCATCCACATCGCAGAGGGCAACAATCTGCACGCCCTCCATCTCCAGAAAGCGGCGGATATGGGTCTTGCCCTGCCCGTTGAAGCCGACAACGGCGACGCCAATCGTGTCGTTGGGGCTGTAGCTCCAGCTGCGTAGGAAGGTTAGCCCTGCCGCTGCGCCCAGCACCATCTTGCCCGACTGGATCAGAAAGGTGCGCCGATCGATCCGTTCCATAGGCTCGCCTCCGACATGGAGAGGTTTCAGCATAGGCGGCACAACTCCTGCGTGCTTAGGGCGGTGGCTCTAATCGCTGAATTTTCACAAGGGGCAGTAGTTGCAGCACTTGCTCGCGACGGGCGATTTCGGCGCCGCTGGTGGTGGCGGTGGCAGCGCCCGCTGCCGTGCCCCAGCGCAACGCCTCCTCCAGCGAGCCGCCTTGCGCCAGAATGTGCAGGATGCCCGCCACCATCGAGTCGCCGCTGCCGATGGTGCTGCGTACCTGTACCTGAGGTGGGATGGCACGGAACACGCCCTCGCTGGAGACGGCATCGGCGCCCCGCGCTCCGCGCGAGATAATCACATGGCGGATGCCACGCGCATGCAGCTCGCAGGCAGCGTCAAGGCAGTCGGTGTCACCGCGGAGCGCACGCCCCAGCAGGCGTTCTGCCTCCTGCTCGTTGGGTTTGATCAAATCGGGCTTGGCGCGTAGTCCCACCAGCATTGGCGGACCGTCGCTATCGAGGGCGCAGGGCACACCTGCCTGACGCGCCCGCTCAATCAGGATCGCATACGCCTCGCGTGGTGCGCCCGGTGGCAAGCTACCCCCCATCGCCAGCCACGATGCCTGCGGCAGGTACGCCTCCACTTTTGCCAGCAACGCTTCCCAGTCTTGTGGGCTGATTTCGGGACCTGGCTCGTTCAGCATCGTGGGCGGTTGTCCCGTCGTTTCCTCGATGCACAGGTTGCGCCGAGTGGGTTTATCGAGCCAAACGAAGTCGTGGGGTACACCTTCGGCGTCCAGCACGGCGCATACGAACTGCCCCGTTTTGCCCCCCACGAACCCCAGCGCCATCACAGGGCTGCCCAGCGCGTGCGCCACCCGCGCCAGATTGATGCCCTTGCCGCCCGCATCCACCTCCACCCGCAACACGCGATTCGTGTCATGCGGGCGCAACGCCTCTACAAAAATCGTCTCATCCACCGACGGGTTCAGCGTCACTGTGAGAATCATCGTTTCAACCCCACTATTCTTTGGGTACACCATAATCCTTGATGTGCCAATAAGGGGGTGAGGTGACAATCAGCGCGACGCTCGCGTCGGGCGTCTCCGCCATGTTGCGACTATCCGCGATATAGATTTTCCCGTAAGGCATGCTGTTGCTGCCCGATGCCATCGTCTGGAGTATACCTCGCGGGTATAATCCTTATTGCCTGAGGGAACGCCTCAGAGCCTGTTGACGAGGAGGTCGAACGATGGCAACACGCAAGATACTGATGATTGTGGGCGACTTCGTAGAGGATTACGAAGTGATGGTGCCCTTCCAGACGCTTCAAGCGGTTGGCTGTGAGGTTCATGCGGTCTGCCCCGGTAAACGCGCGGGTCAAAAAGTCCGCACAGCGATACACGACTTTGAAGGCGACCAGACCTACTCTGAGAAGCCCGGTCATAACTTCACGCTGAACTACTCGTTCGACGAAGTACGCCTCGACGATTACGACGCGCTGGTCATTCCTGGTGGGCGTGCGCCCGAATACATTCGTCGCGAGCCGAAGGTGCTGGAGATGGTGCGCCACTTCTTTGAGCATAACAAGCCAGTAGCCGCTATCTGTCATGGGCTGCAGGTGCTAAGCGCGGCGGGCGTGCTGCAGGGGCGTACTGTCACCGCCTACCCTGCCGTTGGGCCCGAGGTCACACTGGCAGGCGCACGCTATGAGGAAGTGCCGGTCGACAAGGCGGTAGTAGATGGCAAGTTGGTGACCGCACCTGCCTGGCCGGCGCATCCCGACTGGCTGGCGAAGTTCCTGCAAGTGTTAGGCGTGCGCATCGAAATGTAGACCTGACCCCCCGCTCGAAAGGGCGGGGGGCTATGCATTAAGATAACCCAAGTTGCTACCTATCGCCTTTGAGCGGGCGAGATTCCTCGCCTTCGGCTCGGAATGACAAGCTCCTTGCCGCGTAAAAAGCCTTGTCATTCCGAGCGAAGCCCTGTCATCCCGAACAGAGCCTTGTCATTCCGAGCGAAGCGAGGAATCTCACCTGCCTAAAGGCAACAGGTAGCAACTTGGGCAATATTTGAAATCCCGATGGGTATAAGAAGCGATTTGCTCGAACAGTGCACGATATGGGGGCGTGCAAAGGGCAGAGGTACATCTGGTGAGCCGCGTGGAGTATATGCGGGACTGGGCACGGGTGGGGGTTCCTGTGCCTGGCAAGGTTCGAATCGTCCAACCTTCTGGTGAGCCGGGTGGGATTCGAACCCACGACCAACGGCTTAAAAGGCCGCTGCTCTGCCCCTGAGCTACCGGCTCGCCATGTGAATTATACCCGCTGACGGGGTACAATCTTGCAAGGAGGAGACGCGATGCCGTCGGAAATCATCCATCTGGAAGGCCATGTCATCGATTCGCTTACCCTTTCCAAGGTGCTGGACATCCTTTCGGCATACGAGGGCGTGCGCTACGAAATCCGCCACGCCAAAATCGGACACACGCGCGAAGAGACCAGCCGCTTCGAGATCCTGGTGCAAGCGGACACCGAAGAGCGGTTAGAAAAAGTGCTGGAAGAGGTGCATCAGCACGGCGCGAACTTCGCCCATGCGGATGCGCATCTGGAACCTGCCCCCAAAGACGGCGTTTTCCCCGAAGATTTCTACTCCACCACGAATCTGGAGACTTTCGTGCGCGTGCATCACCGCTGGATCCCTGTGGAGAACATCGAGATGGACTGCGGGATCCGCGTGTGGCAAGAGGGGCATCGGTGGCGGGCGGCGACTGTGCCGATGGCACGGGTCAAAAAGGGCGATCTGATTGTGGTGGGTCATGAGGGCATTCGTGTCACCCCACCTGAGCGGCGCGATCCGACCTCCGTGTTCGCTTTTATGGGCAGCGATGTGTCCTCCGAGAAGCCCAAGGAGCGCGCGGTGCGCGGCGTCGCCGAGGAGGTGCGCAAAGCGAAACAGCGCGGCGAGAAGGTACTGTTCGTCGGCGGACCCGCCATCATCCACACGGGTGCAGGACCCTATCTGGAGCAACTGATCCGCAACGGCTGGATCGATGTGCTGTTTGCAGGCAACGCGCTCGCCGCGCACGATATTGAAGCCGCCTTCTACGGCACTTCGCTCGGCGTCGCGCTGGAGCTGGGCGCACCTGTGCGCCACGGACACCAGAACCATATCCGCGCCATCAACCGCATCCGGATGGTAGGGGGTATCCGCGCCGCCGTTGAACAGGGCATCTTGAAAAAGGGTGTGATGTACGAATGCATCAAGCACAATGTGCCGTTCGTATTGGCGGGCAGCATTCGCGATGATGGTCCCCTGCCCGAAGTGATTACCGATGTGCTGGAGGCGCAGGACGCGATGCGGGCACACATCCCTGGCGTGGGCGTTGCCATTATGGTCGCCACCACGCTTCATTCCGTCGCGACGGGGAATCTGCTGCCTGCCAGCGTGCGCGTGTTCTGCGTGGATAACGATGCCGACACGGTCATCAAACTCACCGATCGGGGCACGCACCAGACCTTCCCCATCGTGACCGACTGCCACTTCTTTATGAAGGAACTCGCGCTCCATCTGATTGAGCCGTTTGTGCCAGCGAAGCTATAGCGGAAGCTGTTCCACTTCCTCGCGGGTGGGCAGGGAGGGCTGTGCACCCCAGCGGGTGACAGCGATCGCAGCGACACGCTGACCGAACTGAACCGCTTCATGGATGGAACGCCCCTCGGTAAGGGCGACGGTGAACCCTGCGACGAAGGCGTCGCCAGCTGCCGTTGTGTCCACCGCCTGCACGGGCAGCGCGGGCTGACGATGAATAGTGCCCTCCGCGTTGTAAATCGCGCCGCGTGCACCCAGCGTGATCACCCCCTGCGCACAGCCCCTTTCGAGCAGCATACGCAGCACAGCCTCCTCGTCCACCTCACCCCCAACGCCGATCAGCTGACGCGCCTCCGTCTCGTTCGGGATCAGCACCGTGACCATCTGCATCAAGTCAGGAGCGAGCAGACAGGCGGGCGCAGGGTTGAGAATGAAAGGCACACCGTGTCGCCGTGCCAGCTGGGCAGCAGTTGCCACAGTGTCCATCGGGATCTCCGACTGGGCTATCACAGCGTCCGCCTGAGCAATCGCAGGTTCGGCGCGTTCCACATGCTCAGGGCGCAGGTGCATGTTCGCGCCGGGCGCAACCACAATCGCGTTCTCCCCATAAGGTGAAACAGCAATCAGTGCCACGCCCGATGGATGTTCTGCCGTGCGCACCACATAGCGGGTATCGATCCCTTCCTGCGTGAGGTTCTCCACCGCAGCCTCGCCGAACGAATCGGTGCCGATGCAGCCGATGAAGCAGACCTGTGCGCCCAGCCGCGCTGCTGCCACCGCCTGATTCGCCCCTTTGCCACCCGGAATGACGCGCACGGCATCACCCAGCACCGTCTCGCCCGGTGCCGGAATCGCAGGCACCTGCACCACCAGATCGGTGTTCGAACTGCCAACCACGACCAGCCTGCTCATCGCCCTACCTGGTGGGAAAGTATAGCATGTTAGCGGCTTCTGTTAGCTGATTTGCTCATCCCCTCGGCAGCAGTGGAAAAAATCGGCACAGGCGTACGAGTTTTCAAGAGCTATTCGGCAAATCGGGACTAAAGTCCCAACTGCCCATCTGCGTGCAGGGATTATCATTAAGGAGAGAGAGAATCGAAAGGAGGTGCGACGATGCATACCGAACATGGTTGGCGGCAGTGGCTTTTGCAAAAAGCGGTCTGGCTCTGCAGTTGCGAGGCGGAGGCAGAAGATCTTGTACAGGACTGTCTCCATGCTTTCTATCGCTGTTTCTGCTTCTATCCTTGGCAACGCCCGCTGGAACCTGACGAACTCCGTCACGCCCGTGCTTGGTGCAAACGCAAACTTCAGGCGCTGGCAATAGACCGAGCCAAACAGCCCCACCGCCAGCGCGAATTGCAGCTGCTGGATACCGAGATTGGGGAGTATCTGGCAGTAAGCAACCCAGAGGATGGCCTGATTTTACAGATTGCGCTTGAGCAGTTCATCGCCCACTTACCTGTCTACCTGCAGAAGGTTGCCGAGTTGTACAATCGGGGGTATGATTATAGAGAAATCGCACGAAGGCTGGAATTATCGGAGGGCAGTGTGCGGCAATACATGAGGCGGATCAATAAGTTGGGGCAGGCATTTTTCGGGCTCGATGTTCACAAATCGGCGGTTTCGGTCGTTAATAGAGATGGAAGCCCCAAAGAGGGTTTCCCAGAACAATTGGAGGAGGAGCCAAGCGATGAGAAGACGCAAGGTATTGCTGATGAGCGCGGTTGCGCTGACGATAGCGAACTTGGTGGCACTACCGAACACCCTTGCCGTCCTCGCCGAACTCAGCGGGGGGGGTAAAGTGTCAGCAAGTCTTGTCCCTGGCAAAGGATGCGGTTGTTCCGGAGGGTCTACCATTTTGGACGAGTCCAAGTTGAAGCAACAGCTACGGCAGAACCACTTGGTGATGGCTCAGATATTCCCGATGGGTGATAACACACCGGGGCCTTTGCCTCCAGTAATTGGAGTGCCTCTACCCCCAGGTGGAGGTGGCCCAGCAAGGACTGGCTGCGAAGATTGCGGTCGTCCTGCAGGTACAGTGCCTGCCAATCAATTCTGTATGAATCCACCGAATGCCGATTGTAATGGATGGATACCTTGGGATAACGACTACATTTACCAGTGGTATGTTATAGTGTACCACTGTCCCAATGGTTCCTTCTATGTATGCCATGGACCGTTTCGCACAGAGGAGTGCTGCCGAACGAGAAATACCCGTATCCAACCTTGCGAGCCGCCTCCTACAGATCCCTTTGATCCTACACAACCACTTCTCCCGTGTCGGTCAAGAATTCCAAGTCCATAGGTTCTTAACTGCCGTTCTCGTTTGGGGGTGAAGTATCGAATTCACCCCCAGCGAGACCAAATACAGAGTGACGAGAGGTGATCAGCGTTGCAGATGAAGAGCATGGTGGCAAACTACGCTGTTTATAAGGGACGCTGTATCGGTTTCACTCTGCTGGAGCTACTGGTAGTGGTGCTGATTATAATGCTATTGGTAGCTCTAATACTACCAGTGCTGACCACCGCACGCAAGCACTCCTATCAAGCAATATGTATTTCTAACATGCGTCAAATCCACACTGCTTGGATGCTCTATATTGGGGACTATGGAGGTTCAGTCACTGACACGACATGCTGGCCAAAATGGCAATCGTTGATCCCTTATATAAAAGATAACCGCGTGCTGATATGCCATAGTGACCCCGTTCACGGTTGGTGGAGGCTTCTTGGGGAAGAACCTGACAGCAGCTATGCATTTCTTGAGCCTCCCATGGCAGCGGATGTTCTGCGGTTGGATCCTAATCCTGGAATTGTAGGATGCTTCCTTCATGGGCAGTGTCGGATGAGACATACGCCGCTTTGTAAAGGACTGGTACTCAGAATACGCGCGGATGGCTCTCTTGGGCGTGGGCGTTTCCTTCTTCTCTGCTTCCCAAACGGACACGGCTGGACATCCTGGTACTTCTTTACCGATGCGCCCTGTCCACCACGGTACCGATTAGGAGGCATACCTTGTGACCCGCCTTCATGGTGAGAAGGCAACAATAAACACAAACTGAAGGAGACCGAGACCGACGATGCGACGGAGCATAGAAGGCTGGCTTATTCTCTTGATCACCGCTCCGCTGTTGATGTGGGGCGTAATCAAGATTAGCGTGTGGCTGCTTTCAGTAATTTTAGGCACGCCAATGGCGTTTGGGAAGCCCATCCCTTCGCTGGCAGAGATAGTTCTGTTTTGGCTGTTTGCAGCACCTGTGGCCGCAGGAGCCTACCATTATGTAACGCAGTCGGACAGACGAAAGCAATTAGGAGCGTCCGTTGCGATGATTGGACCGCCAGCGTTGCTGTTTGCAATTCAGCTTATCGACAGGTCAGCCCAGAGCATTTCTGCACGCGCATGGTTGATGGATACGGGGTTGCTCGTAGCCTTGTTGGTGGGGTTAGCCGCTTATGTGTGGCTCACACTCCATTTAGCCCGCCTGCTCGCCTCTTGGCAGTCAATGCACGGCTGACTTCCTTTATCTGATACGAATGAAGATTGCAAGTATTAAAGTATAGATTATCTGACCAGGCTACCCCAAGCAAGGGATATCCACAAGGTGGCAAGATGGGTTATACTATATCCCAAGGAGGGAGCGATGAAACGCAAGATCACCATCGAGGATCTGTTCCGCATTCGGTTGCTGGGCAACCCCCAGATTGCGCCTGACGGCAGTCGGGTGGTGTTCGTGTATAAGTGGATCGACGCGGAAAAGAACAAATACTTCTCCAACTTGTGGATGGTGCCGTTTGAAGGGGGCGAGGCACGCCCGTTCACCTATGGCGAATGGAGCGATTCGTCACCACGCTGGTCGCCTGACGGCAAGCAGATCGCTTTTATAAGCAACCGCCAGAAGCCTAAAAGCCAGATTTATGTGATCCCCGCGGATGGCGGCGAAGCACGCCCCATCACCCATCTGGAGGAGGGCAGCATCGGCGAGTTCGCCTGGTCGCCCGACGGCACGCGCATCGCCTTCACCTATCGCGAGACCGCACCCGAATGGCGTGAGGAGGCGGTCAAACAGCGCAAGGAGAAGGGGCTATCGAACCCACCCCGCGTAATCACCCGTGCCTACTGGCGACTAGACGGCGATGGCGCGTTCGTAGACCAGCGCTATCATCTTCATGTAGTGGATGTACGCACAGGCGAAACGCGCCAGCTCACCACCGATCCAGCTTATGAGGAATACAGCCCCACCTGGTCGCCCAACGGGAATTACATCGCGTTCCTGTCGAACCGTCGCCCTGACCCCGATAATGACCCTGATCGGATCGACATCTGGGTGGTTCCTGCGGAGGGTGGCGCGATTCGGCGCGTGGAGACGCCCGAAGGACCCAAGTATCTCCTGCGCTGGTCGCCTGATGGACGCTATTTAGCCTATCTGGGGCATCCGTATCCTGATGATCCTTATCCTCGCTGCGATCATCTTTGGCGCGTGTCACCCGAAGGGGGCGACGCGGTGAATCTCACCCCGCATCTGGATAATGTGATTGGTGTCGCCACACTGACCGATGTGCGTGAGTTTGGTGGTGGTGGCGTGCTCTACTGGAGCGCAGATGGGCAGTTCCTCTACTTCTTGGTCAGCGAGCGGGGCGGCGTCTATCCCTATCGGGTGCGCGTCGACGGCAGCCACTTCGAGCGGCTGCTGGAAGGCGACTTCGAGATCGCCGATTTCACGCTGGCGCAGGGCGAGCATCGGTGTGCGCTGCTTTATGGCACGCCAACGATGCCCCACGAAATCTACGCGGGCACTTTGCAGGGCAATACGCTGAGCATTAGCCCGCTCACTGCGCTCAATCAGCCCCTGCTGGACGAGGTAGAGATCGCGACCCCTGAAGAGTTCGAGGTGGAGGCGGACGACGGCGTCAAAATCCACGGCTGGCTGCTGAAACCGCCCGATTTCGACCCCGCGCGTCGCTACCCTGCTATCCTGATGATTCATGGCGGTCCGCATGCGCAGTACGGGCGTGTCTTCTTCCACGAATTCCAGCTGACGGCGGCACAGGGCTATGTGGTGGCTTACACCAATCCGCGCGGCAGCTGGGGCTATGGCGAGGCGTTCGCCCGCGCCATCAAAGGCGACTGGGGCAACCGCGACTTTCGCGACCTGATGCATGTGGCGGACTATCTGGCAAGCTTACCCTTCGTAGATGCCGAACGAATGGGCGTGGCAGGCGGCAGCTACGGCGGCTATATGACCAACTGGATTGTGGGGCACACTGACCGCTTCAAAGCCGCCATCACCGACCGCAGTGTGGTCAATCTGGTGAGCATGGCGGGCACCTCCGACTTCCCGATGCTGCCCAATCGCTACTGGCAGGGCAACTTCTGGGATGAGCCGCAAAAACTCTGGGAGCAGTCGCCCTTGGCGTATGCGGCGCGTATCCGTACGCCGCTGCTGATTGTGCACAGCGAGGGCGACCTGCGCTGCCCGATCAGCGAAGCCGATCAGCTGTTCGCTGCGCTCAAACGGCTGGGACGCGAAGTGGTCTATGTGCGCTACCCGCTCGAAAGCAGCCACGGGCTATCGCGCAGCGGACCGCCCGACCTACGCGCCGATCGCCTGAAACGCTACCTGGAGTGGTGGGCAAAGTATCTACAGCCGTCCGCCCAAAGCAGGGAAGGCTAACTCCTTCGGCGAATCAGCAGGTGCTATGCCGACCCTGCTGGCGGTAGACCTCGGGGCTGAGAGCGGGCGTGCCGTGCTGGGACGCCTGCAGGGGCAGACGCTCCATGTGCAGGAGGTACATCGCTTCCCCAACAAGCCGGTGCGCGTGCGTGGCACCCTCTATTGGAACATTCTTGCGCTCTATGAGGAGGTGCTAACTGCCCTCCAACGCGCCGCCCAAGCTGCCGAGGAGCCTATCGAATCAGTCGGCATCGACACCTGGGGCGTCGATTTCGCGCTGCTGGATCGCCACGGGCAACTGCTGGGCAACCCCGTGCATTATCGGGACTCGCGTACCGAAGGCATGATGGACGCCGTGTTCCAGCGCATCCCGAAGGAGGTGATCTATCAGCGCACGGGTATCCAGTTCATGCCGATCAACACGCTCTACCAGCTCTATGCGCTGGTGGTGCGTCAAGACCCTCAGCTGGAACAGGCGCGTACTTTCCTGACCATGCCCGATCTGCTGCACTACTGGCTGACGGGCGAGGCGGTGTGCGAGTTCACGAACGCGACCACCACACAGTGCTACGACCCACGCGCCGACGGCTGGGCTATCGATCTGCTGGCGCAGTTGGGCATTCCGACGCATCTTTTTCCAGAGGTGCGGACACCGGGCACGATTCTGGGGGATTTAGCGGGGGAGGTGGCGCAGGCAACCGGGCTGTCAGGCGTGAAGGTGGTGCTGCCCGCAGCGCACGACACTGGTTCTGCAGTTGCCGCAGTGCCCTTCGCAGATCCCCACGCCGCCTATATTAGCTCGGGCACATGGTCGCTGGTCGGCGTGGAGACCCGCGAGCCAGTCATCACTGGGGTGGGACTGCAATATAACCTCACGAATGAAGGGGGTGTCGGTAAACGGTTCCGATTGCTCAAAAATGTGATGGGGCTATGGCTGCTACAGGAGTGCCGCCGCACATGGGCGAGCCAGGGCAACGAATGGAGCTATGAGGCGTTGGTTGCGATGGCGGAGGAGGCACCCCGCTTCCGCTCGCTGATCGATCCCGACGATGGGCGCTTCCTACCACCGGGCGATATGCCCGCACGGATTCAGGCGTTCTGCCAAGAGACTGATCAGCCTGTGCCGCAGTCGCCGGGCGAGATTGTCCGCTGCATTTTGGAAAGCCTCGCGCTGCGCTACCGTCAGGTGATCGAGCGGTTGGAGCAGGTGACGGGCTGGCACATCCCTGTCGTGCATATCGTGGGCGGCGGGGTGCGCAACCGATGGCTCTGCCAGGCAACCGCAGACGCTACGGGACGCTCCGTGCTGGCAGGTCCCATCGAGGCAACCGCGATAGGCAACCTGCTGGTGCAGGCGATGGGACTGGGCTACCTGAGCGGGCTGGACGAGGTGCGAATGCTGGTGCAAAGCGCCTGCTCGCCAACCCTGTATGAACCCCAAGACACCGATGCCTGGCAGGAGGCGTATGAGAAGTTTACACAATCCCTAAGCCCCAGTTCCTAAGCCCTAAATAAGGTATCCTCAGGATGTGGACGAGAAGCGATTTCGCCTCACGGAGGCGGAGCGGGGAGCCATTATCCAGCGGCTTACGGAAGCATTGCAGGCGGAACCCTCGGTGTGGGGCGCGTGGCTGCACGGCTCATTTTTGGAAGGGCGTCCGTTTCATGATATCGATATCGCCATCTATGTGTCGCCCGATTCGCCCGCGGCGAGCGCGCCACTCCCGCTGGTGCTGGATTTGGGCGATCGTCTGGAGCGCGTAGTGCGATTGCCTGTGGATGTGCGGGTGCTGAATCGCGCACCGTTGAGTTTTCAGTTTCATGCGACAGCAGGGCGTCCCTTACTGCTACGCAACCCCGAAGCGTGCCATCGCTTCGTAGAGCAGGTGCGCCGCGTGTACGGGGACTTTGAGCCGATGATCCGCCAGCATCTGCGGGATGTGTTAGCGATGAATCCTGTGGATCCAGATGTGATTCGGACAAAAGCGGCAGCGATCCGGCGCAACATCGCGCGGGTTCGTGCACTGGTAAACCTGCCTGATGAACAGTTCTGGGCAGATGAGCGCAACATCGAGGTGATCAAGCTCTGGCTAATCCAGCTGGTGCAGGATGCTGCTGATTTGTGCAACCATCTTGCCGCACGCCTGCTGAACGAAGCGCCAAGCAGCTATCCTGAGTGCTTTGAGCTGCTGGGCAAGGCACAGATTCTCGACAAACCTCTCACGGACAATCTGCGCCAAATGGCGCGATTCCGCAATCTGCTTGTGCATCGCTACTGGGATGTGGACGATCATCAGGTTTTGCAGATCGCTCGCACGCATCTTGTGGATTTAGAACAGTTTCTGCAGGCAATCGGGAAGGTGACGGGCATAGTTGTTGAGTAATCGGTAGGGATGCGATGCTGTCGAAGGCGTTTCAGGCGCGGATCGAGCGTGCGCTTGCGGACGAGGTGTTGCGCGCCGCGTTGCGCACGGGCGTGAGCAACTTTGAGCCGGCGCGTCGCGCCGCCTGGGCGGCGCTGCCCGATGCCCCTCGCGTGCGTGCGCGTGCAGCAGCGATTCGTGCCCAGACCCTGAAACAGCTCCCGCGCTACTTGGAGCAGTTCACCCAACAGGTGGAGCGGCGAGGTGGCAGGCTCTTTTTCGCCCGCACAGCAGCCGATGCCTGCCGCTACATCGTGCAGCTGGCGAAGGCACGGGGCGTGTCGCTTGTCGCCAAAAGCAAGTCGATGGTCAGCGAGGAGATTGGCTTGAATGAAGCCCTCCAGCACGCGGGCATCCGCGTGGTGGAGACCGATCTGGGCGAATTTATCGTCCAGCTGGCAGGCGAACGCCCCTCGCACATCATCACCCCCGCGATTCACAAACGCCGCCACGAGATCGCGGCTATCCTGCACGAGCATCTGGGGATGCCCCTGACTGACGACATTCAGGCAATGACGGCGGCAGCACGCGCCGCGCTGCGCGAGGTGTTCCTAAGCGCTCAGATGGGCATCACGGGCGTCAACTTCGGGATCGCCGAAACGGGCACGCTGATGATTTTCTCCAACGAGGGCAACGCCCGCATGGTCAGCACGCTGCCGCCGATCCATGTAGCCCTGATGGGGCTGGAACGCCTCGTGCCCACCTGGGAAGATGCCGAGATCCTGATGCGGGTGTTACCCCGCAGTGCGACGGGGCAAGCCGTCACCGCCTATGTCTCGATGCTGACCGTGAATCACTGGGACACGAGCGACGATGCGCCGGGTGAACTCCATGTGGTGATTGTGGATAACGGGCGGTCGCGCTGGCTGGGCACGCCGATGGAGGACGCCCTCCGTTGCATCCGCTGCGGCGCCTGCTTAAATGTGTGTCCCGTGTATCAGGCAATTGGCGGACACGCCTACGATTCGGTCTACCCTGGTCCGATTGGCGCGATCGTGACGCCGATGCTCACCGATTCGCACCGTGCCGAATTAGCCCATGCCAGCACGCTCTGCGGCGCCTGCACAGAGGTCTGTCCAGTAGGAATCCCGCTGCACGATTTGCTGGTGCGCTGGCGTGCGATGGCGTTCAAACAGTGCCTGCCTTGGTGGGAACGGCTGGGGCTGAAACTCTACGGATGGATCGCGCGGCATCCGAGCCTCTGGGCACGCGCCGTCCGATGGGGCACTCGCTGGGTAGCCCGTCAAGCCCATAACGGCTGGATCCCTAATGCTAAAGGACCCCTCAAGGGCTGGACGGCTGTGCGCGACCTCATCGCGCCGCAACAGGGCAACTGGCGTGTGAACCCGCCCGCACCGACGCATTCCCAAGCCGTTATCCCGCGCTCCAACCTCACGGTGCGGGAACGAAAGGTGGAGGGCAAGTCTCCTGTCAAGCCCAACTACCCCCCCTTGGAATCGCACCCCTCCGACAACGAGTCGCCAGAACCTGCGTGGACGCTGAGTCCCGAAGCCGACCTGCTGCTCGCGTTGGAGAAGGCGTGGCAGGCATTAGGCGTGATCGGCGCTGTGTGTCAGAGCGAGCAGGAAGCCGTGGAGCGCGTCTGCCAAATTATCGCCTCGGAAGGGGTGCGCACCGTGCTGGTAGAGCCACAGGTACTGAAGAACTGGCAGACGCTGGCAGACCAGCTGAGGCGCATGGGGCTGACCCTTTTGACAGGCACGCTGCCACGCGAGCCAGCCGAGCGGGCAGCCACAGCGCGGCAGTGGGCGACCGCCGAAGTAGGCATCACCGAAGCGATCGCCGCGTGGGCGGATACGGGCACGCTGGTGATGGGCGTTGGCGCAGGACGATTGCGCACCGCCTCGCTGCTGCCCCCCGTACACCTTGCGCTTTTGCGCCAGCGAAACCTTTACCCCTGCGCCGCCGCATGGGTCAAAGCCCAGCGTGAACGAGGCGAACTTCAAAAAGGGCTAACGGCTATCGCGATCACTGGTCCCAGCCGCACTGCCGACATCGAGAAGGTGCTGACCATCGGCGTGCACGGACCAGGTAGGGTCTATGGTGTGCTAATCAGGGAGCCTTAGATGACGGTGCAACTGTTTGCCACTTGTCTGGTAGAGAGCTGGCGCCCAAGTTGTGCGATCGCTGCGGAGCAGCTGCTTCAGCATGTGGGCGTGCGCGTGCATCGCCTGCTGCGCGTCGGATGCTGCGGGCAGGTTGCCTTCAACGCAGGCGATTGGGACACCGCTCGCAAAATGGCGATCGCCTGGCTGCACGCGGCAGACCCCGCGATGCCTGTCGTGATGCCTTCTGGCTCATGCGCCGCGACGGTGCGACATAATTACGCCCTGCTACTGAGCCGATCTCGCTATGAAACCCGCTGGCACACCATTGCCAATCAGACCTTTGAGCTGAGCCAGTTTCTGGTAGAGGAACTCCAGGCGGAATTGCACGGGTTTCGCTCAGAGAATGAAGTGGTGACTTATCACCCTTCCTGCCACCTGCTGCGAATGCTGCAAGTTCAAGATGCCCCTGTGCAACTGATTCGGCAGGTGCAGGGGGTGCAATATGTGCCGCTGCCCGAAGCGGAGGTGTGTTGTGGCTTTGGCGGGCTGTTTGCTGTGCATCTGCCCCAGCTATCGGGCGCACTGCTTATGCGCAAACTGGAAGCGATTGAGCAGACGGGTGCATCAACTGTGCTGGGCTGCGACTGGAGCTGCCTGATGCACCTCGCGGGCGGCTTGCACCGCACTGGCATGCCTGTTCGTGCCATGCACCTCGCCGAATGGCTGATAGAAAAGCGCATAGCGAATTGTGAACAGCGTGCTGAAAAACAGTGACGGGGGCAAACTGCGGGGAATCGATCCCTATTCGCGAATAAATTAGGGTGGAATCGCCCAGAAATTCGCCGATATGCCCACGAATTAAGCAGGAATCGCGGTGAAGAGGAGGTACTCTTTCTCTCGAAAAGATGGATTGCGAGAAGTGTTTGGAGTGAGCGAAAGGAAGGGGCATAGAGGCTCCTTAGATGGTGTACTCCTGTTGAATTATGCCGGGTCATTGTACCGAAGTCGGCGCGGTGTAGGGTGCATCGCTCCGCCCAAGTGGGAGTGCTGGCGTCGCCTCATTGCATCGGCAACCGCTGAATCACTCCCCAACCTGATGAGTCAGGTGCAGAGGACACCGACCTAATAGCTTGTCTGCATAACAGGGATGACCATGAAAACGAGAAGGAGATTGGTGGCGGTATTAGTGAGCAGTGTGTGGGTTTATCAGGGATTGGCACAAGCGTTGCGCACGCCTGACGGTACGCTCTGGGCTGGAACAACCTTTACTTTGCGCGCGATGGCGACCGGCTCTACGGGACAGCTGATGGCGCTTTCCAACATGGCACAGGTGCGGGTGGGGCAGATTGTCCGCTGGCAGTGGGAGTATGAGTTGCCCCCCTACCTAACCGTTACCTCGGGTGAGGGCTGGTTCACGCTGCTGGTGCAAAACAAGGGTAATGGTATCGACGCTCTGCAACTGGGGATCGCAACCAGCGAGGGTTTGGGAACCAGTCCGTGGCAAATTAGCCTCTTTGAACAGCTGGAGCCGAATCAGCTCTTTGGAGATGCGAGACCCGTTAGCGAATCCACCACCCCCTTTATGCCAATGGAGCATCGTCGTTTGTTCATTCGGGTACGCCCACCATCTGACAGAAACACCGATGGCGTCTTTCTCACGCTCAACATGCGTTCAGTAGTTGGTGCACGAACATTACCCTTCGCTGAGTTCGTCGCAGGCGCAGAAACGCTTATCTATCCCCACACCACAGCCAGCACTTGGACAGGCTACTCGCTGGCAGCACCGCCTCAATTGCTGAATGGACGGCTCTACTGGATTGCTGCTATGGATTCGCGTGTATACTTCTTTTCCACCACACGCCCGCTCAATGCCGACAATACTTTCTACAACAACATCCAGTACGAAGCGGCCTTGCGCGGAATCGTCCCTAGCGGACAAGGCGCAGTGATCGGTAATCGCTGGTATCTGATGAATAGGCAGGGATTCATCGCTTACTTCGATTGGACCCAGGCGACTGGTGGGGTAAATGTCTCCGTGCAGTGGCTTTCGATGGGTGGTCTGGTTGCCAATCCCAATTTGCCGATGGTTAGCGATGGTACTCGTCTCTATTTCGCGTTGACCAACCAACAACTGGGGATATACCATCCCACCACTAACGGGTTCAGCACGCTGCAAGTGGCTAACCCCACCCCTATTCGGATAGTGCAGCGGCTGCCGCAGGGGCTTGTCTTGGTGGGGCGCGATGGCGGGCGGTTTGACCTGATTGGGTCTGGCAATCTGGTAGAAAGCACAATGATGCTAGGTAGCGCAGATTCGATTATAGGAGCAAGCGTGGACGAGCAGCGCAACACGCTGCTGGTTGCCTGCGGCGCACGGCTCGGTTGCTACCACCTGCTGCAGCGCCAGTGGCTCTGGAGCGTAGCGGTTGATGCGCCGATAGTTGCCCCTCCTGTCTACGACTCGACTACCGACTCGGTCTACATCTTCACCCGCGATGGCTGGCTCCATGCCTTTGACGCTGCAATTGGTGTTCCATCTCTGTTCTATCCGCACCAGCTCATCCCTGATGCGCCTGTCATCAAAGCCGCTATGCAAGTTTTGAGCCGAGCTGACCGCAAAGTGCCCTATATCTACTTAGCAGCGCAGCTGGACACAGGGGATGTGCTTACGACCCGTGTGCTGCAAGTGACTGCCGTGAACCCGTTCAATCGATTCTACAGCACCTCCGTTATGCAAGGCGCTGTGTTAGGTGAAAGCCTGCTGTTTACGGGCACAAGCAACCGCGATTTATTGCTCGTCTGGTGCTGGAGTGGAGGCGACACGAATCGGGGACGGTTCTATGGCTTCCGTCTGAGATAGGTACAATACACTTAGCATGTGGGCGATTGAGACGCGCGGACTGCGCAAAGTCTTTCGCTCTCTTCTGGGGGGCAAACCGATCGTCGCAGTCGACCATTTAGACCTGCAAGTGCCCATCGGATGCGTGTTCGGCTTTTTGGGACCAAATGGCGCAGGCAAGACCACCACTATCCAGATGCTGATTGGCAATGTGCGCCCGACGGCGGGACAGGCGTGGGTGCTGGGCTACCCAGCCGGCTCCATTCATGCTAAAAAGCGACTGGGCTTCCTGCCCGAAAAGTTTCAATTCCATGACTTCCTCACGGCAGAGGAGCTTCTGCGCCTACACGGACGCTTAGCCCGCATGGAGCGTAGCCTGTTGAATCGTCGCATCGATGAGGTGCTGGAGCTGGTGGGGCTGACCGAGCGGCGCAAGAGCAAGATCCGCGAGTTCTCGAAGGGTATGCAACAGCGCATCGGGCTGGCACAGGCGATTCTGCACGACCCCGACCTGGTGATTCTGGACGAGCCAACCTCGGCGTTGGATCCGCTGGGGCGACGGCGCGTGCGCGAGGTCATCCAGTACCTCAAGCAGCGAGGCAAGACGGTGTTTCTCAACTCCCACCTGCTCTCGGAGGTGGAACTAAGCTGTGACTATGTGGCGATCCTAAACAAGGGGCGCGTGGTCAAACAGGGCGTGCTGGAGGAGCTGCTGGTCAATCGCTCGGTGGTCACTATTGAGCTGCGCCAAGTGACGCCTGCTGTGCTGGAGGCGCTCAGGCGAGTTGCCCAAAAGGTGCAGCCTGTCGACGAGCGGCGTGTCGTAGCCGAAGTGGCGCAGGAGACACAAGTGCCTGAGCTGGCGCGCGCCGTTGTGACGGCGGGTGGTGAACTGACGAGCTTCCAGGCGCAGCGGGAAAGCCTCGAGGATCTCTTCATCCAAACAATCGAGGGGGAGGGGAAGTAGAGATGCTGGTTATCATCACCTTGACGCTGCATGAAGCTTTGCGCCGACGCGCTTTTCTTGGCACTATCATCATCCTCTTGGCGCTTTACGGACTGAGCTTTTTGCCCAAGGCGTTCCATCAAGCGCTGGGCGGCAGTCCGCAAAGCTTCGAAATGGGCGTGAATCTTATGATCCTGTTTGGAGTGGACATCATCAAGTTTTTCTCGTCGGTGTTGGCGATTTTGCTGTGTGCAAGCGCGATTACCAGCGAGATTGAGCGTGGCTACTTGGCGGCGATTTTGCCGCGTCCACTGCACCGTTTTGAACTGTTTCTGGGCAAGTGGCTGGGCGTGATGCTCTTTTGCGGGGCGAATGCGCTGCTCTGGACGGCATTACTATGGGTTTCGGTAGCGTTGCAGACCCGCCCGCGGGCTGAGATGTGGCACGCCCTGCCTTATGTATTGCTCTATCCTCTGCTATATGGCACGCTGGCACTGGCGCTCTCCAGTTTCAGCAGTGCCCCCATCGCCTCGATGTTCACGGTGGCAGCAGGCGCATTCGCCTACTTTGCAGACCATTTCCTGCGCCCGATCGCTGCCTTTTTCGATGTGGAACTGCTACAGAAAATCGTGTACCTCTCGGAATGGGTGGTGCCGATGGCGGTGCTGAAACGGCTGGTCCAGGCACGATTGGATGTTCTGGTTCCACCTGGAATGAACGATCCCCCACCCTTTGGCACGCCCGAACTACTGCGTTTTCTCAACCCTCCTGTGCAATCGTTTGATCTGGCGTATGTTGCGCTTTACATCTTGCTGGCGTTGGTGGTGGGCTTGGTCATCTTTCAGTATCGTGATGTGCAGTAGGGGCACTCAGGGCGTGAGGTATACTTGGCACGATGGATTGGGTTGAGCAAGCGGTAAGCTTTGTCCTGTGGCTGATGGCGGTGCTGGTGAGCCTCACCGTGCATGAGTTCGCCCATGCGAAGTATGCGCGCTGGGCGGGCGATCCGACACCAGAGGTGCAGGGGCGCGTGACGCTTAATCCGCTGGCTCACCTGGATCCGATGGGCACGCTGATGATTTTGATTGCGGCGTTTTCGGGGTACGGCTTCGGCTGGGGTAAGCCGGTGGAGATCAATCCGGGTTTCTTTCGCCATCCGCGCCGCGACTGGGTGATGTGCGCCTTCTGGGGACCACTTTCGAACATTTTGCTGGCGCTCATGTTTGCCGGGCTTGTGCGCCTGATGGTTGCGGCTCAGTGGGGATTGGGCACCGTCTTTTTTGAGTTTGCGTGGATTATGGTGCTGGCGAATCTGGGGCTGGCGCTTTTTAATCTGCTGCCCATTCATCCGCTGGATGGCTCCAAGGTGCTCTCGGGCTTTCTGCGCGATGTGTTCGACCGCCGCTACTGGTCGTGGCAGATAACCTATGGTCCAATCCTGTTTCTGGTGCTGGTGCTGTTTGTGCCTGTGCTGACGCAAGGGGCGGTGTATCCTATCTGGATAGTGCTGGGACCCATCTACAACTTCGCTGCGCAACTGCTTCTGGGGTAAAATAGAAAGAGACAGGGAGCGGTGCCCGAGTGGCTGAAGGGACACGACTGGAAATCGTGTAGCCTCCCAAAAGGGGGCTCGTGGGTTCGAATCCCACCCGCTCCGCCATTTTGTTTATGGGGAATCTGGCAGGAGGTCGGGGAGAGCGGTGAGCCGATGGTTCTGGCGCGTGTTGCTTACTATCGGCGGGTTGCTCGGCTCCTATGTGGGTATGAGCTGCCTGCTGTTTGTGTTGAGCGTGCATCGCGCCAGCCTCTCGCAGCAGAGTGACCACGGGCATCCTTTTCCCTTACCAGAGCCGTCTGATCGCCTGCTGATTGTCGCGCCGCATCCCGATGATGAAGTGCTGGGCTGTGGTGGGCTGATTGCTGAAGCGGTTCGGCGGGGCGCGCAGGTGCGCGTGGTCTTTTTGACCAACGGCGATGCCTATCCTGCAGCAGCGACCTTGCTGTGCCGAAGTACGCCGACGGCACGCGACTTTATCAAGCTGGGCACGCTTCGGATGCAGGAGGCGCGGCGGGCAGGAGAGCTGCTGGGACTTCCCGCCCATGACCTCATCTTTCTGGGCTATCCCGATCGCCAGCTCTGGCGGATGGCGACCAACGGCGACAAACCCCTGCTTGCATCCACAACTCGCTGTGCGCGTGTGCCCTATGCTGAGGCATTCCGTCCTCACGCGCCCTACCGCGCCTCTGCGCTCGTGGAGGACCTGCGCTGCATTCTTAGCGATTTTCAGCCCACGCAGATTTTCGTGACGCACCCGCTGGACGATCATCCTGATCACATGGTCGCCTCACTCTATGTGCGTGAGGCGATCGCGCAGGCAAAGGAGCGGGGCGAGCTGCTGGTTAATCCCCAAATCGTTTACTACCTCGTCCACAGGGGCGATTGGCCGCTCCCGCAAGGCTACTATCCTAACCAGCCCCTTGTGCCACCGCGAGGGCTAACGCATGAGCCGTGGCTTCACCTACCCCTGCAAGAGGAGATAGGCGCAATAAAGCGTCAAGCGCTTCATGCCCACGAATCACAATTTGCAATCATGTCGCGCTTCCTAAGCAGTTTTTTGCGCACCAACGAGCTGTTCCTGAGGGATCAAACGCAGCCCGCGTATACTTTCCAAAACCCTGTGGATGATAGCCCGCTGTTGCGCCTGCGTCCAGGGGCAGACCTGCGCCAGATGGAGGTGGAGCCTGCTCGTCTCGGCTTACGCCTTCGGCTCGAAACACGCGACCCTTTGACCGCGCCCCTGCGCCTGCACATCACTTTGATCCTGATATCACGCACAGGAGAATGGCAGACACGCACATGGCTTTATGTGCCAGGGCGCGCGCGGGCATTTGATGGGCTGGTGGAAGTGCAGGGGCAGCAACTCCAGTTCTGGCTGCCCGTGCCTGAGCTGCGGCGCGCCCGACGCGCCTATCTGCTGGTGCAGTCACGCCTGTATCAAGTGGAGCTGGATCGAAGTGGGCTGTTGCCTATTCCGCTCGCGCCTTCGAGCGAGCATGCAATCGGGGGATCGGATGCCCCATCGCGTGGAGCAGACCGGCAATCTGCTCCATCAGGTAGTCGGTGAAGGCGTCACGTGCCTCGCGATCGGTGCGTCCACCAAACAGCTCCGAATAGGTAATCGGCTTGCCGAAAGCGACTTTGACCTTGGCGAGGCGTGGCCACTTGGCGCCGCGGGGCATCGCCCGCTCGGTGCCGATGATGGCGGTGGGTAGCACGGGTGCTCCCGATTGACGCGCCAACAGCGTCGCGCCCGGCGTGGGCGGGAGCAGGTAGTCGCCCGTGCCACGCGTGCCCTCGATAAAGATCAGCACGGCGCGTCCTTCCTGGAGATAGCGCAACGCCGTGCGGATTGCACCCACATCTGCTATGCCTCGCTCCACAGGGAAGCCCCCCAGCCGGCGAATGAGCGCGCGCAATACGGGAATGCGAAACAGCTCCGCTTTGGCGACATAGCGCAACTCACGAGGGCACGCACACCCGATCAACGGCGGGTCCAGCGCGCTCAGATGATTGGAAGCCACCACCAGCGCGCCCTCCAGTGGCACATGCTGTTCGCCATACACCTCCAGACGAAACAGCAGCCGTGCCAACCCGCGCACCAGCACCCACCCGGCACGATAGAGCCAGTCGTCCGAGCGAACCATCGCCTACTCCTCGATGCGGAACTGGGAGCGCACCGTGACGGGCACGCGCAAGGTAGCGGACGCCGAGCAGTACTTCTCATCCGAGAGGCGCACCGCGCGCTCCACCGCCGCAGGATCGAGGTTCTTGCCCTTCAGAATGTGTTCGATCACGACCTCTGTGAAGTGGCGGGGGTGTTCTGCACGGCGTTCTGCGTGGATGCGCACGCGATAGTCAGTCAGCTCCTGCTTCATCTTGCGCAGAATCGCCACCACATCGAACGCGGTGCAGGCAGCGACCGCCAGCAGCAGATGCTCCATCGGGCGTGCTGCCACATCGTTGCCCCCCGCCTCAGGCGCCGCATCGAACAGAATCGTGTGCCCCGAAGTGGCAACTCCTTCAAATAGCATATTGCCCTTCCAAACCAGCTCGCCATCCATAGGTAAGGAGAGGATACCCAATCAGGTTATTTGCCATTCGTTGTTCGTTCGCGCTCTTCCAACTCGGCGCGGCGCACGGCGAGGTAGAGGTTGATGCCTCGATTGGCAATCATACCGCCCACAATTGCCATTAGCACCAGCAGCAGGATGCCACGCAGGGCAGCCCAGATGCCCGTGGCAATCGCGCCCAAATTGGGGTTGTTGCCCCCCGCGCCCTGAAAGAGTCGTTGGGGAGGCGTCTGAAACATCCGATAAGCAAGCCAGAAGGCGATCAGCATCAGCCCGATGCCCGTCAGGAACACCGCCACCGATAGCAGCCGCCCGAGCCAGTCGCGATAGGGTTTCATGGCGAGAGTTGCATCAGCGCTTCGTGCGCGAGCTGGCGCAGGGCGTGGTCTGGCGCGTTCAGGGCTTGCTCAAAAAGGGGCTTGGCGGCATGGGTGCGACGCGCCTTGAGAGCGATCAGGGCGTATCGGCGCGTGGCAGGTTCCTGGGCCGCGCGTAGCAAAGCGGGTTCTGCCTCTGGAATCTGGCTCAGGGCAAGCGCTGCGAAGTAGGCAGCGGTGGGCAGCTCTGGGCTGTCTAATTGGCTGAATCGGCGCAGGGCATCCAGCAGGGCGGGCAGGGCAGGTTTGCCGATGCGGCTGAGGCTACGCACCGCACTCATCGCCACGCCGCCATCCGCAGCACGCAGCGCATCGATCAGGGCGGGCACGGCTTCAGGACGCCCCACAACGCCCAGCGCATCAGCGGCAGCGCGCTGCACCCGCGCGTCAGGGTCACTCAGGGCGCGACGCAGTAGCTCCACCGAACGCGCCTCCGAGATGCCGCTCAGCGCCGTCACAGCGCGCAGACGCACACTAACCCGAGAATCGCTCAATGCCTGCGCCAGCGCATCGAGGGCGCGCCCACCTGCTTTTTGCAACCCTTGCGCCGCCGCATCCGCCACCTGCGAATCGAGGTCGCCCAGCGCATCGGTTAGCGCGCGAATTGCGCTCGGCGTGCCAATCTGACCCAGCCCCAGGGCGACTTGTGCGCGCGCATCAGGATCCTCCGACGGCGAACGCAACGCCTCTATCAGGATCGACTCGGTGCGTGGGTCAGCGATACTACCAAGCGCGACCAGCACGATGCGCCGCTTTTCGGTAGGCAGGTTCAGATAGGGCAGCAGGGCATCGGTGGCGCGGCGGTCGCCGATGCGTCCCAGCGCGGTGATGGCATCCAGCTTCAGCCCCTCATCGGTTGCCCGATTGAGGATGTCAAGCAGTCCGGGCACACTGACGCTGCCGAACTGAACCAGCACCTCGGCGGCGGCAGAGCGGGCGTCAGCATTCTCAAACGCTTTGAGCGCGACGGGCAAGCAGCGTATGCCCAACTGTACCATCACCTTCACGGTGCCGTTTTTCACATTTGCATCGGGATTTTTCAGCCCTTCGGCAAGCGCATCTAAGTTCTCACCTCCAATTTTGAGCAGTACCTGCAGGAAGCGGTCGCGCACACGCGGTTCTGGGTCGCGCAGCATAGCAAGTGCCACTTTCACGCCGACGGCGTTATTGAGGCTCTCTGCTCCAAGTGCCACACGCAGGCGTCGAGGCGGACGACGCGACTGAATAAGGTCAAAAAAATCTTCCCGTTCCGAAAGCAGAGTGAGGGCGCGTTTTTGCTTTTCCAAGTCGCGTCCCGTCGCCTCCTCGATTAGGCGGTTGGTGACAATATTGTTCCAGATGGCGCTGCCGATGATGAAGGCGACGACAGCCCCGAACAAGATGCGAGCGATCCACTGGCTCATCGGATGGTAGGATTCGTAGGCGGCGGTAAGTTTCCTGTTGGTGAGCTACCTGTAGGCAGCGGCACAGCAGGGTTCCACCAGACACTGGCAGCGCTGAATATCGCTTCGATCTGCGCCTCGGTCAGCGTGTGCACATCGGGGGGTAGCATCACGCGCCCGATTTCGGCTGAGAAGAGCAGGGTGTCCGCCCCGCCTGTGCTGGGCGTGAGAACCGTGATGATGAGGCTCTGCAGACTGGGTGCCTGCTCCAGCGCGACGGAGGCGACAAGCAGGGCTTCTTGCATCACGCGCGTCCGAGTGAGCGCGCCCGCCTGGATGCGTGTGCGCACCGTCCAACGGTTGGTTAACGGATCGAACAGACACCAGACAGGCAAGCCATTCAGTCGCTGGCTAATCGCACGCGCCAGCTGCTCCTCGGTCTCACTCATACCGCTGAAGGGTGGCGCGGCATTTAGGGCATCCTTATCTGGCTCAGCGGGCGGCTGGGTGGGAGGCGGGATGGCTGGCGAGTTTGTGTTGCGCCCTGTGGCGTTGTCGGAGGGCTTTGCGAGAGTGGTCTGCTCGGTGGCTGCGAGTGTGAGGCGCTGTCCCGCCACAAAGGCAGATGCAACGACAATCAGCACCAATAGACTCCCCAACACATAGACCCAGACGCGCGTCGAGGGCGCGCTCGCGGGCGGAGCAGGTGGTGTTGCCGTCGGCGCTTGCTGTGCCGTCTGCATCGCGCGCAGATTGTCCAACTTCGCTCGATAGACAGAATTGTTCGGCGCGAGATCGACCAGTAGCTCGTACCACTGGATGGCATCAGGCAGCTTGCCCTGATCGGCGTAGATGTCGCCCAGCAGGGCATGGGCGGTTTCGTTGCTGGGGTAGCGCCTCAGGATACCGAGGCAGACCTCGACAGCCTCCTCGTAACGCCCCTGCATCCGCAACAAGTTCGCCCGCGCGATTTCGGGATAGACCTCGCGGTCAGAACCCTCGGCATAGAGGGGATCCGTCGTGTCCTCGCGCAGGCGCGCCCCACACTCCATGCAGAACGCGCTGGTGTCAGGTATTTCCGCAAAGCACTTGGAGCAGACCATCGCAGTTTTAATTATAGCCTGTTGCTGCAAGTGCTGTTCCGCTGATGAGGCGCAGTTGCGTCAGTTGGTGGAGGCGTTTCTTGCCCAGCGTGCGCCGTGCGTTGCCAAGCGTCCGACGCCGGCATGGTAGGGCGGAGCGCAGGCACTGCGGGAGCGCTATACTTCGGTAGAACTTCAGCGGGCTACCGCTCGATGGTTAGCACCTGAATCATATTCGTGTTGCCAGGCACATTGACGGGCACGCCAGCAGTCAGCACCACACGGTCGCCGCGGTGCACGAGGCGCGTCTGGCGAGCAGCGATCAGCGCTTGCGTGGTCATCTCGTCGGTGTTGGACACACGGGGAATGCGCAGGGGCGCGACACCCCACAGCAGCGCGAGTCGTCGCCAGAGGCGCTCGTTGTCGGTCAGCGCAAGAATTGGTTGCGCAGGGCGGAAGTGGGAGACCCAGCGCGGTGTGCCCCCCGAAGTGGTGGGCGTCAGGATCGCCTTGGCACCGACCATCTCCGCTACCAGGCATGCTGCGCGCGCCACCGCCTCGGTGGTGGAGTGATAGGCAGAGGTGCCCCCTGGAGGGCAGTCAAGCCTCTTTGCACGGAGCAGCTCCTCCTCCGCATGTTCGGCGATGCGCGCCATCCAGCGCACCGCTTGCACAGGATACGCACCGACCGCCGTCTCGCCCGAAAGCATCAGCGCGTCGCTGCCGTCTAATACAGCGTTCGCCACATCGGTGGCTTCGGCGCGTGTTGGACGCCCCTCACGGATCATGCTCTCCAGCATCTGCGTGGCGGTGATCACAGGCTTGGCGCGCGCGTTGCACAGCCGAATGATGCGCTTCTGCAGCGCAGGCACCTCCGCCAGATCGACCTGCACGCCCAGATCACCCCGCGCCACCATCACGCCGTCCGACACCTCGATAATCTCCTCCAGGTCGTCCAATGCGCTGCGCTGCTCAATCTTGGCAATCACGGGTGTGTCGGCGCCGTGCTCCTTGATGAGCGCTTGCAGGTTCAGCACATCGGACACGCTGCGAATGAAGGAGAGCGCAATCCAATCCACGCCTGCATCCAGCCCCTGCTTGAGATCCTCGCGGTCTTTAGGCGTCATGGAGGGGAGCGCCAGCGTGCGGTTGGGCAAGGTGATGCCGCGCTGGGAACGCAACTCACCCCCTTCCAACACGATGGCTTCGATTTCGCCCGCCAGCACGCGCGTAATCAGCAGTTCGATGCTGCCGTCATCCACAAGCAGGCGGTCGTTGGGCTGGGCAACGCGAAAGATTTCGGGCACGGGCAGCGGAATTAGAACCCCCTCACCCGTACCCTCTCCCCCTGAATGGGGAGAGGGGCTTTCTGGTAGCGCGAAGCGTACCGTTTGTCCTTCCTGCAGCATTAGCGGCGCGGGCAGAGTGCCGATGCGTACCTTTGGTCCCGCCAGGTCAAGCAGCACAGCAATAGGCACACCGTAGCGCACCTCCGCCTCACGCACCCAGCCAATCCACTGGCGACGGGTGTCCCAGTCGCCATGGGCGGTATTGATGCGGGCAACATTCATCCCCGCTTCGACCAGCTCGCAAATCTTTTCAAAGGAGCTGACGGCGGGTCCCAGCGTGGCGATGATTTTGGTGTGCCTCATAGCCCAAAGGCGGAGCCTCCTGCATAGACCGCACTGGAGCCGAGTTCCTCCTCGATGCGCAGGAGCTGATTGTATTTAGCGACGCGCTCGCTGCGACAGGGTGCGCCCGTTTTGATCTGCCCTGCGTTCACAGCCACCGCCAGGTCGGCAATCGTGGTGTCCTCCGTTTCGCCCGAGCGGTGCGAGATAATTGTCGCATAGCCGTTGCGGTGCGCGTAGCGGATGGTGTCCAGCGTCTCGGTCAGCGTGCCGATCTGGTTGGGCTTGATGAGGATGCTATTCGCACAGCCCTGCCGAATCCCGCGCTCCAGACGGTTGCTGTTCGTCACGAACAGGTCATCGCCCACCAGTTGAATTTTGCTACCCAGTGCCTGCGTGAGCGCCGCCCAACCTTCCCAGTCGTCCTCTGCCAGCCCATCCTCAATAGAGATAATAGGGAAGCGTGCCACCAGCTGCTCGTACAGGCGAATCATGCCCTCACTGTCCAGCACTCGATCCTCCGCCCGCAGCACATAGGAGCCATCGCGGTGGAGTTCAGAGGCGGCCGCGTCGAGGGCGAAGTAGACCTCCTCACCCAGCTTATAGCCCGCGCGCTCCACTGCGAGGCTCAGCAGTTCGAAGGCACGCTCGGCGCTGGGCAAAGCAGGCGCGAAGCCTCCTTCGTCGCCTACCGTGGTGCTGAGACCCTGCTCGCTCAGCACCTTCTTTAGCTGGTGATAGATCTCTGTGCCCATGCGCAGGGCTTCGGCAAAGGTGGACGCGCCTACAGGCACGATCATGAACTCTTGGAAGTCGGCACCGCCCTCCGCATGCTTGCCGCCGTTGAGAATGTTCATCATCGGCACAGGTAGCACATGGGCGTCCACACCACCAAGATAGCGGTAAAGCGGTAAACCGAAGTGGTCTGCAGCAGCGTGTGCTACTGCCAGCGACACACCTAAAATGGCATTTGCCCCCAGGCGCGACTTGTTTGGTGTGCCATCCAGCGAGATCATCAACTCGTCCACCTCGCGCTGGTTGGTTGCGTCGACACCTTCCAGCGCAGGAGCAATGTGTTCCTGAATGCTTTCGATGGCTTGGCGCACACCCTTGCCCAGATAGCGTTCGTCATTGTCGCGCAGCTCAAGGGCTTCATACGAGCCAGTGGACGCACCCGAGGGCACAGCCGCCCGCCCAAACGCACCATCCTCCAGAATCACTTCCACCTCGATTGTGGGGTTGCCGCGTGAGTCGAGAATCTCGCGTGCCCGAATCGTGTCAATCGTCACCATCGCTCGGCTCCCAAGTGCGAGAGGGATTATACCTGCTCTATTCCTCTGCCTCAACTCGCAAGTGCACAATCCGAACCCGCCCCTCAGACGCCACTATCAAATTCCCTGCCAGCATATCCCCGTACTCGCGCAACACTTCTGATAGAACCCGAATCTTGTTCGCTACCCGCTCATCCTGTAAGCGCAACAGCAACACCCCCCGATGCGCTTGGCGATCCCGCACCACTCGCGTCCCAAACTCTTTATCACTAGTGATGATAATTCGATCCTCACGCACTGCCAGCTCCATCACGGTGGCATCATCCAACCCCCGCGCTTGCTCATAAACCGAGAACACATCGTGTCCCTGCTCACGCAACCAGCGGGCAACTGAAGGGCCTGTGCATTCATCCACCAAGAAACGCATCTAACCAACCTCAGTATCCAGAGGGGCAAAGCTAATGTTTTCCAATGCCTTAGCTGCAAACAGCAGGCAGGCGCGGATATCATCAGGCGTCAAACCCTCGTACTCCTGAAGGATCTCCTCTATGGTCATCCCACTTGCCAGCAGGTGCAGAATGTAGGCAACGCTAAGGCGCGTGCCACAAATGACAGGTTGCCCCGCCAATACGCGCGGGTCACTGGTGATGCGCTCTATTAGTGCCTTGCGTTCCATATGGGTTCACTCGCGAAGGGATTATACCCAAAGACATGCATTTCCTGTTGCCACACCAATCCTCAGCACCCAAGTCCAGCAGGCAACACTTCATTTAGGTTCCTCACCCACTTGTACACCTTGTGCCAGCGCGTGGCGCAACGCTTGCCACTCCTCGTCAGGCATGTCTGCCAAGATGCCCGCAAAGAGCAGGATGTCTAACTTCTGTTCATCTGGTCGTGTAGGGATTAGCACGATAACCTCCTGATCTATCGGCTCAGGCACAGGTTCCAGCAAGCGCACAATCGTGCCTTCAGCACGCCCTTTGATGGCTCGCATCGGTATACCCACCTACAGGAAGTATACCTCCGCCTGAAGGACACCTGGTTCCTAACCTCCATCCAATACCAATATGGCTTCTACTCTTGCTTCACAACCTGTGGGGTGCTGGGTGTCACTTGCTGCACCCACTGCGCCGCGGCTGGCTCCAGTGGCTGTGTGAAGCTAATGGGGCGCAATCCGATCCAGAAAATCAGCACAATCAGTGGCAGCACCAGCGCCAGCTCTGCAGGCGTCAGGTCACGCACCGGGCGCCGTCGCTCGGGAACAGGACCGTAAAACACGCGCTGGAACATCCAGAGCATATAGACCACTGACAGAATCGTGCCTGTAGCGCCCAGCACTACCCAGAGCGTGGCGACCTGTCCAAGATGCGCCGCCTGATACGCCCCCAATAAACACAGAAATTCACCGATGAAGCCATTTGTGCCCGGCAGAGCAACCGATGCCAGCATCACTATCAGAAACAAGGCGGCAAAGCGTGGCATCTGTGCCTTCAGCCCGCCCAGTTTGTCGATCTCCAGCGTGCGCGTGCGCCAGGAGAGCATGCCTAACAGCAGGAACATCGCGCCCATCGTCACGCCATGATTGAGCTGCTGAAGCACGCTACCCGTGAACCCCGTCCGATTGAGCGCAAACAGCCCCATCATGATAAATCCTGCGTGGCTGACTACGGCATAGAGAGCGACCTGCTTCATATCGAACTGCATGGTGGCGGCGATTGCAGCGTAAACCACCGCGATCGCCGCCAACGCCATGCCCAGCGGGGCGAACGCCTGCGCCGCTTCGGGGAACAGGGGCAACGCGAAGCGCAAAAAGGCATACGCGCCTGTCTTCAGAAAGATGACCACCACAGGAATGGGTGCCTCCCCCATCGCCACGGGCCACCATGTGTGGAACGGCACGAGGGGTAATTTCACCGCGAACGCCAGCGCGAAGCCTAAAAAGAGCCACTTCTGCGCATCCAGCGGGATGCCGCCCTGCGCCACAAACGCCTGCAGGCGCATCAGCTCGAAGGTCATCTCGCCCGTCGCCCGATAATGGGCGAATGCCAACCAGAGTGCCGCCAGCAACATAAACAGCGAGCCAAAAAAGGTGTACAGAAAGAACTTCAGCGCGGCATAGCTGCGGCGCTCACCACCCCAAAGCGCGATCAGAAAGTAGGTCGGCACCAAGGTCAGCTCAAAAAAGACATAAAACAGGATCAGATCCAGCGCCATAAAGACGCCCAGCAGTGCCGTTTCCAGCAGGAGCAAGTGAAACAGGAACTCGCGCGTGCGTTCTGGGGCGCCAATCCCGCCTGAGGCAGCGGGGGCGAGGCTCACATACGCGACCGCCAGCACGCCCAGCAGCGCGGTCAGCGCAATCAGCCACAGGCTTACCCCATCGATGCCCAGCAGGTAGGCGACACCGTAATCGGGTAGCCAGGGTACGCGCTCCACGAACTGATAGCCTGTTGCACGGGGTTCAAAGTTCACAATCAGCACGCCCGTCAAGCCCAGCGTGACCAGCGCAGCCACCATCGCCACTGCGCACGCCAGCACGCGCTGACCCCGCGGCACAAGCAGCACCAGTACCGCCCCTATCAGCGGCATCCAGAGCGTCCAGCTCAGTATCTTGGTTGCCCAGTCCATCGCCAGCCAATTCTACCTGCCCTGTGGATGCTCAAGCGTGCGGGTGCGTTCGCTACCCTGCAGGATCAATCCGCGCCCGTACCTTCCTCCGCGAACATTCTGCCCTCAAACACTTCCACAGCGGGTCCCGTCATCAGCAGCTGGTTATCCTCGCGCCATTCGATGAGCAGCTCCCCACCAGGCATGCGGATGGTGGCACGCCGTTCGAGCAAGCCCAACAGATGCCCAACGACCAGCGTGGCGCATGCACCCGTGCCGCAGGCGAGCGTTGCGCCCGCGCCCCGCTCCCAAGTGCGCACGATGGCGTAATCGGGGCGCACCACTTGCGCTACCTGCACATTCGTTCGCTCTGGGAAGAGGGGGTGGTGTTCAATAGCGGGTCCAAGTGTTTCCAGGGGGAACTTTGTCACATCCTCCACGAACAGCACGGCATGGGGCGTGCCGGTGTTGACTGCGCTAAGCCGTAGCGTGTGCCCCACCACCTGCACAGGCTCCTGCAGCATCGGCTGATGGGGCGGCTCGCTCCGCACAGGCACTTCACTACGTGCAAGGCGCGGTGCGCCCATCTCGACGGTCAGCAGGCGTCCCGTCTCGTCAGCACGATGCACGCCCCGCACGCCTGCACCCGTTTCGATAGGGAGGCTCTTGGCGTGAGGTTCGTAGCGCATCAGCAGGTAGCGGGCGAAGCAGCGGATGCCGTTGCCGCACATCTCCGCCTCGCTGCCGTCGGGGTTGAAAATCCGCATGCGGTAAGGCGCATGTTGCCCGCGCTCAACAACGAGCAGCCCATCCGCGCCGATACCGAATCGGCGGTCGCACAGGCGCACCGCCCATCGACCCCAATCGATAGGAGTCCCCTCCTGCCCCATCCACCAGCCGTGTGCGGAGTCGAGCGCGTCGATCAGCACAAAGTCGTTGCCATTCCCCTGCAGCTTGCAGAAAGTGCGCACCCTCACTCCTCAAACTCGCCCGGCTCCTGCTGGGCGCGGCCAGGACCGTAGCCCGCCACCGGTCGCGACGGCACAATCGTCGTGATGGCGTGCTTATAGACCAGCTGAACGGGCTTGCCGGGGCTTTCCAGCAGGACGGTGAACGCATCAAAACCGCGTACAACCCCTCGCAGCTGGATGCCTCCGCTGAGGTAGACGGTGACGCCGATACCTTCCTTGCGCACCTGATTCAAAAACATATCCTGCAAGTTAATCGCCTTCGCCATCGCATAACCCTCCCTGCTCTGCAATCATTCGCACAATCATCTGGGCGGTCGCCTCCACGCCGACACTGGCGTCGAGCCAGTGAACGCCCGGTTCCCGACGGAACCAGGTCATCTGACGCTTTGCGAAGCGGCGCGTGTCGCGTTTCCACTGCCGAACCGCCTCATCCAGCCCCATTTCACCCATCAGATGGGCGATCAGGTGGCGATAGCCCAGCCCTTTGAGGGCAGGCAGGTCTTTATTGTACCCTTTCGAAAGCAGATTCTGCACCTCGTGTAGGAATCCTTGCGCCATCATCTGGTCGACCCGCGCATCGATGCGGCGGTAAAGCAGCGGGCGCGGCATAGTCAGCCCGAACTTGAGCGCAGGTAGCTCCGACTCGGCACGCGCTTGCCACGCGCTGATGGGTTGACCTGTCATTTCGTACACCTCCAGCGCACGGATGATGCGGACCGCATCGTTCGGATGGATGCGTGCCGCCGCTTGAGGGTCAACCTTCTGTAGCCGCTCGTAGAGGGTATGCAAGCCCTGTTGCTGTGCTTGCTGTTGCAGCTGTCGACGCAACTCTGGATCGCGGGGTGGTGGCGCGAGGCTGAAGCCGTGCAGCAAGACCCGCAGATACAGCCCTGTGCCGCCCACTATTAGCACACGCTTGCCACGCGCCTGAATGTCGCGAATCGCCTCAAGTGCCAGCTCGCGGAACTTCGCGGCTGTAAAGGGTTCATCGGGATCTGCCACATCAATCAGATGGAAACGGACACGGGCACGCTCGGCAGGGGTTGGTTTGGCGGTGCCGATGTCCATCCCGCGATAGACCGCCGCTGAATCGGCGGAGATAATCTCGGCATCGATGCACTCCGCCACCTGCAGCCCCACCTCCGTCTTGCCCACCGCCGTCGGACCCAGAATCACATAGAGCAGCTCAGAGACCTGTTGCCTCCCTGGTGTCCGCAGCAGCGGTTCCGTGCGTGCCTCTACCGTTGCCACCTGCCCTAAGTCTACCCTCAAGGAGTCCGGGCAAGCCTGAAAGGTTTATTCGCGATTCAGCGCGTTGAGGAGGAACGCCACCTGCTGTTCCGCGTAGCGGCGGGCGTAGTCGAGGTCAGAAGCGGCGATTTTAGGTGGCTCGTGGTCGGTGAGGGTGGGGATCCGATCATGCCAGCGGAATTGGGGAGGTGTCTCATCAGGCAGCTCAACGCCAGCCAAAGTCGCAACAGCCAGCGTCCACATGCGCGGCACGGTGGTCAGGTTATAGCCACCGCCACCTAAGGCAACAGTGGGCAGACCAAGCGAGCGCGCCCATTCCACCGCTCGCAGCCAGCCCTGCGCGGTCAGGTTCAGATGACCCAGCGGGTCTAAGTAGTGCGGATCGGCGCCCATCTGCAACACCAGCGCGTCGGGTTGGAATCGTTCAAACGCGCGAGGCACTACCTGCTGGAACGCCCACCACCAGATCTCATCATCTGTTTCAGGCGCAAGCGGAATGTTGATCGATGTGCCCCACGCCTCGCCTTCACCCAGCTCATTCGCAAAGCCTGTGCCCGGAAAGAGCCACCTGCCCCCCTCGTGAATGGAAACTGTCAGCACCGTCGGATCGCGATAGAAAATCCACTGCACGCCATCGCCATGATGCAGATCTATATCCAGATAGGCGACACGCTCGAACCGCTCACGCAGGATAACGATTGCGATGGCGGGGTCGTTGAAAACACAGAAGCCGCTGGCGCGATCGGGCAGGGCGTGGTGAAGCCCGCCTCCCATGCTGAAGGCGAGCAGTTCCCCATCACGCACGGCATAAGCGGCTTCCACTGTGGCGCTCACATAAGCAAGTGCGGCTTCCCACATCCCAATAAAGGGTGGGTTGTCGCCAAAGGGTGAGAAGCCCCAACGATGCATGTCCATCACAGGTTCGCCCGTGCTGATGATTTTCACCATCTCCACATAGCGGGGCGTATGGACTCGCAGGATCTCCGCTGTTACCTGCTCCTCCGAAAGGGAAGGCGCTTTCAGCTGCAGCGCGGACTCGAACAGCCCATACGCCTCCATTAGCTCCATCATCAGGCGCAGGCGCATGGGCTTCAGCGGGTGCGACTCCGAAAATTGGTACTGTTCCAGCTGGTTGGTATACAGAAAAGGCGCCATCGCAGTTCCCCCACTTTGGCTGCATGATACTTACGGCACTTCTACGCTGAGACCTCTCTCCTTCGCGGGGCGGACTAAGGTGTGCCCAGTGGCTTCGGGGACGACGACACGCCTCACGCGGAAGGGTGTGGAGAAACTGAACTGCGCCGTCTCGGTTTGCAGCTGCACAATCTCCAGCTGGCTCTCCCCACGCTCGCCCTTCAACTGGAGGGGGATGCGCAGGCGGTAGGGCCGCGTCGTGCCCGATTGGCGCAGCTGGAGGGTAAGGTGCCACCGATTGCCCTGCGCACGCTGCTGAAGGGGCTGAATCGTCAAGGTGGGCACTTCGGCGCTGTCAATCCACTGGCGGAAGAACCAGCGGTAGTCGCTGCCTGTGACCTCGTTCACTGCTTCCAGAAAGTGGTTCCATTCGGAGGCTTGCCCAGCGCGTTTGCGGGCGAACAGGCGCATCGCCTCCAGCATCTTGTCGCGCCCGATCTCATATTCCAGCATGCGCAGCACATAGGCACCGCGCAGGTAGCCCGCCAATGCCATCACCGTATCGCGCGGCACATTCGCCTTGCCAATCGGCACGGTGCGCCCCATCCGAATCGAGGCGGCGCCCATCGCCAGCGTCTGATCAGCATCATTCTGAAGCAGCACCGAATCGCTGTACTGGGTCATAGACTCATTCCAGATAGAGTTCAGGTAGGTGTTGGGCACAATCCCACCCCACCATGTGTGCGCCAGCTCGTGGGTGCACGCCCACAGGCTGATTGCAGGGTCTAAAAAGGTGAACGAGTATGCCTCCAGCCCCGAAAAGCCGAAGTCAGGTGTCTCCACCACATAGTAATGGGAATAGGGGAATGGGGTGAGGTGCTCCTCAAAGAAGTCCATGCCCTGCGCCACCTTGCGGGCAATCTGTTCGGCACGCTGCTTCTCCACGCGCAGCTGGTAGATCCGAATCAAGCGGTTGCTGCGTTTCGAGCGCGTTTCGGCACCAATCTGGAAGGGACCTGCCACCACCGAAAAGAAGCACACGGGCAGGTCATTCTGCCAAGTGGCGCGGTAGGCGCTCTCGGTGCGCTCTTCATGCTGCAGTTCGCCCTGCCCGATGGCGATCCAGTCAGGCGGCACATGCATCGTGACGCGATGGCGGGCGGGAAGCCTCCCGATGTGCGGATACCAGTAGGAGCAAAGCAGCGCGTACTTCTCGCTAATCCGATCGTTGGGCAGGAACCAAACCACGCCTTCATACTCGATTTCGATCTGCATCTGGTCGGGCAGGGGATTGTCGGCTTGCAGCCAGAGCAATCCGCCCGCGCGTCCCATCCAGGCGCCCTGCGCGGGAGGCTGGGGACGATTATTACCCTCAAAAACAAGAAGGGGAATTGACTCGCCGTTCAGCTTCGCGCTTTTGAGCTTATAGGGCGCGTTCAGGCGCATCAGCAGGGCGCGGTCATCGGGCGCGATTCGGCGCACCACAAAGGCGTTGCGGAACCGTGCGGAACGCGCCTTCGGCTCAAACCAGATTTCAACGGCGTGCCTTTCGATACGGAAGGGCGTTTCCACCCCTTCGGGCACTTCCGCGCCCAGTCGCCAGCCGTTCGGTGTGGACACGATCGGATGCACCCGGTCGCACAGCTCCTCCACCAGCTGGAATTTATGAAAGATCAGCCACCATTCGCCCGGTTTGCTGTAGCCTTTGGGGGCAGGAAAGATGTCGACAGACCAGTTGGGCAGACGGTCATGCTCGCGCAGCCAGATGTGCCAGTGGATAGTGTCAGGCTTTTCACCCAGTTCGCGCAGGGCGCGCGTATCGCCAGCCGCCACAATCCGCCGCACCTGCTGGAGAAAGTCGGTAGGATCGCTGGTGGGCGCGTACAGCGTGGAGGGCACAAGCAGCCAGCCCAGCAGCCAAAGGATTGCTATCCGAGTGGTTCCCATCGGGGCGATTATACCTCTTTACGCATTTACGCGCCGATGTCGGTGCGGTAGTGCATGCCTTCGAAGTGAATCTGGCTGAGGGCGCGATAGGCGTTCTGGCGCGCGGTTTCTAAGGTATCGCCCAACCCTACCACATTCAGCACGCGCCCCCCACTGGTGAGAATCTGTCCGTTCTGGCGGCGCGTGCCCGCATGAAAAATCAGTACATCAGGGAGTTGTATCGCGCGCTCCAGTCCCTCAATGGGCAGACCTGTGCGATAGTCGCCAGGATAGCCCCCGGAGGCAAGTACCACGCACACCGCTGCCCGCGACTCAAACTCCACTTTTAGCTCGCCCAGTCGGCTTTCCACAGTTGCCTGCGCAATCGCCACCAGATCGGTTTTCAGCAAGGGGAGAAGCACCTGGGCTTCTGGGTCGCCAAAGCGGCAGTTGAACTCCAACACGAATGGCTGTTCCTCACCCTCCGCCCCTGGGCTGGCAACCATCAAGCCAGCATAGAGGATGCCCCGATAGGGCATCCCCCGCGCCGCCAGTGCCCGAACAACTGGCTGGACAACCCGATGCAGCGATTGCTCAATTAGCGGGGGTGTAGCGTCGGGCACGGGAGTAAAACAGCCCATGCCGCCCGTGTTGGGACCGCGGTCGCCGTCGAAGGCGCGTTTATAATCACGCACAGGGGGCATCGAATGGATGGTCTGCCCATCGGTGAAGCAGAGCAGCGAGAGTTCGCGTCCGTAGAGGCGGTCTTCGATCACGACGCGCCGTCCCGCTTCGCCCAGCCCTCGCTGCTCCATCAGAAACTCCACGGCATCCAGCGCGTCCTGCAGCGTGTCGCACACGAACGCCCCTTTGCCCAGCGCCTCTCCATCCGCCTTGACCACGCACTTTTGCACGGGGAACCGTTCCTGTAGGTAGCGCTTGGCTTCGGCAGGGTCATCGAACACGCGGAATGGTGCAGTAGGCACGCCGATTTCTGCCATCAACTGTTTGGCAAATGCTTTGCTACCCTCCAGCTGGGCGGCAGCGCGGGAGGGACCGAAGCAGGGGATACCAACTTGTTGCAGCGCATCCGCCAGCCCCGCAATCAGCGGTGATTCGGGTCCCACGACCACCAGATCGATATGCTGCTGGCGGGCGAACTGCACCAGCGCAGGGATGTCCTTTGGGGAGATGGGGACGCATTCTGCCAGCGTAGCGATCCCCGCGTTGCCCGGTGCAGCGAACAGTTGCTCGCAAGCCTCGCTCTGGGCGAGTTTCCATGCGAGCGCGTGTTCGCGTCCGCCCCCACCGACCAGCAAGATGCGCATTTACCGCTTGACATACTGGAAGCCGCGGCGGGCGCCGTGGCGTCCGTACTTCTTGCGCTCTTTTTCGCGGGCGTCGCGGGTTAGCAGTCCGTTCTGCTTGAGGACGGGGCGAAACTCTGGGTTCACCTGCAGCAGGGCACGCGTGATACCCAACCGAACTGCACCTGCTTGACCAGACAACCCCCCGCCGCGCACGGTCGCCATCACATCGTACTGCCCATCCAGCCCCAGCAGGCGCAGCGGCTGCTGCACCATCCGCTGCAGGGTCAGGCGACGCAGGTATTCCAGCGCATCGCGCCCGTTGATGGTGATCTTGCCCGTGCCGGGCATCAGCCACACCCGCGCCGAGGCAGTCTTGCGACGCCCCGTTCCGTAGTAACGCACTTGCTCCGTTGCCATCTGTTCACCTCCTTATGGCAAAAGCAGGGTTCATTCCGAGTGGTGCTCGGCTCTTCCGATTTCATACGGCTGCGGTTGCTGGGCGGCATGGGGGTGGTCAGCGCCCCGATAGATGCGCAGCCGTTTCAGCATCCGATCGCGCAGCTTGTTCTTGGGCAGCATGCCACTGATGACACGCTCCAGCAGCTTCTCTGGGCTTTTTTGCATAAGCTGCTCGCGCGTGTAGGCACGCAATCCGCCCGGATACATCGTGTGGTGATAAAGCACTTCCTGCCACTTTTTGCCCGTAAAGACCACCTTTTCCGCGTTCACGATAATCACATGGTCGCCCATATCCATGTGGGGAGTATAAGCGGGCTTATGCTTGCCCTGCAGCAGGCGCGCGACCTGTGCAGCGAGCCGTCCCGCAGGCACGCCCGTTGCATCCACAACCCACCATGTGCGTGTGATTTCCTCTGGTTTCGCCGTATAAGTGCGCGGTCTCATCGTTTCTCCTCCTTGCGAGTCGGACTAATATTTTACCCGAATGAGGCACAGCCCCTGTGGAGGCGCCATGGCGGTCAGCCGTTGAGCGGGGTTGTGCAGAAATTCTTGCAGCGCGTCGGGGGACAGGCGTCCCCGCCCAACTAACAGCAAATGCCCGACAATCAGGCGGACCATGCCGCGTAGGAAACTGCTGCCCTCCAGTTCGATGTGAACGGTGTCGCGTGTGCGACGGATGGCGGTGCGATAAAGGGTACGCACGGTGTCCTGCTCTTCCGGGGTCTTGATGCTGAAGGTGCGGAAGTCGTGCATGCCTTCCAGCAGCTGGAGCGCGTGTGCCATACGCTCTGTATCGAGGGGATATGGGTAGTGGTAGGCATAGCGGATGTGCCAGACGGAGGGGTGCGGGCGTGTGTAGAGCGTGTAGCGATAGAGTCGGCTGCGTGCGGAGTGGCGGGCATGGAAGTCGGGTGAGACTTCTGCCCCACGTCGCACCTTCAGGTCGGGCGGCAGCCGCTTGTTGAGGGCAACCACCAGCTTCTCCACTGGGATAGGGCGGCTGGTGAAAAAGTTGACCACCTGACCGCGTGCATGCACGCCTGCATCGGTTCGACTGGCACCTGTCACCTGGATGGGTTCCTTCAGCAGCGATTGCAGCGTGGCTTCCAGCACGCCTTGTACGGTGCGTGCCTCTTTTTGTCGGGCAAATCCGCGGAAGTCCGTGCCGTCATACTCGATTAGCAGTCGCAGGTTGCGCATCTATTCGACCAGTTCCAGCACGGCGGTTTCTGCCGAATCGCCGCGTCGAACGCCGATGCGCACGATGCGGGTATAGCCTCCGTTGCGATCGCGATAGCGAGGTCCGATATTGTCAAATAGATGCTTGACGAGGCTTTCATCGTTGAGGAATCGGCGTGCCTGCCGACGCGCGTGTAGGCTATCTTGCTTGGCGAGGGTAATCATTTTTTCTGCCAGGCGGCGTGCCTCTTTGGCGCGCGGCACCGTGGTCACGATCCGCTCGTGGATGAGCAGGGATCGCACCAGGTTTCGAAGCATAGCGCGTCGGTGGTCGCTGGCTCGTCCTAATTTGCGATAGCCCGCTCCATGGTTCATCGCGATTTTCGCCTCCTTCCTTCACTTCGTAGCTGCAGCCCGAGCGCACTCAATTTGGCTTCCACTTCCTTGAGGGCACTATCCCCGAAGTTCCGAAGCTGCATGAGCTGCTCGCGTGGATGCATCAACAGCTTATGCAAGGTGTTGATGCCTCCGGAGCGCAAGGCGTTGATGACACGCCCTGACAGCCCCAGCTCCTCCAGCGGGCGGTCGGGAATACCCGCCAGATAGGGTGGGGGAGGCATGGATGCAACGATTTCGGAGGGTAGCTCCTGTTCGCTGAGGGCGGTTAGCAGGTCGAACTGGTCGCGCAAGATGGTGGCTGCGCGTTGCACCGCTTCGGCAGGATGCATCGCCCCGTTCGTCCACACCTCCAGAATGAGGCGGTCATAGTCGGTGCGCTCGCCCACCAGTGTCTGCTCCACCAGAAAGTTCACCTTCCGCACGGGGTTGAACATCGCGTTCATGCGGATCAAGCCAATGTGTCCGCGTTCGCGCTCCCGTTTGACGACGGGCACAAAGCCGCGCCCCAGCTCCACGATAATCTCCGCATTAATGGACGCGCTCACATCGCTGAGCGTCGCCAGATAGAGTTCAGGGTTCACTATCTCGATGTCGGCGGGGCACTGAATATCTGCGGCATGGACACGCCCCGGACCCTGCACATTCAAGCGGAGGGTATAAGGACCAGGATGCAGACTGTTCACCCGAATCGCAACATTTTTCAGGTTAAGCAGGAACTGCAACACATCCTCCTTCATGCCAGGGATGGTGTCGAACTCGTGGAGCACGCCTTCGATGCGCACGCCCGTGATGGCGGCGCCTTCAATAGAGGAAAGGAGCACGCGCCGCAGTGCATTCCCGAGCGTGATGCCGTAGCCGCGTTCCAGCGGTTCGATCTCGAACTTTCCGTACGATTCGTCCGCCCGAATAATGCGCACCTGCGGCTTAACCATCTCCTTGGGTATTTCCCTGACCATTTTCCGCTTGCCTCCTCAACCTATCTCACCATTTCACCATTTCGCCACTTCGCCATTTCGCCAATCAATCAGCGACTGTAGAACTCGATAATCTTTTGCAGGTCGACATTGGTATCGACCTGTTCGCGTTCGGGTGGTTGCACGACAACGCCTTGCATGGTGTTTGGGTCATAGCGCAGCCATGCGGGCGGATTATGCTCGGCAGCGCGGGCAAGGGCTTCCTTGCCTAATACGGTGTTGCGCTTCGATTCATGGATAGCGATCACATCGCCTGGGCGCACTTGATAGGAGGGGATATTGACTCGCCGCCCGTTGACGGTGATGAAGCGGTGACTGACCATCTGGCGCGCCTGCCCCCGCGAGACGGCGAACCCGAGCCGATAGACCACATTATCGAGGCGCATCTCCAGCTGGCGCAATAACACTTCGCCCGTGACACCGCGCGCCTGCTGTGCCTCTTCCACATAGCGATGGAACTGGGCTTCACGCAGTTGGTAGATTTGGCGTAATTTCTGCTTTTCGCGCAGCTGCTCGCCGTACTCGCTCAGTTTGCGGTCACGGCTGCGCGGCCCATGCTGACCGGGCGGGAAGTTGCGCCGCTCCAGGGCGCATTTTTTGGTGTAGCAACGATCGCCCTTTAGAAAGAGCTTGACGCCTGCTCGACGGCACAGCTTGCATTTTGCTTCCCAGATAACCGACATCGTTTGTCTCCTCCATTATTGGCACTCAGACGCGGCGCCGCTTTGGAGGGCGGCAGCCATTATGGGGGATGGGCGTGACATCCTTGATAGAGAGGATCTCCAGCCCTGCGGCTTGCAGGGAGCGGATGGCGGTTTCGCGCCCTGGTCCAGGGCCTTTGACCATCACATCCACCTTGCGCACACCGTGTTCCATCGCGGCGCGAGCAGCGCGTTCGGCTGCCAGCTGCGCGGCGAAGGGTGTGCCCTTCTTGGTGCCGCTGAAGCCCACTGTACCACCGCTCGCCCACGAGATGGTGTTCCCTTGCATATCTGTAATGGTGACGATGGTGTTGTTGAAGGTCGCCTGGATGTGGGCGACGGCGTGCACGATGTTCTTGCGCTCCCGTTTCTGTGCCGCTCCTGCGCGTGCTTTGCGTGCCATAGCCATTTACCCTCGCTTTGATTTTTTACTTCTTCGCCTTGCGTCGTCGACCGGTGCTCACGGTCTTCCTTGGTCCTTTGCGCGTGCGCGCGTTGGTGCGGGTGCGCTGACCCCGCACGGGTAGCCCGCGTCGGTGACGCAGCCCCCGATAGCAGCCGATTTCGATCAGGCGCCGGATGTTCATCTGCTGCTGACGCCGCAGGTCGCCCTCGATGGTGTAGTTGCGCTCAATCTCGTCGCGCAGTTTGGCGACCTCCTCCTCGGTCAGCTCGCGCACGCGCTTGTTCGGGTCGACGCCCGTCTTCTGCAGGATTTTGCGGGCGGTCGATAGCCCGATGCCATAAATAACAGGCAGCGCGTACTCGATTTTCCGGTCGCGTGGCAGGTCCACGCCTGCGATTCGTGCCATCGTTACCTCCTATCCTTGTCGCTGTTTATGTTTGGGGTTCTGGCAGATGACGCGCACAACCCCATGGCGCCGGATGATCTTGCATTTGGCGCACATCCGCTTGACCGATGCTCGCACCTTCATCGCTGTTCACCTCACATAAGCGTAGCGAGCCAGAAGCTCGCCACACGCGAGGGGATATTATACCCCATTTCGAACCGATCCCCCTACTTGTATCGGTAGACGATGCGCCCGCGAGTGAGGTCATAGGGCGAGAGGGCGACCTTCACGCGATCGCCGGGCAGAATGCGAATGAAGTTGATGCGCATCTTGCCCGATAGGTGTGCCAGCACTTGGTGCCCGCCCTCGATCTCCACGCGAAACATCGTGTTGGGCAGGCACTCGACGACCGTGCCCTCGACCTCGATCTCTTTGCCTTCGGTCTTCGCCATTGCATCACCTCCTCATTAAGTATTTTACTCTACCGTCAAAATCTCGGCACCGTTTTCGGTGATAACGACGGTATGCTCATAGTGGGAAGCAGGTTGGCGATCGGCAGTGATAATCGCCCAGCCGTCGTCGGCAACCTCCACATCAGGCTTGCCCATCACAATCATCGGCTCGATAGCAAGCACCATGCCGGGCAGCAACTGGAGTCCTTCGCCCGGCTCGCCTTCGTTAGGCACTTCGGGCGGCTCATGCACATAGCGCCCGACACCGTGTCCCGCCAGCCCATGTGCAGGGTGAAACCCGAACGATTCGACATAACGCTGAATGGCGGCGCCGATGTCGCCGATGGTATTGCCCGCGCGGGCGACCTTGAGCGCCTCGTAGAACGCTTCTTCCGTCACCCGCACCAGGCGCTTGCGCTGGTAATCGACGCGCCCGACGGCGACGGTCAGCGCCGCATCAGCGCAGTAGCCCTCGTAGAACACGCCCATATCGAGGCTCACGATATCGCCCTCACGCAGCACGCGGTTATCGGGCAGCCCATGCACAATCGCTTCATTGATGGAGACACAGAGGGCTGCGGGATAGAGCCGATAGCCCTTGAAGGCGGGGAAGCCCCCCATCTCCAGCACCAGCCGTTCCGCCAAGGCGTTCAGCTCCGCGCTCGTGGTGCGGTTCGGTTCAATCGCCTCGGCACACGCTTTCAGCACCCGCGCCAAGATGCGTCCCGCTTTGCGAATGCGGGCAATCTCCTCTGGAGTCTTTATCAGGATGGAACCTCTCATAGTGAAGGCGAATGGCGAGTAGCAAGTAGCGAGTGGAGATTGGTGGAAAGAACCTTCTGCACGCGCTGATAAACGGTGTCGGGGTCGCCAGAGGCGTCGATGCGATGCAACAGGCTCTGTTGCTCATAGTAGGCGATGAGGGGTTCGGTCTGCTCGCGATAGACGGCGAGGCGGCGACGGATGGTATCGGGCTGGTCATCGTCGCGGATGATGAGCCTTGTGCCGCATCGCTCGCAGAGGTCGCCTGCCCGGCTGGGATTCGCCACGATGTGGTAAATCGCGCCGCACTGCGGGCAGATGCGCCGTCCGCTCAGCCGCTGCACAATCTGCTCATCCTCCAGCTCGAACGCCAGCACGAGGTGCAGGGTCTGCTGCCGCTGCTGCAGAAAAGCGTCCAGCGCCTGTGCCTGCGACAGGTTGCGCGGGTAGCCATCCAGAATGAACGAATCGAGCGTCTGCAGGCGTTCAAACACGATTTCGTTCACCAGTGTGTCAGGCACTAATTCACCGCGTTGCACATAGGCACGCGCCTGCTCGCCTAAGGGTGTGTTGTTCGCCATCGCCTCGCGCAGCAAGTCGCCTGTTGCAATCACCTGCCAGCCGAACTCTTGCTGCAGGCGTCGTGCCTGCGTGCCTTTGCCGATGCCCGGCGGACCCAAAAGAACCAGTCTCATTTCAGAAATTCCTCATACTGGCGCATGGCAAGCTGCGCTTGGAGCTGGCGCGAGAAGTCGATCGCCACGCCGACCAGAATCAGCAAGGAAGTGCCACCTACGATGGTCAGCGTCCGGATGCGGGTAATATCGGGCACCCAGTATTGCAGCAGGGCGATAGTAGCCAGGAACAGCGCGCCCGCGACTGTGATGCGCGACAGCACATCATTCAGATAGTCCGCAGTCGGTTTGCCAGGGCGCACTCCCTGAATGAAGGCGCCTTGACGCTTCAGGTTCTCGGCAATCTCGTCGGTGTTGAACACCACCGCCACATAGAAGTAGGTAAAGAGAAAGATTAGCCCTGCATAGATGAGCGAACCAATCCAGCCGCTACCAGGTGTGAAGACACGCAGGAAGGTATCCACCCAGATAGCCCACTGGGGAGGATTCGCCCGATCATAGGGGATCATCTGCAAGATGGTGGCGGGCAGCAGTTGCAACGAGATGGCAAAGATGATGGGGATGACACCCGCCGCGTTCACGGGGATAGGCAGGTAGGAAGTGCCGCCTACTGTCTGTCGGCGTCCAATAATGCGCCGCATATGCTGGATGGGGATGCGGCGCTGCGACATGGTGACATAGATCACGCCCCAAACCGTCGCGAGGAAAATGACCAGCAGGAGCAGCAGTTGGAACGAGGTGACCGTGCCCTCTCGGATCAGCCGATAGGTCTGTTGTACTTGGAAAGGCATGCTGGCGACAATGCTGGCGAAAATCATGAGGGAAACGCCGTTGCCCAGCCCCTTCTCAGTGATTTGCTCGCCCAGCCAGAGCAGGAACATCGCGCCCGCCACCCAGGCGATGACGACCTGCACGGCTTGCACGCCCGACACATCGAGCGCGCCTGCCGAGCGGAAAGTGGAGAGGAAGCCGATCGCCTGAACGAAGGCAATCACGATAGTCAGCAAGCGGGTTCGCTGCTGCATCTTGCGGCGCCCCGCCTCTTCGCGCATCTCCTCACGCAGGCGCGGGTCAGCATAGGAGAAAATCTGCATGATGATCGAAGCGGTGATGTAGGGGTTCAGTCCCAGCGCCAGAATGGTGAGCTTACGCAGAGCGCCCCCCGTGAACATGTTCAGGAACTCCAGCAGCTGCTGGTCTTGAAAGATACGCTCCATCTGTGCCCGGTCTACGCCGGGCACGGGGATGTGCAGCCCGATGGCGTAGACCAAAAACATCGCGAACACAAAGAGAATTCGCGCCCGCAGGTCGGGCAGCTT
>JBCNVA010000142.1:0-16839 GCA_039630445.1 Armatimonadota bacterium
GTGCGCAGCGACGCCAGCACCCACACGCCCAGCCCCAGCCCGTACAGCAACCGACTGTTGAACCAGATGCCGAGCGCAACCAGTAGTGTCGCCTCCAGGTTCCATAGGGGCGCAACGACAGGCGTTCTGAACTGCGCGGGGATGGCAATCGTCAGCAGCACAACACCCAGCATGGTGAACCCGCCGTTCAGTATTGCATCCTGAGGCACAGCTCGATGCCCCAGCCACGCAAGCAGCAGATAGACCGCGCCCAGCCCCGCCAGAAACGCCCCTGGATAGTTGCCTAACAGCGGCGCGACGATGCCCTGACCTGCTGGCACATAGAGCAGGGTCGCCGCTGCCAGAAACGCGATATCGCTATCGGAGGCAGAGATGCGCCGCGCGAACACCCCACCCAGCACAGAGAGCAGGAAGAGCGCGTAGTAAAGCGTGATGAAGCCAAACACCATCCCGCGCAACGAGTCGTTGAAATGCTGCAGTCCCCAGCCCACCAGCAGGATCCATGTCGCAATCAAGCAAAGCCAGCGCTGGAACTCCCAGCCGCTGCGCGCCGCGACGGTCAGCAGTCCCGCGTTCAGCACAGCGAGATAGGTGAAGAAGCCGAGCGGCTTGCCTGCACTGCCTTCCGATTGCAGCACCACAGGGGTCAGGAAGCCGCCTGCAACCGCCAGCGTCGCCAGCAATTGCGAGTTGCGCCCGACCGCCAGCCCCATGCCAAGCACAGTCGTCAGTATCATCAACCCGAACGCCAGCTCGAAGCGCATCACGCCATAGCGCTGCAGCCCCGCCCAGGTGACCAGATACAGGATCGCTAGCCCCGCCGCGATGGAGCCGTCCACGAACCAGCCTGCAGAGCGTCGGCGCGAGAGCCAGCCCAGCCCGATCAGCGTTAGACCACCCGCGTAGCCGATCGCCAGTCGCGCCCATGGTCCCAGCTTTGTCCACGCCCAGCTCAGGAAAAAGACCGACGCCAGAAAGAGCAGTGCAATCCCAAACCAGAGCGCGACCTGCCCTCCCAGCGTCTGCTCCAGTTCACGCGCGGCGGGTTCCTCTTCAAAAGCGAAGGGGCGAGCCGACGGAGCAGGGGGTGTTGGGTGTGTGGAGGGTCTCATCACAGGGGCTTGGGGCGCAGGTTGCGGTGGGGGAGGTGTGGTCGGTTGCGGCTCCCCTGCAGGCGCACTGGGTGGTGGCACAGCAGGCGCAGGCGGCACAGGGGACGGCGGGGGCACAGTCGGCGGAGGCGCCTCCACCGTTGGAGGCGGAACCTGCTCCGAACGCGCCACCTGCTGCTCCAACCGCTCCACCGCTTGACCGATGGCGCCCAGCAAGCGCTTGATCAGCTCCAGCTCCTTGCGCACATCCTCTGACGGTTCGGGTGGGCGTGCCATCGTTGCACCTCCCGTTTTCAGGATACCGCGCGTGTTTCCCTCAGACCTCACGCCAGATGCGTTCGAACACCCATGCAGCGCCTGCCGACATCATCAGGGCATAGCCCAGCACGCCTTGCGCCGCGCCTCCCACACTTTGACCTAGGATCGCCGCTTTCGTGCCTGCAATTAGCAGCAACAGCAGCGGCAGCAGCAGCGGAAAGGTCAGCACAGCAAGCAGCGCACCGCGCACCGCCGTGCGTGCCACCAGTGCCCCGCACAGCGTCAGCACACTGACCAAGCAGAAACCGCCCAGTCCCCACAGCATCAGCCAGCTAAGCCAATCCCCCTGTAAGGGCGCAATCATCAGCCCATACAGCGGCACCAACACGGCACTAAGCAGCCCGTAAAGCGTGGCGTGGAAAAGCCACTTTCCCCAGAAGACGGCGCTGGGGCGCGCACCGACGCGCAACAGGTCGGCGGTTCCTGTCTCCTCTTCCGTGATGAAGCCGCGTGCCAGCGCAGGAAACAGTCCGAACAGCAACGCCATCCAGAACAGCCCCGCCTGCATCCCCGCCTCCAGCGGCTCCCCCAGCGTGGCGAACCCAACACCCACGACTGTCACGACGCCCACCAGCAGCGACGCCACCACCCCCTGGCGCAGCCGCCATTCCTGCAGCATATCTTTACGCCAGATAGCCACAACCTCACCCACCCATCGCCAGGCAGAGGTCACCCCAGTGGACTCCCTCTGCACGATTGGTGGCGAAGATGGCGATTCCACGCGCTCGCTGCTCATAAAGCACCCGTTCAAGAAGCTGCAATCCCGCCGCATCCAGCCCTGCATCGGGTTCATCTAACAGAAGCAGAGGCGGCTCACCGAAGGTCGCCAGCGCAAGGCGTAGTCGCTGACGCATGCCCGCAGAATAGGCGCGGACACGCTCGTGCGCCCTGTCCGCCAGCTCAAATCGGCTCAGATGCGCCATCAGCGTCTCCTCCAGACCTGAACCCCCGTATAATCCGCGCACGGTTGCCCACCAGCGCAGGTGTTCATAGGCGGTCAACTCCCGATAGAGCGCTCCATCACTGGCGCACCAACCTATCCAGCGCATCCGATCCGTCACGGGCTGACCGCGGTAGCACAGCACAACTTGCCCTTCTGTCGGTGCGAGCAACCCCGCAAGCAGGCGAATGAAGGTCGTCTTGCCTGACCCATTTGCGCCACACACAACCAGCGCCTGCCCCTGCGCGACTTGCAGGCTTAGCGCACGAAACACCCAGCGGTCGCCAAACCGCTTCCCCAGCAATTGACAATCCAGCGCCCACACGCCCTTAGGATACCCTTCTCTTGAGGACGATGTTGACAGCAGGAAGGCAAGCGCTTGTGCCGAACTCCATCGGCTGGAGGTGAATGATGCCCGAAGTACGCTTCGATACCTACTACCGCTATGAAGAGTTGACCCGCATTTTGCATGCCTATGCCGAGGAGTATCCTCAACTTGCGCGCATTCAGAGTATTGGCAAAAGCTACGAAGGGCGCGACATCTGGCTGCTGACCATTACAAACTTCGCTACAGGGAACGACGATGAGAAGCCTGCCTTCTGGGTAGATGGAAATATCCATGCCAGCGAGGTTTCTGGCTCCACCGCCTGCCTCTATCTCATTCACCGCCTGCTGCGAGAGTATGGCTCACATCCCGCCATCACGCGCTGTCTGGACACTCGTGCGTTCTACATCTGCCCGCGAGTGAACCCCGATGGTGCGGAGTTGGCACTGGCAGATAAGCCCAAAATCATTCGCTCCAGTACCCGCCCCTACCCCTATGATGAGGACCCCATCGGTGGGCTGGTGGTGGAAGATATTGATGGGGATGGACGCATGCTGATGATGCGCATCCCTGACCCCAACGGTAACTGGAAGAAGCACCCCGACGAACCGCGCCTGATGGTGCGTCGCGAACCTGATGAATATGGTGGCGAGTATTATCGCATCCTGCCTGAGGGGCGATTCGACGAGCCGTTCGACCCCGCTATTCTGACCATTCAGCCGAAGAAGGAGGGACTGGATCTCAATCGCAACTTCCCGGCGAACTGGCGGCAGGAGTATGAGCAGGCGGGTGCAGGTCCCTACCCCACCTCTGAGCCAGAGGTACGCGCGATTGTAGACTTCATCGTGAAGCACCCCAATATCACGGGCGCGGTGAGCTTCCACACATGGAGTGGTGTGCTGCTGCGCCCCTACAGCCATCAGTCGGATGAGGCGTTCCCTGCCGAAGATCTCTGGACCTATCAAAAAATCGGCGCGAAAGGCACCGAAATCACAGGCTATCCCCATATCAGCGTGTTCCATGACTTCAAGTATCACCCCAAAGAGTACATTTCGGGCGTGTTCGACGATTGGATGTATGACCATCTGGGCGTGTTTGCTTGGACGGTGGAAATTTGGAGTCCGCAGCGGCAGGCAGGCATCACCGAGTATAAATTCATCGACTGGTATCGCGAACACCCCGTAGAGGACGATCTCAAACTGCTGAAATGGAGCGACGAGGTGCTGGGTGGTCGAGGCTATGTGGACTGGTATGAGTTCGAGCATCCGCAGCTGGGCAAGGTGGAATTGGGTGGCTGGGATGTGATGTATGCCTGGCGCAACCCACCCCCACCGTTTCTGGAGAAAGAGGTCGCCCTGTTCCCCGACTGGCTGGTGTGGCATCTGCTCATCTCACCCAAGCTGGAAATTCACGAGGCAAAAGCCATCCTGCTGGGCGAGGGTCTCTATCAAATTCGGCTGGTGGTGCAGAACACGGGGTGGCTGCCCACCTATGTGACGAAGAAAGCGCTGGAAAAGAAGGTGGTGCGCGGCGTGATTGCGGAGATCGAACTGCCTGAAGGGGCAACCCTGCGCACGGGCAAACCGCGTGAGGAGCTGGGGCAGCTGGAAGGGCGTGCCTATAAGCCTTCTGCCATCAGTGGTTGGACAGTCGACTCTACTGACGACCGTGCTAAAGTCGAGTGGGTGGTGCATGCGCCACACGGGGGCGTTGTTCAAATCACCGCCCGTCATGAGCGGGCGGGCATCGTGCGCGCCCATCTCAAACTGCCATAGTCCAGCCGCACCCCTTGATAAAGCTGCTGGTTTCGGTATATAATAACTCAAGTTGCTACCTGTCGCCTTTGAGCAGGCGAGATTCCTCGCTTCGCTCGGAATGACAACGCTTCGCTCGGAATAACGGGGCGTTTTATGCGGCAGTGAACTTGTCATTCCGAGCCGAAGGTGAGGAATCTCAGATAGGTGGCAGCTTGGGTTATAATAGAGTCGAGGCGCGGAAAGGGGCGAAACGGCTAAGCTTTGAGAGGAAGGTTACTCTCCTGTCTGGCTCTCTCAAAGCGACCACCATTTGCGGGTAGCGGACTGCTCCTTCACAGGCTCCCTTTATCGCGTTCAAAAGAGCGAAATCGGCGGAATCCGCCCGGAAAGCTGTCCGGTTTTCGCCCCTTTCTGAGTCTTTAAATAGTGAGGCCCCTCATGGGGGTTTCGAAAGGAAGGAAGGTGGCTCGAGCATGCAATATGCGGAAAGGTGCTTTGCGACAGAGTACGCGGAGCAGCAATTCTTCGCTTCGCTACGTCCACGCATCGAGCGGATGGTGCGTCGCTATCTCGGTAGTGTTGATGAGGATGTGGAAGACCTGACCCAGGAGTGCTTGATACGGGTCTATAACAGCTTGGAACATCTGCGTGACGCAGACAAGTTGGATCCGTGGCTGCAGGTGCTGGTGCGCAACACGGTATTTACCTGGTTGCGTGAACGCCGTCGTGAAATGGAAATATGCTCCCTGGGTCTGGAAGCGGACACCGAAGCGGAGCCTTGTGCATCCTATGAGGATGAGACGCTGCTCTACATTGTGCTGCAGGAGGTCCTGCAGACGCTCTCGGAGGAGGATCGGCAGATGATTGAGATGCGGTACGGTGATGGCATGCGCTATCACGAGATCGCCCAAGCGATGCAGATCAACGAGGAGGCGGTCCGAAAGCGGATTAACCGAGCGCTGGTCCGGCTGCGTACCCATCCGATTGTCAAAGCGATACTGGAGGAGGATGGATGAGCGATGAACTGTCGGCGAGCGCGGGCTTACATGGAAGCCTATCTCATGAGTGATTTAGATCCCAAGCTCGCCGAACAGCTGGAAAGGCATCTGAAAACCTGTCATTTTTGTCAGGCTGCGTGTGAGGATTTGCGACGCCTTATCGATCTCTTGCAGCGCGCGTTTCAGCAGAAGAGGCTGTCCGCATAGGCTTTGGAGCCTTACCGCCAGCATCGGGCAAAGCCCGGCTTAAGCGGCATGGGCCTTCTGACCAGAGATCGTCAGTTCGCGAATCGCGCGCAGCTCTTCCTCGGGTAGGCTCAGGAAGACCCGGACCAGCTCTGGGTCGAACTGGGTTCCTGCGCAGCGCTCGATCTCCTCGCGCGCCTGCGCGAAGGAGAGCGCTTTGCGATAGGGGCGATCTGATGTCATCGCATCCAGCGTATCGGCGATAGCAAAGAGGCGGGCGCCGAGCGGGATCTCTTCCCCGCTCAAACCGTAAGGATAGCCCTTGCCGTCCCAACGCTCATGGTGATGCAACACAATCGGGGCGGCAGGGCGCAGCATTTCTACCCTCATGCACATCCGATAGCCGATGACAGGGTGCTGCTTCATAATTTCCCACTCGTCGGGCGTTAGCGGACCAGGCTTGTAAAGGATATGGTCGGGCACGCCAATTTTACCGATGTCATGCAGCAGCGCGCCATGCTCGATGTGTTGCAGCTCCTCTTGCGACAGGTTCAAGCGCTGCGCCATCAGCATCGTGTAAGCCGCCACGCGCTCCGAATGCCCTTCCGTCTCGGTGTCACGGGTGTCCAGCGCCGCCAGCAACGCCTCTAAGGTGGCGCGATAGGAACGCTGCACCGCCTCCTGCAGGTCGCGCGCGCGCGAGCTTTCAAGACTATGGCGCGTAAGATTGCGCTCAATCAAAATAGGAATTTCATGCACATTATAGGGCTTCGTGATGAAATCGGTCGCGCCCTCTTTGAGCGCCTGACGCGCCATCTCGATATTGCCAAAACCCGTCACCAGAATCACGGGCACATCGGGACGACGCTGGCGAATTTGCTTAAGTAAATCAAAGCCGTTCATGCCGGGCATAAAGATGTCGCTCAGCACGATATCGATGGGCTGGCTCTCCAGCACGGCGAGCGCGTCGGCGCCGTGCGCCGTCGCCCACACCTCATAGCCCGCATCCTCCAGCACAAATCGCAGCGTATCCCGCACCAGATGATCGTCATCCACAATTAAAACATGCCGCCGTGGCGGGGCGGAATGTGCTACCTCAGCCTCTGGAAAGAGACGATAGACCTCCATGCTGTATAGCCCCCTCCATCCTGCGCCTCCATGCGCCGATGGAGATTATAGGCGTGCCGAGAGGCTCTCTGCAGAGAAAGAGGCAAAATCCAGCATTTTTGCGAGGGGGGCACGGCAAACGAAGGTCAGTTGCGCATCCCCTTGACAAAGCCGTCTCCCATAGGGTAATATTTAGTCAGGCTAAACAATAGGAGGTCAGAGGTGAACAACGGCACACCGCTTCTGGAGATTCGGGATTTGTGGGTCAAACTGCCCGACGAGGAGGAGTCCATCCTGCGCGGCGTAGACCTGACTATCTACCCGGGTGAGGTACACGCGCTGATGGGACCGAACGGGTCGGGCAAGTCGACGTTGGCGAAGGTGCTGGCTGGTTATGAGGGCTATGAGATAACTCGTGGCGAAGTGCGCTTCCGTGGCGAGGATTTACTGGAGATGGAGCCTGACGAGCGGGCGCGCGCAGGGTTGTTTCTTGCGTTTCAGTACCCGATGGAGGTGCCCGGCGTGACCATCGCCAACTTCCTGCGCCTGGCGTATCAGCGACGGTTCAACCGCGAAGTGAAATACACCGAGTTCTACAAGATTTTGCTGCAGCATCTCAAGAAGCTGGAGATGGACGCCTCGTTCGCCAGCCGCGCCGTGAACGAGGGCTTCTCCGGCGGCGAGAAGAAGCGATTCGAAATTGTGCAGATGTCGCTGCTGGAGCCGGTGCTTGCCGTGCTGGACGAGACCGACTCCGGGCTGGATATCGACGCGCTGAAGGTGGTGGCAAATGGCGTGAACGGCATGCGCTCGCCCGAACGCGCCTTTCTGGTTATCACGCACTATCAGCGCATTCTGAACTACATCACGCCCGACTATGTGCATGTGATGGTGGACGGGCGGGTGGTGCGTTCTGGCGGACCCGAGCTGGCGCTGCAACTGGAGGAGCGGGGCTACGACTGGGTGCGCGGCGAACTGGCAAGCGTAGCACAGGAGGGATAAACGATGGCACAGCATGAGGTATTGAAGATTGGTGAGGACTACATTCGCAAGTACGGCTTCTATGACACAATTCAGCCCGTGTTCCAGACGGGACGGGGGCTGAGCCGCCGCGTGGTGGAGCAGATTTCCTATGAGAAGGGCGAACCTAAGTGGATGCGCGACTTCCGCCTGCGTGCCTACGAGATTTTCATCAGCAAGCCGATGCCCACTTGGGGACCTGACCTGTCGGCGTTGAACTTCGATGAGATCGTCTACTATATCAAGCCTACAGAGCGCCGCGGGCGCAGCTGGGACGAAGTGCCCGAAGATATCAAGCGCACCTTCGAACGCCTAGGCATCCCCGAATGGGAGCGCAAGTTCCTTGCAGGGGTAGGCGCACAGTATGACTGCTTGACAGCGGACACCGTCGTGTTTGCCAATCCATCCGCTGTGCCTATCGCCGAGATTAAGCCGGGTCAATATGTCTACTCGCTCGATCCAGAAACGCGCAGGCTTATTAAGCAGCGCGTGCGCGGTGTCATGTACAAGGGGAAGCTCCCTGTGTTTGAGGTCAAGGTTGCAGGGCGTACCATCAAAGCGACCTTCAACCACCCCTTCTATGCACTGATCTATGAGAAGCCTTCTGGAAAGCAGCGCGGTCGATTCCGCGCCGAGTGGCGATACCTTTCTGACCTCAAAGTGGGCGATTACATCGCTGTGGTTAAGCGGCTGCCTGACGAGGGCAAGCCGTATGTGCTACCGACTGTAGAGCTTGCCAAAACTTACAAAGGGCGCAATCAGTTTGGCGAGTTCGTAGTTCACACCAGCGAGTCGCTGTATACCCGCCGTCAAAAGCATTTGCGCTTGCCAGAACAGACCACCGAGTCGCTGATGTGGCTAATCGGTGCGTTTCTCGGTGATGGATGGCTTCAGCGTAAGCGGCGCAACGGACCGAAACAGATAGTGGCAATTGCATTTCCTGCATCGCAACCTGAGTATCGCCAGCGGCTAAAAGAGGTCTTGCACGAAGTGTTTGGCTACGAGCTTTCGCTCGGCAACGACCCTTATCGAGTGCGAATCTACTCTCTCCCAATCGCGCGGCTATTCGAAACGCTGGGGCTTGATGGGAACGCGTATACCAAGCGGGTGCCGCCCTGGGTGTTCAGTCTGCCGCACAGCCAGAAGTTGGCATTCTTGGCAGGCTATATTGACGCGGATGGTGGTGTTCGCTGCAACGACAAGCAGAACGACATCCTCCTTACCAGTGTCAACGAGGCGATGCTCCGCGACATCCATCGGTTGGCGATCATGTGCGGCTTGCGCGTCTCGGAGATTTATACCTTCACCTCACGCTCGTCCTACAAAGGGAAAGTGACCGAGCGCACGGGCTATCGCTTCCTTATCAGCGGAGATTTGACGCCATTAGCCAGCTATTCCTTGAAGGTGCGCCACCATCATTGTCCACGACAATACTATCATAAGTATAACTCGCACCATGGCTCGCCGCTGGATGCGCATACCAGCGAGGATATCGGTTTCGCCCCCATCGAGTCGATCACCTATGTTGGGATTGAGGATACCTATGACATCGAAGTGGAAGGGGTTCACAACTTCGTTGCTGAAGGGATCGTGGTGCACAACTCAGAGGTAGTGTACCACAACCTTGCGCGTCAATGGGAGGAGAAGGGGGTTATCTTTGTGGACACTGACACGGCTGTGCGCGAGTATCCCGACTTGGTGCGAGAGTATTTCGGCACAGTCATTCCACCGCACGACAACAAGTTCGCTGCGCTGAACTCGGCGGTCTGGTCAGGCGGCTCGTTTGTGTATGTGCCGCCCGGCGTGCATGTGGAAATCCCGCTGCAAGCCTACTTCCGCATTAATGCCAAAAACGCAGGTCAGTTCGAACGCACGCTGATTATCGCCGAGGAAGGCTCCTTTGTGCATTACATAGAAGGATGCACAGCCCCTGTGTACGCAGAAGAAGCCCTCCACAGTGCGGTGGTGGAGATCATCGTGAAGCGGGGCGCACGGGTGCGCTACACCACCATCCAGAACTGGTCAAAGGATGTGTATAACCTCGTGACCAAGCGCTCGGTGGTCTACGGCGACGCCGTGATGGAATGGGTGGATGGCAATTTGGGCTGTGTCGCTGCGGGCGAGCTGGTTTACACGGAGCATGGTCCCGTGCCTATCGAGCAGGTGCAGCCCGGCACGCGCGTCTGGAGTTTTGACGAAACGAGTCGGCTCTGGGTGCTGCGTCCTGTGGTGGCACGCAAGGAGAGCGGGTTGCAGCAGGTGTATGAGATCGCGTTCTCCAACGGGCGCACCGTCCGCCTGACCGACAATCACCCGCTGCTGGTGGTCGAGTACGATGCTTCGCGCCTGCGCAAGCTCACTCGCTACAGCCTGCGCTGGAAGCCTGTGGCGCAACTGCAGCAAGGCGACTTGGTGGTTTTCCCCACCGCGCTGCAGGCAGAAGGTCAACCCTATCGCTTCGTTCAGCCCGAGCTGCTGGCAGAGTTCACGGGACGCAACCAGCATGGGGCAGAGTATCCAATCGCTTCGCACGCGCGTCGCCCTGTGCAGCTTCCAGAGTATGCGGACGAGGACATCTGCTGGCTGCTGGGGCTGTGGCTTGCCGAGGGCGATTACTCCATCCAGCGCGGTCGTAACGGGTATCGCTTCGGGCGAGTGGGCTGGAGCGTGCCGACGACCGATCGAGCATATCCGCGCCTCATCGCGCTGCTAACGCGCTACTTTGGCAACCACGCCATCGAGCTGCGCAAGGATGAACGCTACCTGCGAGTAAACTCGCTGGAGTTCGCGCTCTGGCTGAAAGCCAACGGCTTCGTATCGGGCGCGAAGCAGAAGCGCATCCCTGCGTGGGTCTTTCGCTTGCCGCGCTCGATGCAATCCGCTTTCCTGGCAGGCTACATCGACGGCGACGGCTGCGCAAAGGGCAATCAGCTGAGCCTCAAGTCGGCGAATCGGGCGCTGCTTCAGGATGTGCAGCAGCTCGCGTTGCAGTGCGGTATCCATGCCAGCGCAATCTACACCGATCAGATGGAGGCAGACATCAACCGCACAGGGCAGACCAAGCGGTATACAGGGTATCGGCTGAGCCTCTCGTGCGTGGCGTCGTTGCTGCCGTATCTCTCCCCTGCGCTACGCGAGAAGCTGAGCATGCCCAAGCGTGCGGTTCACTACCGCTCCCCGCACGGTTTCCGCGCCACGAAACTGCTCACCGAGTCGATGGGCGTCGCCCGTGTGGAGGCGATTCGTCCCTCCGTTATTGTGCCGACCTACGACCTGGAGGTGGCTCAGGCGCACTCTTTCGTCGTGAACGGCATCCTGGTGCACAATAGCCGCGTCACGATGAAGTATCCGTCCGTCTACCTGCTGGAGCCGGGGGCACGGGGCGAGGTGCTGTCAGTCGCCTTCGCTGGCGATGGGCAGCATCAGGACACGGGCGGTAAGGCTATCCACGCTGCGCCCTACACCAGCAGCCGTATCACCTCCAAGTCGATCTCCAAGGGCACGGGGCGTGCCTCCTACCGCGGGCTGGTGCAGGTGCTGGAAGGGGCGCATCACAGCAAGTGCAATGTGGAGTGCGACGCGCTGCTGCTCGACGAGAACGCCCGCACCGACACCTATCCGTATATTGAGGTCAACGAGCAGCAGGTGACGATCGGGCATGAGGCGCGCGTGAGCAAGGTGAGCGAGGAGCAGCTGTTCTATCTGCAGAGCCGTGGGCTGAAGAAGGACGAGGCGCTTACGCTGATCGTGTCGGGCTTCATCGAACCGCTGGCGAAGCAGCTGCCGATGGAGTACGCTGTGGAGCTGAACCGCCTGATCGAGCTGGAGATGGAAGGCTCTGTCGGCTAATCGGGAGGGTATCCTTCAGGCGACAGGATGACCGTTCTGTCCCAGATTCTGGAGTCGAAGCGGGCGGAGGTGGCAGCGCGGCGGGCACAGCTGCCAGAGAGCGAACTGCGCGCGCGTCTTTCTGAATTGCCACCCACGCGCGGGTTCATGAATGCCCTGCGCCACACGCCCAATCCGATCGCCTTGATTGCCGAGGTGAAGCGCGCCTCGCCCAGCAAGGGGGTCATCCGCGCCGAATTTGACCCGCTCACGATTGCCACGCGCTACTATGAGGCGGGTGCGGACGCGCTCAGCATCCTCACCGACGAACCCTACTTCGGCGGGCGACTGGAATATCTTGCACTCATCCGCTCCCATGTGCCCCTGCCCTTGCTGCGCAAGGATTTCATCATCGATCCGTACCAAATTTACGAGAGCCGCGTGATGGGGGCGGATGCTATCCTGCTGATTGTGGCAGCGATCGAGAGCGACGCTGCCTTGCGAGAATGGCGCGAACTTGCTGAGTCGCTGGGGCTGGATGCGCTGGTGGAAGTGCATACTGAAGCGGAGCTGGAACGCGCCCTGCAAAGCGGTGCAACCCTTATCGGGGTCAACAACCGCAACCTACACACCTTCGAAACTACCCTACAGACCACCTTCGATCTGCTGCCGCGCGTACCATCCGATGTGCTACTGGTCAGCGAAAGCGGCATCGAGACCGCTGAACAGGTGCGCGCCCTGCATCGGGCAGGAGTGAAAGCCATCCTGGTAGGCGAAACGCTGATGCGTGCCGATGACCCGCGCCCACTCATTCGCGCATGGATGGAGGCGTGTAAAGGGTCGAAGTGGCGAAATGGCGAATGGTGGATTTGAATATTCTGCACACGAACGATGTGCATGGGCGATGGAGTGCCGCGTTTGTGGAGCGGCTGTGTCGGCTGCGTGAATCGATGGACGCGCTGCTGCTGGATGCGGGGGACTGCTTACGGACGGGCAACATCGCCATTCCGCTCAAGCCCCCTACCGAATGGGAGTATCTCCGCCAAGCAGGGTATGACGCCGTGACCCTCGGCAACCGTGAGTTCCATATTTTGCCAAAAGGCTTTCTGGCGAAGGTGCAGGGTGCGCCGTGCCCGCTGCTGTGCGCCAACATCCGCTCGAAGTACCCCGATGCACCGCTGCCTGTGCAGCCTGTGTGGCAAGGGGAACGCGCAGGCGTTCGGATAGGCATCGTTGGGCTGACCGTGCCGATGGTCACGCCCCGCATGCGGAGCGCACGGCTCAGCGCCTATCTATTTGACCCGCCGCTGGAGGTCGCTCGCGAATGGGCAATCCGCCTGCGCCCTGAGGTGGACTTACTGATCGCCCTGACCCATCTGGGCATCCAGCAGGATCGCTTGCTGGCGGAGGCGTGCCCTGAATTGGATCTGATTATCGGGGGGCACTCCCACACGCCGCTGGAGTCGCCTGAGCGCGTCGGGCGCGTCTGGATCGCCCAGTCGAAGCCTTTCGCGCGAGGGATCGGCATCCTCCAGCTAACTCGCACTCCAGAAGGATGGCAAGTTGCAGGTAGAATCTATACGGAATGCTGACGGAGCGATTGCGTGCGAAGTTGGAGCAAGCGCTGGCGAATCTGCCTCAGGTTGAAGCCCAGTTAGCGGACCCTGCAGTATTGAGCGACCCGCAGGCGCTGCAGCGGCTGGGCAAGCAGCATGCGGAGCTGAGTGAGCTGGCGGAACTCTACGCCCAGTACCAGCAGGCGGAGCGACGCCTGCTGGAGGCGGAGGAGCTGCTGAACACCAGCGACGATCCTGACCTGAGGGTGCTAGCGCAGGAAGAGATCGAAGAGGCGTCCAAGCGTCGCGAGCAGCTGGAGCGTGCGCTGGTCGTCCGTCTGTTGCCGCGTGACCCAAATGATGAACGCAGCGTGATTATCGAGATTCGCCCCGGCACAGGCGGTGAAGAAGCCGCACTGTTCGCGGGTGATCTCGCCCGCATGTATATGCGCTACGCCGAGCGACGCGGCTGGAGGTACGAGATTATCGATTCGGAGCCGAGCGATCTGGGTGGTTATAAGTATCTTGCCTTCAGTGTGCAGGGCAAGGGTGCGTATAGTCAGCTGAAGCACGAATCGGGCGTGCATCGCGTGCAGCGCATCCCGATCACCGAAAGCAGCGGGCGCATTCACACCTCCACGGCTACTGTCGCCGTGCTGCCCGAAGCCGAAGAGGTCGATGTGCAGATCAACCCTGACGACCTGGAGATTGAAACCTTCCGCTCCTCGGGTCCTGGCGGTCAGCATATGCAGAAGAACGAGACGGCGGTGCGCATCACCCACAAGCCAACGGGCATCACCGTCTCCTGTCAAGATGAACGATCGCAGCTACAGAACAAGGAGCGGGCGCTGCGCCTGCTGCGGGCAAAGCTCTACGAGATGGAGCGGGAGCGTCAGCGACAGGAACGTGACCAGCTGCGTCGCAGCCAGATTGGTACGGGCGAGCGCAGCGAGAAAATCCGCACCTACAACTTCCCCGACCGCCGCGTGACAGACCATCGCATCGGGCTGACCCTGCACAGCCTGAACGAGATTCTGGATGGCGAACTACAACCCCTCATCGACGCGCTGATTGCTGAAGAGCAAGCGCGCATGGTAGAAGCAGCTGGCGAATAGAAACCCCATAGCCTCTTTATGGCATAATCTTGGCGATGCCAGAACTACGACGCGATCCCGTCACACGGGAATGGGTGATTATTGCGACGGAGCGCAGTCGCCGTCCGCACGATTTTCGCAAAGAGGAGGCAAACAGCAGCTCCGTACCCGAACGGATGGCGAATTGCCCCTTCTGCCCAGGCAACGAGGGGATGACCCCACCTGAAATCTGTGCGTTTCGTGAGGCGGGCAGCGCGCCCGACACACCCGGCTGGCGCGTGCGCACTGTGCCGAATAAGTACCCCGCTCTCTCTACAGAAGGTGAGCTGAACCGACACGGCTTCGGCATCTACGATGTGATGAACGGCATCGGGGCGCATGAGGTGATTATCGAAACGCCCCTACACCATCAGCACCCAGCCACAATGCCACTGGAGCAGTGGCGTGAAGCTATCTGGATGTATCGCGAGCGCGCCTTAGCCCTCCAACACGACCGACGGTTCAAGTATGTGCTGCTCTTTCGCAACCACGGCAAGACAGCAGGCGCCTCGCTGGAGCATCCCCATTCGCAACTGGTTGCCCTCCCGATGGTGCCGCGTGATGTGCAGCTCAAAATAGAGGGCATCGCCCGCTACTACGACTACCGCGAACGGTGCATCTACTGCGATATGCTCACTCAGGAGACCGCGTTTGGCAAGCGGGTCGTGCTGGAGAATGCGCATTTCTTGGCATTTACGCCCTTCGCGTCGCGCTTCCCGTTCGAAGTCTGCATCGTGCCGAAGCACCACGCGGCGCACTTCCCCCAAGAGCCACCTGAGGTGCTGGATGCATTCGCAGTGACCCTTCAGGAGGTGCTAAGACGGCTCTATCATACGCTGAACGACCCGCCTTATAACTACATGATCCACACCGCGCCAATCAATGTGGAGCCAGAGCCGTTGTTCCACTGGCATTTGGTGCTGGCGCCGCGCCTGACTATCCCCGCGGGCTTCGAGATGGGCACGGGCATCTACATCAACATCACTGCGCCTGAGGAGGCAGCGGAGCACCTGCGCAACAGCGGCTAATGCCTATCTCCATTTCAAGTGCTGTCATTGTCGGCGGGGACGCCGACACTACGAACACACTTGCGTAGCGTCGGCGTCTCGCCGACGACATCATGGCGTTTGCTCTGCCAATTGGTATAAGTCCCGATTAGCCGTATCGCGCTCGCAGGTTGCGCGCCGCCTGCACCATATGCTGCAGCGCGGGGATGACCTCCTCCCAGCGGCGCGTTTTCAGCCCACAGTCGGGGTTGATCCAAAACCGCTCGCGCGGAATGACCCGAATTGCCCGCTCAATAATCGCCTCGATCGACTCAACACTTGGCACCACAGGCGAATGCACATCGAACACGCCCGGACCGATTTGCCGCGCGTAGCGGTAATGCTCGAACGCGCCGATGACCTCGCCCTTGCTGCGCGTCGCCTCAATCGTGATCACATCGGCGTCCATCCAGTCGATGTAGGGCAGCACCTCGTTGAATTCGGAATAGCACATATGGGTATGCACCTGCGTTTCAGGTCGGGCACGCGCAGCCAGTTTGAACGCCTGAGCTGCCCAGCGGAAGTAGGATTCCCAATCGGCATGCTTGAGCGGTGCCTTCTCGCGATAGGCAGGCTCATCGATCTGGACGATTCGGATGCCCGCCGCCTCCAGATCGCGCACCTCCTCCTGCAACGCCAGCGCGATCTGGAACGCCACATGCTCGGTCGGTATATCCTCGCGCACGAAGCTCCACGCCACAATCGTGACGGGACCCGTCAACATCCCCTTCACAGGCTTCTGCGTGAGCGACTGGGCGAAGGTAATCTCCTTGAGGGTCATCGGCTCACGCCGCTGTACATCCCCGTAGATGATAGGGGGGCGATAGACGCGCGTGCCATACGAAAGCAGCCAGCCCTGCTGCGTGAAGGCGATGCCCTCCATCTTTTCGGCAAAGAACTCTACCATATCGGTGCGCTCGAACTCACCATGCACCAGCACATCCAACCCCAGTTCCTCTTGAAGCTGAATGCAGCGACGGATTTGATCCTGGATGAACGCCTCGTATTCGGCTTGGCTGATTTTGCCGTTGCGGTAGGCGGTGCGCATCTGGCGTACTTCGGGCGTTTGGGGGAAGCTGCCGATCGTGGTGGTGGGGAACAGGGGCAGGCGCAGGCGTTCGCGCTGTAGCCGATCACGCTCGCTGTAGGGCATTGCCCGCTCAAAATCCTCTGGGCGTAGGCTCGCCACGCGCTGCTGCACCTCCGCCGAGTACCAGTGATCCGTGGAGTGAACGGGCGGATCAGGCATATCGGATTGACCAGCCAGCAGGCGGCTCAGCTGCTGCAGCTCCTGCAGACGTTCCTTTGCGAAGGCGATGCGCTCCTTTAAGGCAGGTTCCAGCTTCTCCTCAGGCGTAACCGTGACGGGCAGATGCATCAGGGGCGAACCGTTGGAGAGCCAAAGCGTGGCTTCTGTACGGCTCTGCAGGTTGCGAATCAGCGCGGTGAGCGCAGCGAAGTCTGAACGCCACACATTGCGCCCATCGACCACACCTGCCACCAAAATCTTATC
>JBCNVA010000143.1:0-41242 GCA_039630445.1 Armatimonadota bacterium
GGCGCACCAGCAACACGATCACCCCGACCGCCAGTGCGAGGGCGAGCAGAAACATCACGATTGCACCAATACGACTGCCTGCGGGCGCCTGTTCTTGCTCAGCGGCTTTGGGCGGAGCAACAGTAGCCACTTCCCCGCTGAGCGATATATCGAGCACGGGCACGCGCTCATCGCGCTCGGCTTTCAGGCGCATCTCTTGCGTGGATTTCTGATCGTCACCGTAGCGCACTTCGATGGTGACCTTGCCCAGCAGCACGCGCTCAAAAATCACAATCCCCTCAGCGGTTGGCTCCAGCACCTGGGTCTGGCGCTTGCCCGCTTCGTCGGTGAGGCTTACAAGGGCGGTTGCCACAGGACGTTCCCCTGCACGCACATTCACCTGCAGCCGCGCCACATGCGTCCAGTCGTCCGAGCCTATCGTAAGCGTCTCTTTCAGCGCGTCGCTCGCGAAGCGCGCCAGATTGCCCATTTTGCTATCCAGCACCCAGAGGGTCGCTGTGCCCTCGGGCGGCTTCACGATGGCTTTTTCCTCGCTCACTTTTTGCGGGATGCTAATCGGGTTGCCCTGCGCATCCTCCGCCCACCACCAGCGTTCCCCTTCACCTTTGAACTCTATCTCGATTTTCGGCGGGATGGCGGGCTTCGGTTGCGTCGGTTGCTTGGCGGAAGCCTCAGGGGGCGTTGCAGGAGGCTTGCTTGCAGGCGGCTGTGCGGGTTGCCCGAACCCACTAATCATCACAATCGCGATGAGCGTTGATAGCCAGACCGTTCGCATGGCGAGTTTCGATTCATCAGACAGTGGCGGTTTCCTGCTCGGTTCCCGCACGGCGAGTAGCACCCAGTAGACCCGCGAGCCACCCGATAAGGCTTATGATGGAAAGCCATACCCCTACTTCCCAGCGAGGCGGGCGATAGCGCAGCTGCACCTCGTGCGTGCCTGCAGGAACCAGCAGGGCGCGATGGATGCCGTCGGTATAGAGCAGCGGCGCGGGCATGCCGTCAATCCACGCCCGCCAGCCAGGCAGCAGCGTCTCGCGCACAACCAGCACCGCCTCCTGGGGACACTCCACTCGCAGGCGCAGCTCTGCGTTGCTCCGATGCAGAACCTCAACACGCCCGCCCGAGGCACGCACTTCGCGCGGCAAGCCCTCAACCAGCACACGCTGGCAAGGGTCAACAGGCTCGCGGCGGAATCGGCGTAGCATCTCGTCGAAATCGCGCACAGGTACAGCGTGAGGTACTATCTGCACCGCCTCACAGGGCGCGGCAAGCCGCTGGAAGCGCGCATGGTCGCCCTCCAGCGTAGCTATCCACTGGATGCCCAACGCTTTGAACCAGCGTGCCTGCCTGTCGGGGCGTGAGAGTCGAACGATGCGCTCCATGCGGCTGACGCGCTGAGGCACAACCGGCTCATACGCTCCCCAAATGGAGGCGGGTAGCATCATCGGCAGGTTCGGAATCCATAACTGAACCATCTGAGTGGGGCTGGTATCGGCATAGGTGAGATAGGAGATGTGGCGTCGCCAACCGTCGTAGGTCTGCGGGTACCACCAGCGTCCATACGGCGCATGCATAAGGCGTTTCGCCTGCTCCCAGCTGCCCGTCGGCGCGACGGGGAGCGAGCAGTAGACCGCATAGAGCTGCGTTGGCACAAAGCCCAACCAGAGCAGCAGCGGGCGCTGACGGGGTAGCACAAACGCCAGCGCCAGCAGCCCTACCGATGCGCCCAGCCATAGTGCGCCCTGACGCCAGCCCCGCTGCGCTACTTGCAACATCTGCCCAACCGACGGCTGTGGATAGTCCTCGCTGGCGCGAGCGGTCAGAGAGTAGCGTTGCCACGCCGTGCCTGCGCGTGTCGCGGGCAGCACCGCCATCAGCAGGCAGCATGTCAGACCGATCGCAAACGGCGAATGGCGAAGTAGCGAAATGGCGAAGTAGCGAACAGCCCTCACCCCTAACCCCTCTCCCCCACTGCGGGAGAGGGGGAAGCGGTCGTAGCCGAACGCGCTCAGGGCAGCAGCCATCAGGCAGGTGATCAGCAGCCAGCGGGCGGGGTCATGGAACAGGCGCATGCCAGGTACGAAGTGGAACGCGAGCGTATAGAGACCGCCGCGCGTGCCCAGTGCCAACCATGCCGCTAACAGCGCAATCAACCCCAGCCCCCAGCGCAGGCGCGCCCCCTCTCCGCGCATCAATCCCCACGGCACCAGCAGCAAGGGTAGCGTACCGATGTACGCCGTGACCTCCCAGAAGTTGCCCTTCGCCACATACAAGCCCATCGGGTTGCCCCACAGGAAGGGGTAGAACAGCGCGCCCAGATGCATCAGACCCCATCGGAACCGCTCCGCCTCGCCGAGTCTCATCTCGCTATAGCGGGAGAGCGCGCCCACAGCGCTGGCAGGCAGCCAGTAAATCGCACTCAACCCAAGCGCGAGCAACGCCGCCAGCAGGAGCCAGCGGAGGGGAGCAAGGCATAAACGCCTCTCCCCGCTACTGAGAGAGAAAGCCATCTGCCATCCGCGCACTCCCGCATAAAGCATGGCGGCAATGGCTATCAAATATGCCCCCTGCGGATGCGCTGCCATAATGCAGAGAGCACCAATCAGCGCAAGCCAGAGCGCAGAGCGTGCCCCCGGCTGCTGCCACACGCGCTCCACGCCCCACAGCACCCACGGATACCACGCGATGCTCATCAGAAACGGGGGAAACTGCGCCCGTGCCACCACGGCAGTACAACCCATCCAGGCGCATGCGCCCCACGCACTCGCTATGGGGCTACAGTGCAGCGCACGCAGCCAGAGCGCTATTCCAATCCCGCTCCAGAGCAAGTGCAGCGCCGTCATCAGGCTCAGCCAGCGCTCTGTAGAGAGCCAGAGCAGAAGCGGCGTGGCAGAATAGAACACGCCCATCTGCGGATTGCCAATCAAGGGTTGCCCCCCATTCACATAGGGATTCCAGAAGGGGAGTGCGCCCTCGTGCAAACAGCGGCGCACGAACTCCCACATCGGGTAGAAGTAGATGCCCAGATCGCCCCAATACAGCTCGCCCGTTAGCAGGCGCCCGTGCGCCAGCAACCAGAAGCCCGCGATCAGCGCCCAGCTCGCCAAGTGGCTCCGATTGTTCCCCATCGCTCAGGGCGAGTCTACCCTCTTTGCTGAACTACTCCGATGAATCTCCTGCGGTGGGAGTTATGCCAATCGGGATTTCAAACGCTATGATGGTCGTCGGCGAGACGCCGACGCTACGAACACGCCCTGCGTAGCGTTGGCGTCCACGCCGGCGAAGATACGATCCTTGAAATCCCGATTGGTATTAGAGCGCGGCGTCGCCACGCTCCTCCGTGCGGATGCGAATGGCATCCTGATAGGGCAACACGAAAATCTTGCCATCGTCGGGCTGACCCGTGCGAGCGTGGCGTAAAATCGTCTCGATCACAGGTTCCACCAGCTCGTCGGGCACCACCATCTCCAGGCGCAAGCGCATGGGCAATCGGATTAGCACCTCCTCACCCATAGGACCCGATTCGGACGGTGAACGCCCGCAGCCGCGTACTTCGCTGACCGTCATGCCCGTGATGCCCAGCTCGCCGAGCGCGGTCTTGACCTCCTCCAGTTTATGCGGGCGTAGAATGCAGTCGATCTTTTTCATGGCGCTTGGCACGTAGCGAGTGGTGAATGGGGTGGGATAAGCAGGGTGGGATAGGCAAGCTCGGGACGGGTTTCGGGATAGTCCAGCACATAGTGCAGCCCACGGCTTTCGCGGCGGCGGAGGGCGCATTCGGTAATCAGCCGTGCACAGGTGGCGAGATTGCGCGTTTCACAATTCATCATGGTGGGCGGCTCCTTGAGATAGGCTCCTTCGATGTGGGCAAGGAGTGCCTCAAGCACCGTTTGGGCTTGCTGGAGCCGTTCCACCTGCCGCACAATGCCCACTTTCGATTGCATCAGCTGGCGGATGTGCAGGCGCGTAGCAGCCCAGTCGAGCGGTTCCTGCTTGTCGGATGGGTCTGACAAGTCGGATAGGAGAGCAGGCGTTTGGGGTGGCGTGGGCGGCGGTTCGTACAGGCGGGTACAGGCGTGGTGCGCCGCGCGCTCGGCAAAGACCAGCGCTTCCAGCAGCGAGTTGCTCGCCAGTCGGTTTGCACCATGCACACCGGTGCAGGCAACCTCGCCACAGGCATAGAGCCGCCGTACCGTCGTGCGCCCCCAGAGGTCCGTCCACACCCCACCACACACATAGTGCGCCGCCGGCACAACAGGAATCGGCTCGCGCGTGATATCGATGCCGTACTCCAGACAGCGGTGGTAGATGGTGGGGAAACGCTGCTGGATGAACTCTGGCTTCAGGTGGGTGATGTCCAGATAGACAAATGGGTCGCCCGTCTTTTTCAGCTCGGCGTCGATGGCGCGGGCAACAATATCGCGTGGGGCTAACTCGGCGCGAGGGTCATAATCGGGCATGAAACGGTAGCCGTCGCGCCGTTTTAGGATGCCTCCCTCGCCGCGCACCGCCTCCGAAATCAGGAACGCCTGCGCCTCTGGCTCCGACAGGTAGAGTGTGGTGGGATGGAACTGGATAAACTCCATATTGGCAATCACGGCGCCCGCACGCCAGCCCATCGCGATGCCATCCCCTGTGGCGATTAGCGGGTTGCTGGTGTGCAGATAGACCTGCCCGCAGCCGCCCGTTGCCAGCAGCACCGCCTCCGCCCGAATATCGAACAGGTCGCCCGTGAGCGTGTCCAGCACATGCACACCCGTGCATTCATCACCCTCCACGATTAGATCGATGGCGAAGTAGTGTTCCAGCAGAGTGATGGTGGGCACATGGCGCACGGCGCGGAGCAGGGTGCGCTCGATTTCGTAGCCTGTGTGGTCAGCTGCATGCACGATACGCGGGCGTGAGTGTCCGCCTTCGCGTCCCAGCGCTAAGGAGCCGTCGGGGTTTCTGTCGAACTGTGCGCCCAGCTCGATCAGCCATTCGACCACACGGGGACCGTTTTGCACCAGCACTTGGACCGCTTCGGGGTCGCCCAGCCCTGCGCCAGCAGCGAGGGTGTCCTGCATATGCAGCGTCCAGGAATCGTCGGCTCCAAGGGCGGCGGCGATGCCACCCTGCGCATAGTTGGTGTTCGATTCGGAGCGTTGCTTTTTGGTGATAATGGCGACGGAGCCGGTGTCGGCGGCGTTCAAAGCGAAGGTCAGCCCCGCGATCCCGCTACCCAGCACGAGGAAGTCATACTGCATTGCCCGACTCCCCACTGCTTACGCCTGCCCGTTCACCAGCGGCGCGAGGCAGCAGCTTGCCATCAGTCTGGGTTTGTGTGTCTGGCTCCCCCTTCTCCCCGCAGCGTCCCGATTCCTGTGCCAGATGGTAGGAAAGCACCGCCAGCTCCTGCAAGAAGGAGACATTGCGCACATGCACATGGGGCGGCACTTTGAGGCTGGTGGGGGCGAAGTTCAGGATAGCGCGGATGCCCGCCTCGACTAGCTGGTCTGCCACCTCTTGCGCCGCGCTGGCAGGCACCGCGATAATCGCAATTTGCGCCCCAATCTGCGCGTTCACCTCCTTCAAGCGCGCGATGTCCTGAATGATTAAATCCCCAAAGGGTCGCCCTATCTTGACGAAGTTGTTGTCGAACACGGCGGCGATTCGGAACCGATGGGCACGGAAGTTGGGGTAGCCGACCAGCGCCGCGCCCAGATTGCCCGCCCCCACGAGCAGCATGGGCTGCTCCCGATCTAAACGCAGAATTCGCTCGATGCACTCGATCAGCTGGTTGGTGGAGTAGCCCACGCCGGGTTTACCAAATTCACCGAAGTAGGAGAGGTCTTTGCGGAATTGCGCCGCGCTGATGCCCGACAGCCGCTCGATATCCTGGGAGGAGAGGGTTTGAACCTCCGCCTCCCGTGCGTCGAGCAGGACTCGCAGGTAGGTCGCCAGCCGTTCCAGAGTCGGGATAGGCACTCGTGTCTCTGTCATCGTTGTTCACGCGAATGGCGAGAGCTGTGGTGTTCTAGGTGGGTAGTGAGAGGTCTTTCGACGCACCTCTCGCTACTCACCCTTACTGAATCTCGCCGATTTCGGCAAGTGCTTTTTCGAGGTCGTAGCCCTTGCTGCGTCGCAGATCTTCGATGCGCTCGCCGATAACGCGCAGCTTGCGCAGGGCGCGCAACTCCAGCTGGCGCACCCGCTCGCGCGTGATGCCCAGCGCCGCACCGACCTCCTCAAGGGTGCGCTGCTGCCCATCATCCAGCCCGAAGCGCAACCGCACCACATCGCGCTCTTTCGGCTGCAGTTTCTCCAGAATCATGTCGATCTGCTCGCGCAGGATAAGCCGATCCAGCACATCGGCGGGTGTAGGCATATCCTGCGACGGGATGAACTCGCCGAGTGTAGCGTTTTCACGCTCGCCCACTGGGCTTTCGATAGAGATAGGCTCGATGGAGGCGCGGCGCATCTCACGCACCCGCTCTGGCGTGATGTGGCGCTTCACCCGCGGGATGTGGCTGCGTATCTCCTCTTCGGTGGGCATGCGCCCCAGCGTCTGCAACAGCTCCTGGGCAGCCCGCTCGCGCGCGATCTCCTCGGCAATCTCCTCATCGGTCGGCTCACGCTGCAGAATCTGCTGCAGCCGCTGTTCGGTCTTAATCACCCGGTTGATCAGCTCCGCCACATAGACGGGGATTCGGATGGTGCGCCCGTGATTGATGATGGCGCGTGCGATGGCTCGCCGAATCCACCAGGTAGCGTAGGTGCTGAAGCGGAAGCCGCGACTGGGGTCGAACTTCTCCACGGCGCGGATCAGCCCCAGATTACCTTCCTGAATCAGGTCGGCGATGGAGACCCCGCGCGCCCCATACCGCTTGGCGACGCTGACCACCAGCCGCAGGTTCGACTCGATGAGCTTGCGCTTTGCCTCGTCGGCTTCCTCCAGGCGGAAGGCAAGTTCGTAAGGAGGTAGCCCTGCTGCTGCGGCCCACTCCGCCTCGCTGATTTGATCGGGGTGAACCTTGCGCTTCTCAGCCAGCTCGCGCCGAATGCGCAGCAGCCGCTCGCCCTCTTGCACCTGCTGGGCGTAGTGGATTTCCTCTTCAGGCGTGAGCAGCTGCGAGCGACGGCTCTGCAGCATCCACAGCTCCACATCGACGCTATCGTCCTCGTGCGGCGTCTCCTCGTCCAGCCCACCCCAAAAATCGGGTTCCTCTTCCAGCTCTTCTTCCAGGTCGATGCCAGCCAGCCCGATGGAGGTCAACTCCTCATCGAGTGGTTCAACCTCCTCCAGGCTCAGGTTCTCGTCCTCCAGCTCCAGCGGGTCGGCATAGGGTACTTCACGCCCCAGCCGTCCCGCGCGTACCGCCGCCTGCGACTCAATCAGCATTTCAGTCTCCTCGTCCAAAATCGGCAATTTGCCTTCACCTCCTGACAGCCAGTTTTCACCTTGTGAACAGATTCACAATCTGACCGGCTCCTGCTTGTTCAGCGTCCACAATTAAGACGCCCCCACAGATAGATACGGCACAGGCGTCGCTTTGGTTCCTGCTTCCGTTGCAGCCATTAGATAAAGCCGCTGCGCCAGGGGAACGCCCGATGCTGTTAAAATTTTCACGGACGCCTTGCCTGTCCCTGTTTTTAAACCGGCATACCATATAATACGCGCTTGCTTCTGCGAATCCTGCTTTTTGCGACGGGAAGGAGATGACCCGCACGAATCGGCTGAAGGAACAAAGGCTGGGTTATCGCCCGATCTACTCGCTACCCACTCTGGCGACCGATTCACGCACGATTAATTCCAGCGGGAGTCGCTCCTGAAGCGGTTCGGGCGCTTGCCCGCGGATGAGCTGGAGCATCTTGTGTACAGCGCGCGCGCCCATCGCCTCTAACGGCTGGCGGAAGGTGGTCAGGGGTGGCACGGTGAAGGCAGCGGAGGGCGGGTCATCGAAGCCCAGCACCGACAGCTGGTGCGGCACGGCGCATCCCACCCCGTGCGCCGTCTGCAGCGCCGCCAGCGCCAGATAGTAGCCACCTGCGAATACCGCAGTCGGTCCATTAGGCAGGCGCATCAGGGTGCTTAGTCCTTCGCGCACGGCGTCGTCGAACTCATCGGCATAAGGGGTGATGAAGGTCCAGATATGCTCCTTGGGGATGCCCGCTTCCTGCAGGGCGTCGCGGAAGCCACGCCAGCGGTCGCGCGAGTTGAAGGTCTCCAGCGCCGCGAACAGCCCCACGAAACGCCGATGTCCGTGCTCCAGCAGGTAGTTCACGCCCGCGCGTGCCGCCGCGTAGTTATCGGTGTCTACACAGGGCAGTTTCCATCCCGCTGCACTAGCCCCCACCACCACGATGGGCACCCCTCGCGTGTAGAGCTGCTCCAGCAGGGGCACATGCTCGGCAACAGGGGCGATAGCCAGAATCCCTACTGTCTCCGCCGCGCGCAACTCCCGTTCGACCAGATCAAACTGGTAATCGAGCCAGAGGGTGCGAATCCCCTGGGCAGCGAGTTCTGTATGGATGCTGCGGTGGAGCGCGCCGAAATAGAAATCGGCGGTCTGGCGGGTTGCACCGCCCATGCCTAACACCAGCAGCGTGAGCGTCGCCTGCAGCAAGTTCGGCGGCAACTCCTGTGCGACGATTGTCCCCACGCGCCGCTTGCGGGTCAGCACCCCTTCACGCGCCAGCGATTGCAGCGCCCGGCTGACCGTCAGCGGGCTAACCTGCAGCTGTGCTGCCAGATCGCGTTCAGGCGGCAGCACATCGCCCGGACGCCAGCGCCCGCAGGCAATCTGACGCTCCACCCACTGCTTCACCTGCACATAGCGCGGCAGCTCATCATGCAACTTGATGATCATTTGTGCCCCTAAATTATACCCATCAAAAACTTGAAGAGCGCGGTTATGAAGGGTAGGCTTTGGGCAAGAGGTTCGAAGCCTGCTCCTTGCTTACGCGATTCGCCCGAAAAAAATCCCCGAAAAAAGCCCTGAATCGCCCCCAAATCCCCCCAAACCCTGTCCGGTTTTTGCCCCTTTTTGAGTCTTTAATGAGTGGATGCCCTCTATAGGCGCTCCGTCGCCTCGAAAGGGGGTAAATAACGCTCAGGAGGTGTAGCATGATGAAAGGGCTTAAGGCGTTGATATTGGGTACTGCCCTGTTTCTGGGCCTGGCTATTCACGCGTGGGCGTCTGGCTGGACCGTCAATGTGACGGTCAGTGAGGGACGGCTATTCCCTGCAAATATTAGGACCGATGTGCCGTTCCTTATCGACAGCACATACTATCCTAGCGCCCCGGCAACCCAAACCGTCAATGTGCTGCCAAAGATCACCTTCCTCACGAACAATAGCGCTCCGCCCATCACGGTGGGTAACGGCACTTTCTACTCTAACGGTACCTTCACCGGAACCTATACCATCGTGACCAACAAAGCCCCGTTGACAGGGTTCAACCTTGCCGTGACGGGTTTCGTCTTTGAGCTGGGTCAGATCGCCTTCACTAAGAAGGTCGTTGACCTGAATACAGGTGATATTCTCTTCCTGCGAAGCTGGGTGATCAGCGGTAGTAGCTACCCCGGTGGTTCGGACGGCGTCTTCCAGATAAGTGGGTTCTTTGGGCTGAGCCGTCCTTCCAGCAGGATTCAGGTTATCGAGACCTTCTTCCTGCACATTGACGGTGCTCGGACTCCTGGCACCTCCACCGCTTCGCTATTCATAGTGGAACAGGATTGGGTGCCAGAGCCTGCCAGCCTGCTTGTGCTGAGCGTCGGGTTAGGTGGTTTGCTGCTGAGACGCCGCCGCGTGAAATAATCTGGATATATCTTTTGGGCGACGCAGGGAACACCTATTGAGTAGCTCGGGGGAGCGCATAGCGCGCTCCCCTCCCATTACGACTCCTCTCCCGCATGCGGTTCCCGTGCGAAAAACAGCACCAACCCATAAAACCCCAGTATCACCCACCAAGGCAGTGAATCAACACGGATGGCTGGAACCCATTCCGCACCAAAAGCGAGTGCAACCCATTTGAGCCATGCGCAGGTCACCTCAATGGGCAGCACGCCAACCCCCTGAGAGAGCCAGAAAAAGCCACCCAGCGCCAACGCCAGATAGGCAGCAGGAGCCGCCAGCAGGTTCGCCACTGGCGAGAGCAACGAAAGATAGCCAAAGTGATAGAGCTGGACGAAACCGATGCCTGCCTGTGCACAAAGCGAAACGCTCAACAGAGGGCAAAGCAGTCGCTCACCCACAGAACGCAGCCATCCTTGCCGAACAAATATTGCCCAGCCTTCCCTAAGTATACGCTCCACACGCCTGTAAAAGAGCAGAATGAACAGCACGGCGCAAAAGGAGTATTGAAACCCCACCTCAAAGAGCGCGTAGGGCGCGTAGAGCAGCCAGAAGGTAGCTGCCCAGCCCAGTGCGCTCAAGCCATCTGCCTCGCGGCGCAGCAACGGCGCCATCAGATAGAGGTTTGCCATCGTCGCCGCGCGCACAATCGGCGGGCGCAACCCCGCCAGTAGCGCATAGCCCCACGCCGCTAAAATGAGCAAAATCACACGCCCGCGAAACGGCGCAAAGACCCAAACCAGCAGCCACTCCAGCATCTGCAGCGCCATCGCCACATGCAGTCCGGAAGTGGACAGGAGATGCCCAATCCCGCTGCGCATAAACGCCTCACGCAAGGCGTGGGGAAAGTCGCCCGTCGCCCCGACCATCATCCCCTCCATCACCGCCGCGTCCTCCCGTGTAAGGCGCGCGTGCAATAAGTGGCGCAGCGAGCGACGCATTTGCAGAAACCACCGCTGCCAGCTCGCCCGCTTCGAAGAGACCTTCTGAATCTGCGAATCGCTGTAGACGGTGGCAATATAGTAAACACGCCTGCGCTGTAGATACCGCACCCAATCGAAGGAGATGCCAGGCGGGTTTTGCGGGCGTCGCCAGCGCACCCTTACGATGAACTCGTCCCCATAATCGGGCGGGTGAGCCACAGAGGGACGAAAGTAGAGAAGCGCGTAGCCTCTCGAAAAGGCGTCTCCTTCGCCCATAAAGGCACAGAGCAACCTGCCTCCCGTGCGAGTCGGCTCCCAAGACCCAATTGCCCGCAAATGCGCCACAGAAGGCAAAGAGGCGGGATTCACAGGCTCCACCCGGCTCCACGCAGCATAGCGCCAGCCACCCAGCAGCGCAGCGACCACAACAAGAGTCCAGCGCGGGCGCACGAGAATCAGCAGAAGGGCTGTAAGCCCGATCACGGAGAGAGGCAGATTCAGCAGATTGTGGAGCCATTCGACATACGCGATACCTGCAGAAAGTCCCAGCGCTGCCTGCAGACCCGCCCGCGCACGCACCACAGGCGCAGGATCGCTCAGTCGTCTTCCTATCCCTGCTCGCGGCACAGAAAGCAGAATCGCGCCGATTCGGTGTGCCATCCGCCGCATCGCTCGCATCGACGCCAGCCATTCAGCAGCCGCCACTTCTCATAGCGCAGGGACGCCTCGCGTGCCCGACGGACTGCCTCCCGAAGCGCAGGCTCTTGAATTGCTTCAACGGTTTGCCGGATCGCCTCCTGCTCTTCCTTTTCAAGTTCAACATGGCGTGGGAGAAAAGCCCCTTCTCTATGCGCAGAGACTACCGCTGAAGGATTCGGCAACTGCGCCCGCACCACAAAGCGGATCTCCCTGAAGCAGTCACTGCCCGCTTCATGGTTGAGTCGCTCCAGCAAGGTGGCTTTTTGAAACTGTAGCTCCTGCGCCCAGGCGCTGCTTTTGACCGCCACCCACAAAGTGCCACCTTCTAAGCGCAACGGCTGCGCTACCCGCGCAATCGCTTCGCCTGTAAGCGTCTCCCACGCACTCAGGGCGCGGCGGGCACGGAACTCCCGCTCGATGCCCAGCTGACGCAGCACCTCCCAAAGCCAGCCACCGACCGATTCAAACCGATTCACAGCGTATCGTCCCTCCCTCGATGCGATAGATCATTACTTCGCTGAGTGCCCGATAGTCGCTTACAATCCGCCATTCCTCGCCAGTCATGTCGGTGCAGGTCAGAAAGGTCTGGGCGCGTGGCTGCAAGAACTGGATAAGGCGCGCGCGGCGAGTGGTATCCAAGTCGGAAAATACATCGTCCAGCAGCACCACGGGGCTTTCCTCGATGCGCTTCTCCAGCAGGGGCACTTCAGCAAGGCGCAAGCTGAGCGCGCCCGTGCGTTGCTGCCCCTGCGAGGCAAAGAGGCGTGCCTCATGCCCATCGATAAGCACCATGAAATCATCGCGATGGGGTCCAACAAGGCTCATCCCGCGGCGAATCTCTTCCGACCCCACCTCGTGCAAAGCCGCCCACAGCGCATCCGCCCAGTCCTCCTCCTTATCGGGCAACTGCTGTTTGCGGGGCAAACCGGGCTGATAGACTAGCTGAAAGACCTCACTGCCACCTGTTAGCATCGCATAAATTTCTGCCGCAAATATCTGCAGCTGTTCAAGGAATCGGCGACGCTCGCTGAACAGGCGTGCCCCGTACTTGACCAGCTGCATGTCCCATTCAGGCAGGCTCTCCAGACTAGCATGTCCCTCCAGATGGGCACGCAGCAGGTTATTGCGTTGCTCCAGACAGCGACGATACTGCACCGCTGAATAGAGATAGCGCGGGCTGATCAAGCTCAGCTCACTATCCAGAAAGCGACGGCGCTCCGCTGGCTCACCGCGAATAAGCGATAAGTCCTGTGCCGTAAAACAGACCACTTTCAATCGCCCAACCAGCTCGCTCTGGCGAGAAACGGGCTGCCCATTCAGAAATACCATCCGCTTGCCCATCAGCGGGATTCGAATCGTCAGTTCATCCTCTATGCCCTGCCGCAAAAAATGGAGATGGAGATGCGCTTCCTGTTCACCCCAGCGTATCAGGTCGCTTTCCCGTACAGGGCGCAGCGGACGGAAGGTGCTGGCATAGTAAAGGGCTTCCAGCAGGTTCGTTTTGCCTTGGGCGTTCGCACCGACCAGCACATTCAGTCCCGAACTTGGCTCTATCTGCGCCTGTGTATAATTGCGAAAATTTCTTATACGCAGCTGTTTGACCCGCATCGATCAGCTAACCCTATTCGCTTTCTGAGACACCCTTTCCTGCCTTCAGGCAAGAGCGCGTCGAGTTATCCACACGCAAGGTGATTCTATCTATATACATGCTTTAAGGGAGTCCCTCATGTTAATAGGCGTTGTGGATATTGTGGATAACTCGAGGGACAACCCCCTCGAAAAGGGTGCAAAAGGCGGTTTCGAGGGACATTTTGAACTCAAAATCTGCCGATGGAGAAGGGGGTATGGCATTATTTAGCGTGGCTAAGATTGTGGATAACTCTGTGGATAACTTGTGGATAACCTGTGGATAACTCCGGGGCGAAGCGGGCGATTCGGCACTTATCCACAGAGTTATCCACAAGTTATCCACAATGCACGGCTTCCTCATAGACCTGCCAGGTCTTCTGCGCTGTTTGTTGCCAGTTGAACATCTGGGCGCGTTGTAGGGCGCGTTGTCGAACCCCTTCGCGATAGGAGTCGTTCTGGAGCAAAATGAGAATCGCGTGCGCCCACTGGGCAGGCTGATCAGGGGGCAGCAACACGCCGCCGGAAGCCACTACTTCAGGCAGTGCGCCTCCGTTCGAAGCGATCACAGGCGTGCCACACGCCATCGCTTCCAGAGGCGGCAAGCCGAATCCCTCATAAAAAGAGGGATAGAGAAAGATCTCGGCGGCGTTATAGAGCCACACAAGATGCTCATCGGGCACATAGCCTGTTTCGATAAGCCAATCGCCTTCGACAAGAGTTCGCTTCGCCCATTCCAGCTCGCGCTTTGCCCAGCCCGGTTTGCCTGTCAACACCAGTTTCAGGGGCAACCCCGACCATTCGCGAGCATAGGCAACCGCTTGAATCGCTAATAACCAGTTCTTGCGCGGTTGCAAAACGCCGACCGCCAGCAGAAAGGGCGGTTCGATGCGGTAATGCTGGCGCACCCACGCCTGCGCTTGCTCTCGCTCTATCGGATAAAAGCCGTCGGGTAGACCATTGGGCGTCGCCACCACCTTTTCTGGAGGCAGGCGAAGCAGCCGAAGGATGTCGCGTCGCGAGGTCTCGGACACGGTCAGCACACGCGCCGCGCGCCTGCAGGAAAACGGGATCGTCCAGCGCAACAGCAAGCGGTCTTTGAGCGGAAACCAGCGTGGGTTGATCAAGAAAGAGACATCGTGAATCGTGGTGATGACAGGGATGCGAAACAGGGGCGAGACCGTGTACTGAACATGCGCCACCTCACAGCCGCATGCTTGGGCGGCACGGGGCAGATGCCACAGGCTCCAGAGCCGCTCGCTGCGAGCAGGTATGACGATTGGCTCATACAGGGGCGATTCGGGCAAGAGGTTCGCTGGCACCGAGCGTGTGCTGAACAGCACGAGGCGATGTTGGCTTGGATCAATCAGCTCGGCAAAGGCTTTCAGCAGTCCGCGCCAGTAGGTGCGGTCGCCTGTGTAGGCGCCCGTAAGCAGCCGTGCGTCGATGGCGACCTTCATCGCGCCACCCCCAACGGCTGCTTGATCATTTGGTTCCAACGGCGTGGGTAGCGTGCCGCGCACGGCTGACGCTTGCTCAGGCGCACAATCAAGCGTGCCACTGGTCCGCTTTCGATAGTGAATGTGCGCTCTATCAGTTCCATTTCTCCGCCGAGCATCTCGACAGCGGGGCGTGCTGCTTCGATCTCGTCGCGTTCCGTGCTGCTTTTGAGGGCAAGCGCGACGCCACCTACCTTTACATAAGGCAGCATGAGTTCTGCCAGAATGGGCATCTGTGCCACGGCGCGCGCCACTGTGCGATCGAACTGTTCCCGCGCTTCAGGTGTGTGCGCCCACTCCTCGGCACGCGCCTGCACGATTTCTATCCCTTCAAGATTCAGCCGTTGGCACGCCTCTTGCAGAAAGGCGATGGTCTTACCGTGTGAATCGAGCAGGGTGAGGCGCAAATCGGGGCGGGCGATTTTGAGCGGAATGCCCGGCAAGCCAGCCCCTGTGCCAATATCCAGCAAGCGCGCCCCCTCGGGCGGCACATCTATCCACAGCAAGCTCAGCGAATCGACCAGGTGACGCCCCACCGCCTCCTCTGGCGGCACGCGCGTCAGATTAAACCGCTGATTGGCGGTGTAGAGCATTTCCAGGTACTGTTGCAGCAAGGCGCGTTGCGTCTCCGTGAGGTGAATTCCCCACGCATGCACCTGCTCCAGTACTGCCCAATCGCCGATAGCATACATAGGTCTCGTGTTTACTGAAGAGAAACTCCCTGCTTTCCGATAATACCTTTTGGCAGGTAGTGAAAAGCGAGATGATGATGGTAGGCGATACCCGAAGAGATATCGAGCGCGCGGTGCACGACCTCCCAGCGCTGCCTAGTTTGGTGATGCGTCTGGTTGAATTGGTGGAGAGCGAGAACGCAACTGCGGAGCAGGTCGAGCGACTGATCACCGCTGATCCAGCCCTCACGGCGAAAGTGCTTCACTTAGCCAATTCCGCTTATTATGGACTTACGCGCGCCATTAGCACCGTCAAGCAAGCCGTGATTGTGCTGGGGTTCCACACGGTCAAGAACCTTGTGCTGGGAATCTCGGCGTTCATGGCATTAAGGGGCAGTCGCTCCCCCAGCAAGGTAGAGCTGGGATTGTGGGAACATTCCTTTGCCTGTGCTGGCATCGCGCGGGAGATGATGCTGGCACATAAACAGAGCTTGCGTCAGGCAGAAAATGTATTTATGGCAGGATTGCTCCATGATATTGGCGTGCTCTTTCTCTATACCCGCTTCCCCAAGGAATACCAGAAGGTTTTGCAAAGTGCCAATCCACAGCGAATGCGCCACGAAGTGGAGACGGAGATTCTGGGCATGAATCATGCGGAGGTGGGCGCGTTGATTACTGACGCCTGGGGGCTGCCCACCATGCTGGTGAGCCTGATTGGGAACCATCATGCTCCTTATCTGCCTGAGGGCGAGGCGCGTTTGCCCACCGCTTGCTTGATGGTGGCGGACCACTGGAGCCACCAGCACATCCACACAGAATACGAATTCTCGCTCCCCGTCTACCCCCCTGAGGCGGACACAGTGATTCAGCTGGCAGAAGAGAAGCGCGAAGCCCTTATCAAGCGGGTGCTGGACTCGGTAGCCGCCATGCGTCAGGTGGTCGCCGCATAGAAGCAGGAAACCAATCGCCTGGTAGCGTATTCCCCATAAGTGGGTGATTGCGCATGTTCAAGGGGCTACCGCTAACGCTGGGCGTGGAAGAGGAGTACCAGATTGTGGACGCCAGGACCCGCGCGCTCGACTCCTATGTGTCCAAGATTCTGCCCGATGGGCGTGTGCGCCTGCAGGATCAGGTCAAAGAGGAGTTCATGCAGTCGCAGATCGAGGTGGGCAGCCAGATTTGCCAGAATGTGCAGCAGGTGCGCGAGGAGCTGCGTCGGCTGCGCGGCGCACTGATTGAGATTGCGGAGGCAAATGGCAAACACATCGTGGCGGCGGGCACGCACCCTTTCTCGCGCTGGATCGATCAGACCATTACGCCCAAGCTGCGCTACAAGGCGCTGGAAGAGAACATGCAAGACATCGCGCGCCGCCTGCTCATCTTCGGCATGCATGTGCATGTGGGGATTGGCGACTTGGAGTTGACCATCGACATTTTCAATCAGGTGCGCTACTTTTTGCCGCATCTTCTGGCGCTCTCGGTTAGCTCGCCGTTTTGGGATGGGCGACGCACGGGGCTGATGTCCTATCGCAGCGTGGTGTTTGAGACGCTGCCGCGCACGGGCATTCCCGATTCGTTCAGTTCCTATGCCGATTACGATGCCTTTATGACCACGCTGGAGCGTGTGGGGGCAATTGACGACCGCACGAAGGTCTGGTGGGATGTGCGTCCCCATCCGCATTACAAGACGCTGGAGTTCCGCATTTGCGACGTCTGCACACGCATCGAGGATGCCGTGTGCCTGGTGGCGTTGATCCAGTCGCTGGTGGCGTTTCTGTACGATTTGCGGCGCAACAATCAATCGTGGCGCATCTATCATCGCGATCTGATTCGGGAGAACAAATGGCGGGCGGTGCGCTATGGGATTCACGGCGAGCTGGTCGATTTTGGCATCGGCAAGAGTGTGCCCTACGCCGAGCTGCTGGAGGAGCTGCTGGCGCTGCTGCGCCCCTATGCCGAACAGCTGGGATGCTGGGAGGAGGCAAAGCATGCACGGCGCATCGTGAAGGAGGGTACCAGTGCCGATCGCCAGCTGGCAATCTACGAGCAATCGGGGGGCGACCTTTGTGCTGTGGTCGACTGGCTGGTTCAGGCAACGAAGGAAGGGGTCTGTTAGCGCGAATCGCGCCACAGGTAGACCATCAGGCAGGCGATATCGGCAGGGCGCATGCCCGGAATTCGTGCTGCTTGACCTATCGTGCGGGGTCGCACACGCGCTAATTTCTCGCGCGACTCGCGCGAAATCGCCGTTAATGCCTCGTAGTTGATGTCCTCAGGGATGAGCCAGTCCTCCATCTTGCGCATCTGCTCGATCTGGCGTTGCTGCTTGTGCAAATAGACCTCATATTTGACGCGAATCTCTATCGCATCGGCGATTTCGGGTGGCACGGGGGTATCTGGTGGAAAGAGCCGCGCCAGCATCGCGTAGGTGACTTCAGGGCGACGCAGGTACTCACGAGCGGTGAGTCGAGCGTTTACAGGCGTACCGCCCAGCGCGACCAGCTGCGGGTTGTGCTTGCCACTGATTTGGAGGGCATCCAGCCGCCGTAGCTCGGATTCAATCTGTGCCTGGCGCGCCTTGAATCGACGCCAGCGCTCGTCGTCTACCAAGCCGATCGCGCGTCCGATGGGCGTCAGCCGCTCATCGGCATTCTCATGGCGCAGGTGCAGCCGATGCTCAGCGCGACCTGTGAGCATCCGATAGGGATCCTCCACGCCTTTGGTCACCAGGTCGTCAATCAGCACGCCGATGTAGCTATTGCTGCGCTCCAGCACGAGCGGTTCGCGCCCCTGCACATAGAGCGCGGCATTAATGCCTGCGACGAGTCCCTGTGCCGCGGCTTCCTCGTAGCCCGAGGTGCCGTTGATCTGCCCTGCGAGAAACAGCCCGCGCACGCGCTTCGTCATCAGCGTGGGATAGAGCTGGTCGGGATAGACCATATCGTATTCCACGGCATAGCCGGGGCGGATCATCACCACCTCTTCCAGCCCAGGCAGCGTGCGCAGGAAAGCCAGCTGCACCTCCTCAGGCAGGCTGGTGGACATGCCCTGCACATAAAGGTCGTCCCTATCCCAGTATTCCTGCTCCAGAAAGACGGGATGGCGCTCCTTGTCGGGGAAGCGTACAATCTTGTCCTCGATGCTGGGACAGTAACGGGGTCCGATGCCGACGATATGCCCGCCATACATCGCCGAGCGGTGCAGGTTCGCACGGATGATGGCGTGCGTCTGCTCGTTGGTGAAGGTCTGCCAGCAGGGCAGCAGCGGGCGCGGCGGGTTCAGCTGGTCATGCAGGTAGGAAAACGGTGGACACGGCTCCGAAGCGACTTCGGTCAAGCGCGAAAGGTCCACGCTCTTCTTGTCGATACGGGGTGTCGTGCCTGTCTTGAAGCGCCCAACGCGAAAGCCGAGCCGTTGCAACGCGGCAGTCAGTCCTGTTGCGGGCGGATCGCCGAACCGCGCTGCCTGAATCTTCCGTTCCCCAATATGGCACAGCCCATTCAGAAATGTGCCCGTGGTCAGCACAACCGCGTGCGCGGTCATCTCGATCCCGCCCTCTATCGTGACCCCGTAGCACGCCCCATCCTTCACCAGCAGGCTTTCGACCTTGCCTTCCATCAGGCTCAGATTCGGTTGCTGGCGCAGGGTAGCCAGCATCTGTGCGGGGTAAAGCGACTTATCGGCGTGGGCGCGCAGCGTGCGCACCGCAGGTCCCTTGCCCGTGCCCACGAAGCGAATATGGGTAAGAGTCAAATCGGTGTTAATGCCCATCTGCCCGCCCAGCGCGTCAATCTCGCGTACCAGATGCCCCTTAGCAGGTCCACCGATTGAGCAGTTGCAGGGCATATGGGCGGTGCGTTCGAGGTTGAGCGTAAGCGCGAGCGTGCGGCAGCCCAATCGTGCTGCTGCCAACGCTGCCTCACACCCTGCATGTCCCGTCCCCACAACGATCACATCATAATCTGGCATCGGCAGGGAAAAGTGTACCCTATCGGGTATAATCGCCCTGACCAGGGCTGCCCTGTGCCGCCCGGTCTAAACCAACCACAAAGGGGGTGATAGGTGATGAGTAACCGTCACCGTACTGTGGAGGGGATGGCATTTTAGCCACCCGTAGACGGGTTGGCGATGCCGACCGACCCGTAGGGGCGGAAGGTTAGCGACGCCCGCTACGGGCTGCGGCGATGAATGCCTCCTCTCCCGATGAATGCGCCGGGTGTGAACCCGGCGCGCCCTAATCTAAACTGTGGCATCCGCAGCTTGCGGAGGGTTTTATCGGCGGGACGCCGACGCTACGCTGTCTATGTCGTCGGCGGGACGCCGACGCTACGAGTATAGGGGGACGAGAACGATGGCAAAACAGTTGCTTAGTCAGATTACGCACTGGTGGAATATCGCCAAGGAGCTTTCACCGAAGCAGGTGGAGCGTGAGCTGCTCACGCCGTTCCGAATCGCGCTGGTAGGGCAGCCCGATCGGGTGGAAGCCGTGTGGCGCGTGCTGACCAGCGGTGCCAGCCCGCAGATGCTGCAGACTGCCTCCGAATATGTCAAGCGCTTCACGGGACCGCCTCAGGAGGAGTTCGACTTCATCCTTGCCTGCGACGCGCTGGAGGTGCCTCAGGACGCGATTGAGGCGATTGTGGATCACTTCCAGAAGCATGAGTTTCCGTTGGTGGCGCTGGCGCGCGTGCTGCCCGGCACACGCGAGATGGTAGTCAACCGCATCGTGGAAGATGTTGCCTCACTCAATGCAGGGCTTGCCATGCTCTCAGCGATCCCTTCCGTGTTTCCGCTGCTGGGGCTGCTGGCACCGCCCGCCGCGCTTGCCGATATGGTGGTGCTGACCAAGAATCAGCTGCTGATGGTGCTGCGCATCGCGGCGGCTTACGGCAGAGCGCCCGATTGGCGCCAGCGTCTGCCCGAGCTGGCGAGTGTGCTGGGTGCGGCGTTCGGCTGGCGTGCCGTCGCCCGCGAGCTGGTTGGCTTTGTGCCCGGTGGCGTCGGCATGGTCATCAAAGGCACGGTCGCCTATGCAGGCACGCTCACTGTCGGGCGCGCCGCCGCATGGTACTACGCCACAGGCAGAACACCTGGCAGAGCCGAGCGCGAACGGCTCTTCCAGCAAGCCTGGGAGGAAGCCCGCGAGAAAAGCCAGGAATGGAATAAGCCGTGAACGGATGGCTGCTTGCGCTCCTGATAGGTTGTTTGGTAAGCCCTCATCCCCCTTCCCCCTCTCCCAAAGCTTTGGGGGAGGGGGAACGCCGATCCGATGGCGTGAATGCGCCTCGACCGATCGTCCTTCCCGATCCCGATGCGCCGCTTGTCGCCATAGAGGTCTGGGTACAGGTAGGCAGTGCGTATGAGGCGCCTGAAACCTCTGGCGCAGCCCACCTGCTGGAGCATCTGATTTTTAAGGGCACAGCGCAGCACCCCGCGGGCGCACTGGATGCCACCATCGAATCGGCGGGAGGCGTGTTGGAAGCCAGCACCGAACGCGACTGGACACGCTACCGCATGGCGGTTCTGCCCGACCGCTGGGAATCTGCTCTGCGAATGCTACTGGAGCATCTGCTCGCTCCTGCCCTGCCAGAAGCCGCGTTGCAGCGTGAACGGGAGCTGATCCTGCAGGATGAATACGCGCTCCATCACGCCGACCCGATTCGGGTGGCGCGTTATGCACTCTATGCGAAGGTTTACGGCAAGCATCCCTACGCGCTGCCACCACTGGGCATCCCCGAATCGCTGGCAAAGCTCACGCGCGAGCAGCTGCTGGAATTCCACGCCCGCCACTATCGGCTTGACCGCATGGTGATTGTGGTGGTGGGACCTGTGGAGCCAGCGCGTGTGCGAGAAGTTTGCCTTGACTCCCTCCGTGAAGTTCCACCTGCAAGCAAGGGGAACCTGCAAGAGGAGGTTTCATCTTTTCGTGTTCAAAGCGGTCACGCCGCAGGATCACGCGCATGGGAAGTGGATGAGGGAGCAATTCTGGCAATCGGGGTCCTTGCACCGCCTGCGACGCAACCCGATGCGATGCTTGCTGCCGAGGTGATTCGCCTCGCCCTTGCGGAACCCCACTTTGGGCTGCTGGGAGGGAGCACGGAGTGGCAATTAGTGAGCAGTGAGTACACCCCTCGCCCACAGCCGGGCTTGATGCTCTTCTTTTTCCAGCCCTATTCCGATGCGGGCAGCGACTGGCAGGAGCAGGTACGCCAGCGCTGGGCAGTCGCTATGCAGCAAATCATCGAGGGGCAGGTGCGCCCGCAACTGGAGCGAGCAAAGCAGCTGCTCCTTGCGCGTCATCAACAAGCGATGCGCAACCCGCTGGAACGCGCCCGACTCTACGCGCTCTACGCCACGCTCGGCTTGCCTACCCTGCCCGACGAGTACGCTTCGCGCGTGCAGTCGCTCACCATAGAGCGGATCGAAGGAGTCGCGCGGGCGATGTGGGATGGCAATCCTTTTTGGCAACTTTCTCCACACGGGGGAAACCTTACCTCCACTGCTCAGCCTGCCCAGCAACAAATAGAGAGTCCACCGAAGCGGGGTGAGGACCATCCTATCTTCCATCAAACCCTTGCGAACGGGATGCGTGTGATTGCCCTGCCTCAGCCGGGAGCTAAGCAGATCGTGCTACAGCTGCTGATCGCGACGGGACCTGATGCGGAGCGCGACTTTCCGCCAGGCACAGGCGAGCTGACCGCCCGCATGCTGTTCACCGCCACACGCAACGAAACCTATGCCTCATTAGCCCACCGTATTGCGCAGTCGGGTGGCACGCTGCAGCTGCACTGGGAACCGATCGGCGTGCGAATCACGGCGGTTGCCGAACCTGCCACGATAGAGAATGTGCTGTCGCTGCTCAAGGAGGGGCTGACCCGTGCTGAGTTCGAGCCAGACGCGCTGAAAATTGCCCTACAAGCCGCCCTCGCGGAGCGACACCTGATGGACAGCGCTCATGAGCTGCCCCTTTATGACGCCCTCCTTCGCCAGCTGCACGACGCTGGGGGTCTGTACGCCTCCACTGAGCAGCTCCAAAAGGTGCACCTTGAGGATATAAGGTCGTTCCATCGCCGTTATTATCGCCATAACCGATTCGTGATGGTGGTTGCAGGCGATTTGTCCGTTGAACGGCTAACGGAACTGACGCAGCGCTATTTTGGCGTGATGGACGCGCTGGAGGGTGAGGCGCCCACCGAACCGAGATTCCTCACTTCGCTCGGAATGACACATGAACCGACAGGTGCGGTGCTTGCCGAGCCGTCTACATCCATTCGCCACTTCGCCATTCGCTATTTCGCCACTTCACCACTTCGCACATTCTACATCGGCTTCGGATTGCGCATGGCAATACGCTCACCAGAGGACTACACGGCGCTATTGGTGCTGCAGGCGCTGCTTTGCGAGGGCAAGGGCAGCTTGCTCTTTCAGCAGTTTCGGGAAGGGCAGAGCATTGGCTATGCGTTCGGGGGTCGCGCCTTCGTGTGGCAAGGCGAGGGGACGCTGCTTGGCTTCCTGCAGGTGGGCGCAAGCCGTGCCAACCAGCGCGAGGAGCTGCTCAGCCGCTTGCGGACGGTGCTGCACCAGGGCGAGTGGGAACCCGACGCGCTGAAGCGTGCCATCGCGCTGGTGGAAGGGCGGTGGCGACGCGATCGGCAGGATATTTTTGAGTGGACGCGGCGGCTGGCACTTGCCGAAGCGAGTGGCATCGGCTACCACGCCGAGCTGCAACTGCCCGATCTGCTCAAAAAGCAGGGACATCAGGGCGATTCTGGTGTAAAATAGAGGCAGGTGATGCGACTCGATCCGCGGTTTGACGCCTATCGGGAGTTAGGGCTTACGCCCGATGCCTCGCAGGAGGAGATTCGTCGGGCGTATCGCCTGCTGGCACGACGCTACCATCCCGATCATGCCCCCGACGGCAAGCAGCAGGAGTATGAGGAAAAGATGAAGCGGGTGAATGCAGCCTATGCCCTGCTAAGTGATCCTCAGAGGCGGGCGCAATATGATCGCCTAAATCGGGATGGGGCGACCATACTGCACAGCGCCGCTGTTTCAGCCAGCCGTGCCGCCCGCGCCGCTACGCCCAGCGACCCCTACATGCAGATGCGGACGGGCTATCAGCAACGGCTCTACAGGATGCAGATTAACATGCGCCAGCTACCTGTGTGGGCGCAGCTGCTGTCGGGGCTGTTTGCAGGACTGGGACTGGTGGTAGGCTTTCTGATGGGGTTGCCGTTCGGGATTGTGGGGTGTATCCCTGGTGCGCTGGTGGGACTGATCGGTGGAATGCTGCTGGGGCTGTTCGCGGTCTATTTGCTCCTGTTGGGGCTACCGATCGCCCTGATGGCTTGGTTGGGCTACTGGGCGCTGGGGACGCTGGGCATATGGCTGGGCGCCCTGATGGGTGTGCCCCTCGGCTGGCTCTGGATGAAGCGATTTTTCAGGCGAACAGCAGGCGGTTGGTCTTAAGGCAACCTGATTGTCCTAAGCCACTTGCTTTTTATCCACATGGTTCATGTCTGGCATCATGCAGCCATCGGGTACGGTTCCTGTCCGAGCGGATGGCGCAGCAGCTCATTGTAGATGGGTTCCAATCGCCCCTGCAGATGGGCGCGGCGCAGTGTCTCCACAACCAGAATGTCTAATTTTGTACCTGCCAGCCGCGAGAGTTCGCGCAGGCGCTCCTCGGTGCTGAGCGCGTCGCGATAGGCGCGTGTGCATGCCATCGTGTCGAACACATCGGCGACCTGCAGGATGCGTAACGCCAACGGCTGGCGCGTCGCATCCAACCCGTCGGGATAGCCAGAACCATCCAGCCGCTCACCGTGATGACGGATAAGAAACAGCACATCCTCATCGAAGCCCATGCTGCTGCAGATTTCCACGCTGTAGATGGGGTAGCGGCGAATCTGGAGTTTCTCCTCGTCGGTGAGTGCGCCCTCCTTGTTCAAGATTTCGGGCGGCACGCGCGTTTTGCCGATGTCATGGAACAGCGCGGCGATGCGCAGCTTGTCGCGCACCTCCTGCTCCAACCCCAGCTCCTGCGCCAGGAGGTCGGCGATGGCGGCTACCCGATGCGAGTGTCCGCGCGTGTGCGGGCTTTGCTCCTCCACTTGGGCGACAATCGCGCTCAGCTTCTGGAAATTTGCCAGCTGCTCGGCTTCCCGATGGCGCACGGTTGCTAAGGCTTCGGCGAGGCGCGCCGCCAGTGCCTGCGCTATCGGCAGCGAGTCCATACTGAGCTGGCTCCCGACAAGTTGCAACACGCCGAGCGGGCGCCCACTGGGGCTGGAGGGATCAAACAGAGGCACGCAGAGGCTGGGCGCACCTTCCCACGCCACATTGCGCGGCAGGTCGGCAGGCGGTTTGAGCAGCGAGAGAAACGCCAGTGGCTTGCCTGTGCTGGCGCATACGCCCACCATCCCGTCGCCCATCGACACGCGCGCCCGTTGCTTGATGAGATCGGGCAGCGCGCCCAACCGAAGCACCGCATCCAGTGTGCCTGCGCGTAAGTCGTACAGGTACAGCACGGCTCCTTCAGCCTGCGCACGCGCTAAATGCTGCTGGAGGTAAAGGCTCAGCCGCTGAGGCAGAAAGCGCGGATGGGGCAAGTTCTCCAGCGGCACAGGCTCGATCCCTTGCTGGGGTTGGAATGCTTCTTGCTGGCTGGTGGTGCGCCCAATCAAAAAGGTTCCAGCTATCAATACTCCGATTCGCAGCGCATAGTCCGCCAATCCGAACAGCATGCTGGTAGATGATGCACTTGCTACCTCACCTAAACCCCGCATCCCCAATTCCCAAACTCCCATCCCCGCGAGCGCGCCCACGATGCCCAGCACACGCCAGAGGCGTATGCCACCTGCCCAGCCGGCAGCCAGCCCAAACACACTCGCAACCCACCATGTGCGCGGTGGCTCTGGCGAGAAGGCAAGCGTCGCACACGCACCTAGACAAAGCACAGCCTGCACTTGCCCACTCTGAATGAACGACTCTGCCCGCCTGAATCGCCCAACCAATCCAACTGCCAGCAAAACAAACGCATACCCCATTAGCAGGGGCGAGCGCACCGCCACCCCTGCCCAAAGCAGGAGTAGTGTCAACAACAACCCCATGCGCCACTCGCCGCTTCTTGCTCGCCACATGGTCAGACCTCTAAGGAAAATGGGTGATTGGTCCTCCTGACATCGGCATCATCTTGTCCGACATCCCTGTTAATTCTCGGAAAAGATCCACGTTTATGCGAGGGTCGTGCTTCAATGTGGCTTCCCCTTGCAGCTGCAGATCCCCATCTAGAATGATAATGCCGCCCGTCACCTGAGCCTTGTCCTCTAACTCCACATTCCCATCCAAACTGATGAGCAAGCCGACCACGCGCCGTCCCGCAGGCACCTTAATATTGCCCTGTGCGAAGAACACATAGAGCGAGTCGGTGTCGGCGTAGTTCGTATCGCCTGTAAATTCCAAGTTGCCTTCCACAGCCACGATCGCGCAACCACGCAGCGAACCTTGTAAGCGAAGATTGCCCTGTACATAGTAGACTGAGTTGTTTGCCAAACTCAACCCAAAAGGTAGAGTCAGATTACCCACGATAAGCTGGGTGGCCTGCGCCCGCAGCGTGCTGATTGTAGGTAAATCATCAGGCACGAATCGCCCCCACTGCTCTTTATAGAGCGTTGCGGTTGCTGCCCCAATAATCTGCCGACCAGAGCTGACAGCACCATTCACACTCAGAATCCCACCTGCATGCACATGGATATTATTGTTGGCATGCAAGTCGCCTTCTAAGCTGAGTTTCCTGCCAGAACCAATCTCGAGATCCTCGTCCAGAAACAGGGCGAACTCGGTGGTGCTGCGTGCCTTCTGGGAGCCGTCCACGATGCGTGTGAGCGAGCCACTTTGGTCTTTATAGGTGGCAGTGACTTGGACTTTCATGGCGTTATCGCCATATCGCGGCGCTGCCTCGACGCGCCCGTCCACGCGCCCCTCACTTAAGTTCAGTGTAAAGGTGAATGGCAAGATTTGCCCCTGATAGCTGCGTGCCCACCGCGCATAGGTCACGCCACTTCGTAGCAGTGAATCGAGGCGCAGCTGCACCTCCTTACGCTGGGCGTGCTGGGTTTGCAATAATGCGCCCCACCCAAGCACAGTAGCGAGCGTACCCAGTACGAGCAGCACGATTAGCGCGATCGCATAGGTGCTGCCTCGCTGTCGCCTCAGCCTATGCCCTATTCGCCATTCGCTATCCACTATTCGCTCAACGCCATGCATTTGCGTTCTGCACCAGGAAGGTGCGCATGCGCCTCGTTTCATATCGATCCTCCCCTGTCTGAATGGTTGAGCGCACCGTGAGCGTCACCACAATCCCAGCGGGCTTAATCTGTACGCTGGGAATGAACTCGGTGATGGGCATAATTCGCCCCTGTCCCGTGTTGCCCAGTAGGCTCCATGACGGATCAGGCTGAACAGAGCCGTTGCTTGCGACAACGCCACGCCAGAGGATATTCCTCGGTCTGCCAGGTGGCGGATTGAGTGCACCAGAGGTATCTGAAAGATAATAAATCGTTCGCTCGCCCGCACGATAGGTAGGTGTCTCCTTCTTTCTCACAGGCACAGGTTTGCCGTAAGCATCTTTATCTTGTGGAAAGGTCAGGATCAGCCTGCCATTGTTCACTTCGGCGAACATCGCCTGTCGGCACGCACTTTCAATTTCCATTAGCGCGGTCTCTACCACGCGCTCGGTCAGCGCCTGTGTCTGCAGGTGCGTGAAGCCGCGCGTGCCCTGCACATAGACCATCAGCAGGGTCGCCACCAGCAGCCCAGCAACCGCAAGCGCGATCAGTGCCTCCACCAGCGTTAATCCTCTTTGGGCGCGCATCATTCACCTCAAGCAGATGAGACGCTCACGCACAATTCGTCCACTCAGTGGGTCGCCTGGCGCGCCCCAGCGCACCTCGATGCGCACTCGTCTCAAGCGCTTCTCAGTGGGTGTCGGGTACGGCTCCGAATAGATAATCATCTGAGCGCCCGCAGGCAAACCACTCACTGGGCGCCCCACATTCACGAGGCGTGTGATAGGTATAGCAGGCAGATGAGGCTCCGCTTCCAGCGTTGCCAGTTCGCTCTCGGCAAGGGTTAGCGCGATTTTCTGAAAGCGCATCTTGGCGCCTGTACGACTAACCCAGCCGAGCGTGCCTGCAATCGCCAGCAAGCCCATCGTGATGACCACCACCGCGATGAGCACCTCCACGAGGCTTAAACCTCGCTGGAGCAAAGAGTTAGGCTGGCGACGCGGCACGCTCCACATAGCTGGTTCTGAGGTTTACCAAGTGTTGTATTGGGTTCCATCCTCCGCACGCCCAGTGGATGGACTGCGCACATCCCATGCACCTGTCTGGGCATTGCGATAATACTGGAACGGTTGCTTCGAAATGGGGCAGATAGGCAATTTATCCAGATAGGGACCATGATAATCGCCCGCATCGATTGGACGGAGCTGTCCCCAGCGGTCATAGCCCTGAGTGGGAGGATTGTTTTTCGGGCGAGTGAGGTCGTTAAGCGATTGCGGGTAGTAGCCCGTGTCGTTGCGGAAAATGGAGATCGCGTTGCGAACTTCCGCCAGCGTCTGCCGAAGAGCGGCCTCGCGGCTGCGAGTGCCCGCGTTAATAAAACGCGGTATGACTATCGCGGCTAAGGTCACCAGAATCACCAGCACCGCGAGCATCTCGATAAGAGTGAAACCCTTCGCTCGTCGCATCATCTCACGCCTCCTGTGTCAGAGTATCGGACGCCTCGTCGGGCGTCTGCAGGGTGGTTTTTCCATATGCATCCGCGCGATTCATCTGTCAGAGATGCAGGATTTTGGGTGGTAAGTAGGGCGTAGCGTGCCGTCACTACGCGCTATTCGCTTTGCCCCCCTTATCGGGTATAATTCCTTCGTGGAGGTAGAGCAACGATGGCAATTACATTGACCGAGCGTGCTGCTGAAGAGATCAAGGCGTTGCTGCAGGAGCAGGGCATCCCGAACGCCAGCCTGCGGGTGTGGGTGGCAGGTGGCGGCTGCAGTGGACTTCAGTATCAGATGGCCATCGACGACGCCGATCCCGAAGAGGATGATTTGGTTTTCGAGTCGCACGGCGTGCGCATCTATGTGGACAATCTGAGCATCCAGTATATGGATGGCTCCTCCATCGATTATGTGGAGGATGTGCTGGGCGGCGGTTTCAAGATCGACAATCCGAACGCCATCGCCACTTGCGGCTGTGGTTCCTCCTTCCAGGCAGAAGGCATGGAGGCTGTGCCGGGCTGTGGCTGCCGAGGTTGTGGCTACTATAACGAGTAGCCTGCTACCAGCTCAGCTGAGAGCATTGCAGGCAAATGGGAGAGGCTGTACAAGGTGGTGGATTTCATCATGGCACTGCCGAAGGAATATGAGGAACTGGTTCAGCAGATAATCCATGCTCAGCAGCTTCAAAACTTGATCGCCTCTCGCGACGGCAGTGAACAGCAATGAGCTGGAATGCGCGTGCGCTTCGGCGGAGCTTTTTGGAGTTCTTTCAGGAGAAGGGGCATCTGCTGCTCCCGTCAGATAGCCTCATTCCAAAAGACCCCTCCCTACTTTTCACCAGCGCGGGCATGGTGCAGTTCAAGCCCTATTTTTTGGGCACGGTGCAACCGCCTGCGCCGCGCGTCACCACCGTCCAAAAATGCCTGCGCACCACCGACATCGACGCGGTAGGTGACCTCTCACATCTCACCTTCTTCGAAATGTTAGGCAACTTCAGCTTCGGCGACTACTTCAAGCGCGAAGCGATCCTGTGGGCGTGGGAGTTCCTCACCGAGCGGCTCAAGGTAGACCCCGACCGCATGCAGTTCACCGTCTTTCAAGACGATGACGAGGCGTTCGATATCTGGCATCGGGAGGTGGGCATCGAAGCGAGCCGCATCTGGCGACTGGGCGAGAAAACCAACTTCTGGCCCGCCAACGCCATCAGCGAAGGTCCCAACGGTCCCTGTGGACCCTGTTCCGAGATTTTCTACGACACGGGATTGGACACGGGCTGTACGAATCCCGACTGCGGTCCCGCCTGCGACTGCGGACGCTGGCTTGAAATCTGGAACCTCGTCTTTATGCAGTATGAGCGCACTGAAGAGAACGGCAAACCTAAACTGATCCCGCTGCCCAACAAGAACATCGACACAGGGATGGGGCTGGAGCGCACTGCGGCTGTGCTAATGGGGCTTGAAAGCCCTTATGAGACCGATGTGTTCCTGCCGATCGTTCACCGCATCGAGCAAATTGCAGGGGTTGAATACAAAGCGAACGAGACAAGCGACAGTGCCATCCGCCTGATTGCCGACCATATCCGTGCAGCGACCTTCAGCATCGCCGATGGTGTGATCCCCCAAAATGAGGGGCGTGGTTATGTGCTGCGACGGCTCATTCGTCGCGCCATCACGCGCGGCTTGCGCACCTTGCACCTTGAAAAACCGTTCCTTGCGGAGCTTGTGCCTGCCGTGGTGGAGGCGTTGGGTGACCAGTATCCTGAGATTGTGCAGCGTCAGGCATACATCGAAAGCACGCTGCGCTTTGAGGAAGAACGCTTCCGCCAGACCCTTCAGACGGGGCTTGCCCGCCTGGAGGAGATGCTCCACGTCCACCTTGATGCGGGCGTTCTACCTGGTGAACGTGCCTTCACTCTCTATGACACCTACGGCTTCCCGTTGGAGTTGACGCAGGAAATCGCAGCAGAGCGCGGCGTGCAGGTCGATATCGAGGGCTTTCAGCGCGCGCTGGAGGAGCAGCGTCGCCGCGCCCGCGAAGCCAGTGGCATCTCCGAGAAGCTCTTTGTGCAGACAGGGGCTGCGTTGGCGGAACTGGCGCAACACGCCCAAGCCACTCGCTTCATCGGCTACGATACCCTCGAAGCGGAAGCCACTGTCGTCGGGCTGGTCAAAGAAGGCAACCTGATCCCCGCTGCGCGCGAGGGCGAAACGGTGGAGATCGTGCTGGATGTGACGCCCTTCTATGCCGAAGCGGGTGGTCAGGTAGGCGATACGGGCATGCTGGAGTGGGACGGAGGCAAAGCCGAGGTGTTAGACACCCAGAAAGCGGGCGAGTTCTATTTCCATCACGCCCGTCTCCAGCAGGGCGAGCTGACTATCGGGCAAAAGGTGTATGCCCGCGTGCCCGCCCAGCGACGGCTCGACATCCGGCGCAACCATACCGCCACTCACCTGCTGCATGCCGCCCTGCGTGCTGTGCTGGGACCCCATGTAGTGCAGGCAGGTTCGCTCGTCGCACCCGACCGCCTACGCTTCGACTTCACCCACCCTCGTGCGCTCACTCCTGAAGAGCTGGAGCGCATCGAATCGCTGGTGAACGAAAAGATTCTGGACGAGCTGGAGGTGCGGGTCTATACCGATGTGCCATTAGAAGAGGCGCGGCGACGCGGCGCGATGATGCTCTTCGGGGAGAAATACGGTGCGCGTGTGCGCATGGTAGAGATCCCCGGCTTCTCGCTGGAGCTGTGTGGTGGCACGCACCTGAACAACACCGTGGAAGCAGGGCTGTTCAAGATTGTGCATGAGGGCAGTGTGGCAGCGGGTGTGCGCCGCATTGAGGCGCTCACGGGACGCGGGCTGTACGCCTGGCTGCGCGAGCGCGAGCGTGCCATCCGCGAGACGGCTGAACGGCTCCAAGCCCCTGTTCCTGAGTTGCCGCTTGCCGTCGAACGCCTGATGCGCCACCTGAAGGAGCTGCAAACAGAGCTGGAGCGCCTCAAGCAGAGCGCGGTAGCACAGGCAGTGAGCGAAATGACCCCTGTAGAGGTAGAAGGCATCCCCGTTGTTGCCCATGTGGTCGCTGGTGCCGACGGCAAATCACTGGGCATGCTGGCAGATCAGCTCATTCAGAGGGGCGTGGGCGTGGTGGCACTCGGTACCACCCAAAACGGCAAAGTGGTGCTGGTGGTCAAGGTTGCGCCCCAGTGGGTGCAAAGGGGCTTGCACGCAGGCAACCTGGTGCGCACGCTGGCGCAGCAGATTGGCGGTTCTGGAGGTGGCAAGCCCGACTTCGCACAGGCAGGCGGCAACCAACCGGAAAAGCTACCCGACGCGCTCAAAAGCCTGCCCCAACTCATTCGCCAGAGCATCACGCCTTGATCACGCTCGGTCTTTGCAACCCCCTCCTGAAACAACAGCGACGCTCCATCGTCAGGTAAACTACGAAGGGGAGATTCTACATGTCGACACGGCGACCGTCAGTACAGCGGGAATACCAGCAGCAGATGCTCCTGCGCTGGGTTACCACCATTACCTACCGCATGATTACGGTGGGGGCAATCTTGTTTGTGGTGGGGTTAGCCTATCTGCTCTATGCGCTATTCGCGCTGGGCGATCAGGCAAACTACAGCGCGGCAGATGTTGCGCGCATTCAGGGCAACCTGACTTTGTTTGGGCGGCTGGCGCTGCTGGGCGCAGGGATGGTGGTGATCGGGCTTGCTTGGAACTACCTAGAGGAGGAAGTCATCGGTTTTGTGCTGGTGCTACTGGCGGTCTTTTTCTACTGGGGCTTCCCCTTCCTGCTGGGGCAAATTGATAGTTTGCCCACGCCGGGTACGCTGCGCGCGTTTGCGTTGAACCAGGTTCGCAACCTGATGTGGGTGCTGTTCCCGCCAGGTGTTATTCTGGTGGTGTTTGTAGGGATCGCGCAGGGCATTCGGCGCCTACGCTACGGCGCTGCGCTGGATCAGACGCTGAAGCTTGGCTCAGGCGTGGCGCGGCAGGAGGTGCAGCAGCGGTTTCTGGGCAAGTGCTGGCAGCTGCCTTTCTGTCGCGACTATGTGCGTCAACGCTGCCCGATTTTCCACGCCCGGCGTACCTGCTGGCGTGAAGGTGTCGGCTGTATGTGCGAGGAAAAGAACATCGTGATGGCGTTGCAGAATGTGCGCCTGAGCGATGACCCAGAAAAGAATGCGCGATACATCCCGCACAACAAGACGCTCACACGGGCGGAGCTGCGCGCACGGTGTGCCGAGTGCGTCATCTATAACGAGCATCAGCGCCAGAAATACCAGCTCTTTGCCCCGCTGACCGTGGGGGCGATTATTGGCAGTGCCTACTTCTTCCGTGCCCCACTGCAGGAGAAGGTGTTCAACTTGCTTTCGCTGCTGGATCAGCTGCTGGCACGGTTCACCCTGATGCCTTCCGAGGCGCGGGAAGGCGTGCTGGAGGCGGCGGCGCGGGCGAACGAGACCGCCGCGCTTGTCCTCTATATCTCACTGGTGATTGTAGTGCTAAGCTACGCCTTGCGACTCGTAGAAACGGTCATCTTCAAATGGAAACTCTGAAGGAGTGGCTGGAACAGCTGGAGCAGTTGGCGCGATTGATGAGCCAGCGCGGGGTGTCGCTGCTGGAGGTGCGGGTGAACGGGGCGCATGTGCGGTTACGCCGCGTGCCTGTTGAGCCGACATCCCATGAGGAGCCGATGCCGCCCCTTTTTCTGGCGGGCTATCAGGAGACCGCTACCGCGCCAGAGCCGGAACCACCCCCAAGCGGCTGGCAGCCCCCTGGACCGCTGGAGGTGCGCTCGCCGATGGTCGGCTACTGCGCCCTCGCGCCTATTGAACTTGGCAGTCGGGTGGAACGGGGGCAGCCCATCGCGACGGTGAATGTGCTGGGCATCCCAAATGAGGTGCTTGCCCCTACCACTGGCACGCTGCTCAGCTGGCAGGTGGGCAACGGCGAAGCCGTCGAATATGGGCAGCCTATTGCGCTGATCCAACCGCTGATCGAGGAGTAAGGGCAATCTCCCGACCGTCGCCTAACTCCCCCAGCGGAAATAGCGGTACATCACATAGAGCAGATAGACCCCGCTCAAAAATGCCATCGTAAAAATGCTGATGAGCCAGCGGGTGTTATCCGCAAAAAGGAGGCTAAACAGCAAAGCAAAATAGAGCAGGGCAGTAATCGCCATCGTCAGGTAGAGCTGCCTTGCATAAGGGTTAGGCGGGCGCACCGAGTTGCGACAGACGGGGCATTCAGTCGTTTCAGGCGCGTTTTCGTCCAGTGCGGCGCCGCAGTGTGGGCAGGTGCGCATAAGGGGACTATGACCAGGAGTGGTACACATCGGCGACTTCGCGCGTGAAGGGACGGGCGCGTTCCTCTAACGCTTTCATCTGCTCCGCGCTGAGCGGCTTGAACTGGCGCGCGGCGTGCACCAGCTGGCGCAACTGCTCGCGACTGCCAGGCACAATCACGGCGGTATGCACGGGGTGGCTAAGTGCATAACGGAATGCTTCCTCCACACTCAGCCGACTCTCGCCCACCAGTTGCCCGATGCCCATCACCTTCATCACGGCTAAGCCTACCCTGTGCTTCTGAGCGGCAGGCAGGAAATGGCGGATAAACGAGCGCGCATGGTGCGCCTCCGTGGGATTGAGCGGGAACAGCACCATATCAAAAGGGAACCGCTCCAGCATCTGGAGCAGCACCTGCGGATCGTTGTGCCCCGACACGCCGATAAAGCGGGCAACCTTCTGCTCCTTCGCCTTTTCAAACGCCTTGATCGCGCCGTTGCTGGCAAAGATCCGCTCCACATCCTGCGGATAGGACACATGATGCACAATCCACTGGTCGAGGCGGTCTGTGCGCAGCCGTTTGAGGCTGTTTTCGAGGTCGCGCATCGCGCCGTCGTAGTCACGCCTATCGCTTTTGGTGCTGAGATAGACGCGCTCGCGTCGTCCCTGAATCGCCTCACCAAAGAAATCTTCGCTGGCGCGATAGGTAGGCGCCGTGTCCAGATAGTAAATTCCCGATTCAATCGCTTCCTGAATGATGGCGATCGCCTCTTTGCGGTTATTGGGGTCTGCCAACGCCCAAGCACCGCCCAGTGAGAGGATGGGCATCGACACGCCTGTCTTGCCAAAAGTGCGCTTTGGTATCGCCTTCTGCATCGGTTTGCCCTCCGTAAGGGCGAATACAGGGTTCGCCTCTACCGATTTTCCCGCAGGGAGTGTCCATGCTCGATCTGCTTCCAGTAGGTCTGGAAGTCGAAGCCAGGACTATGCGCGGGCACATGGCACTGCATGCAGGATTGCTCGCCCGCCTTGCCCAGCCTGTTGTTGAGCGGGTCCTGCACATGCTTGCGGGCGGGTCCGTGGCAGCTTTCACAGCCGACATCTTTCAGATGGGGGGTTTTGTCCATGCTTACGAAGCCGCCTTCGAACTCCAGCCCGACCACATGGCAGACGACACATTCGGGGTCTTTATCGTGCTTCTCATCGATGAGGGTCTGCATCGCTTTGGCATGTTTGCTGCGTTCCCAGATGCGATAGTCTTCGGCGTGACAAGGTCGGCAGGCACGGCTGCCTGCGAAGGTATCACCGTTCAGCGTGGGACGGCGCGCTACCTGCAGCAGCAGTCCCTCCGCCTCCACCTGTGCAAGGTAGCCCAGCTTGATTTGCAGTGCATCGGGATCATCTTTGTAATCCTCGGTCAGGCGGATATGTTCCACACGGGCAACGGTAAGGGGCGAAGGCGACAGGGAGCTTGCCGATCCCGAAGCATCTGGCAAGAGCGGGGATGCCGTCGTGCTTGCAAAGGAATCGTTCCCTACATAGGCAAGCCCAACGAACTTGGCGTCTGTGCCGCTGAACACGAGGCGCGTCTTGCCCACCTGCTTCGGCTGGAGCGGTCCATCGCCCCCATGCGCGTAGACGATGAGATCAAAATAAGGATGCTGCTGGGCGATCTGTTCTGCCTCTTGCTGGCTGCCGTGCCAAAGCAGGATGCGCAGCTCGCCCGTCGTGCTGAGCTGCGGGCGCAGCGCGTCGAGCCGTTGCCGCGCAGGTAACACCTGCAGGTCAGGATTGCGCTGGCGGATGGCGTCAGCATACTGCTCGGAGATCAATCCCACCACCAGCACCTTCACCTTGCGCCCCTGATGGCTCTTTTCGACGAGGACAAAGGCATCAAAAAGAGGCTTGCCGTCGCTGTCCACCACATTCCCGCAGAGCATTTTGCCCCGAAAGCGCTGCTGGAGCGCTTGCAGGTAGGCTAACCCCAGTTTGAAGTCGTACTCGCCCAGATTGAGCGCGTCGTAGCCCATCTGGTTGAGCATTTCGATGAGCGTTTCGGCTTTCAACTCGTCTTGACGCCCCCCAGCTTTGGTCAGGTCGCCATTTTCGAGTTTGAGCAGGTTGTGATTTTGGGCGAGTTGCTTGAGCAAGGTGGCGCGTCGGGGGATGCCGCCCACCATCGGCTTGGCGCAGCCGCAGGGGGTCAGATAGCCGTTGATTTCGGAACCGAACACGATAAGCAGTGCCCCCGTAGCGTCCGCGCCCTGCGAACGACCTGTTGGTGAGGACATCGACGCTACGGGGCGCATCTCCGCAAGCGCCAGCAGCCCCATCAAACCCAGAGGGGGCAGGATCCAGAGCGTGAGAGAACGCATCAGGAACCTCCTGCCGCCACGATGTTCGCGGTGAGTGTAATCTGGATGGTGGACTGCTGCGGATCGTCGGTCTCGATGGTCAGTTTGTGCTGGGACAAGCCCGCTGGCCAGCCGCCCTTGTAGCGGATAATCAGGCGATGCTGCTTGCCGCCGTCCATCGATTCGTGGTTCACTTCGATGTTGGGGATGTCGGCATTAATCTTGCGGATCTGGAAGCCCCTGTCACGCCGTGAGAGCGTGACGATACGCTCCACAGGCAGCTGGGTCTGAGGCGTAATCACACCAAAGAACACAGTGTTCGGCATGACAACGATGCCCTTCTCCGCCATAAGAGTGATGTTCACCTGAGGCGTGCGTTGCGAGTTGGTGCGCGCGGTCACGACGAAGTTGTTGCGTCCTGGGGGAGCCTCAGGACCGATAGTGATGGTGACCTTCTGGCGTTTCTCGTCGATGCGCTGCGCCTCTGCTTTGACATACGGCGCCGTGGTGGTCAGCTGCTGAATCTCTAACGGCTCGTTGGTGTTGGAGACAATTTCCACTTCCTGCACGGTGGGTTCGCCCTCTTTGAGGGTGATCGCGATCGTCTCGCTGGGGCGGACATCGAAGGCGGTCTTAATGTTCGCGGTCAAGCGCAGTGTCAGTTCAGGTTGGTCGGGGTCGTTGGTGGTGACCTGAATGGTCTTAATTTGGCTACCGCGAAAGCCTGCTGTGCGCAGCTCCGCTTCTAACACACCTTCTTTTTTCGGCTCGATGACCCGATCGTAGTGGGGTGTCACGCAGCCGCAGCTGGGGCGGGCGGTAATCTCCAGTGGAGCATCGCCCTCGTTGCGCACCTTGAAGGTGAACCGCACATTATCGCCCTGTGCAACATCCCCAAAATCGTGCTCCATCGGTTCCACCACAATTTTGGGCTTGGGGATGTAGACCGCCACACGCCGCGAGGCGTAATTCATCAGCTCGCGCCGCACCTGCATCAGCTGGCGCACACGCTCCACCTCTTCGGTAGTTGGCGCGGTAGGTAGCTCCTCAGTGTTCCAGACGGGACCCATTATCTCGGTATCCTTTTGCGATTCGGCAAGCCCCAGATAGGTGCCGATGGCTTGACCGACCAGATGGGCGACCGCTTTTGCGCCTTGGGGCATCTCGGTATAGGGGATATAGGTGGCGATTCGCGCACGCACACGCCGCTTATCCCCCTTCTGGGGCGGCAGCATCAGGTGCGCCTTTCCGTGCATCAGGCGGAACTGCCCTGCGGTAATCTCGGCTACATCCTCCTCGAACACCAGCAACACATCGGCGTTCGCTTCGTCATTCGTCCACTCCAGTTTGGGATTGCCATTCAGCGCACGGTTCCAGTTGTTCACTGCCTCCATCGCAGCTTGACGGAACAACTCGCGCAGTTCAGCAGGGATAGTCGACCAGCTGCCGTAGACACGGATGGTAGCGGGCACATCGATGCTGTTGAGCAGCTTCATCGCACCGTCGAAGTCGGACTTCGAGAGCAGGTTTGCTACTTGATAGAGCTGGTCATGCTCTGCTTTAATGGTGTTTGCAGGGGGTAGTGGAGCGCGCGGTGCTCCCTGACTCCAGACGGCACTCAGCAGCAGCCCAATGCTCAGCAACGGCAAGACCCTTTTCATTGCTTAGCACCTCCGGTTTGGGATAGACATGAATATTATACCTCACCCACCCTCTATTATAGCCCACGCGGCTTTCTGCATCGTCGATGTCTGTCCTATCGGTACCGTCGAGGGCAACATGTCGGTATAATCCGTGCATGGTGGAGGGCGCCATGCGTCGGCTAATCGCGATTGTGCGGGGTCGGGTACAAGGCGTGGGCTATCGGATGTTTGTGCTGGAGCATGCGTATCGGCTCGGGTTAAAGGGCTATGTGCGCAACCTGCCTGAGGGCGAGGTGGAGGTGGTTGCCGAAGGTAGTGAGGATGCGCTCCAGACCCTGCTAACCTATTTGCATCGTGGTCCCTTTGGTGCAATTGTGCAAGAGGTAGAGACCTACTGGGACGAGCCGACGGGCGAATTTGACCGCTTCTTCATTGCGCGATGAAACGGGTGCTGGCGCTTCTGCTTGTGCCGAGCCTGCTGATGGGCGTGCAGGCTTCCCCCCAACTGGTGCTGGTACTGGTGCATGAGGGGCGGACGCCGACGCAGCTGGGCGGGGCAGTGCCTCATCAGGCGGCATGGCTGCTCTGGAAGCGCGTGCCCACTGCCAGCGCATCGGGCGCGTCAAACCCCCGAGAATCCTCTGATTGGCGCGATCCGTGGCTGCCTTCGCGCGTGGTGACCTTCGCAACGGGGAAGCGGGTGGCGGGCAACGGGGCGGACACCCTCATGAGGCTGGACAGCGTGCCTTTTGAGGGCGGTTCCGCATGGCAGGCGTTTCGACGGCGCACGGGGTTGCAGCCGCCTCGTCCTGCACTGCTTGCAATGAACGCGGGCGGTCTTATGCGGCGTGGTCTGCTTCGCGACACATTGGGAGCGCGACTGGAACGGATCGGCAAGCGTGGGCTATATCTTTACACACCGCAATCGCCTCCCCCAAGCCCCTATGCCCTGATCGGAGTCAACACGCGCGGCTTCATGCCTGCCCAGAAGTTCCCTGACCTCGAATCGCTGCGCGTTGCCATTTCCGCGCTGGATGCCGACTGGGTGCTGCTGGAGATGGCGCGCTGGGACTACGCCGCGCTGGAGCTGCTGATCGCTGAGGGGATTGAGACTTGGGTTATCAGTTTGCAACCGCCCGATTCGGGGCTGGATGGAGTGGCGCGGTTGACGGCGGTGGTGCGCTATGCAGCCCGTGAGCCGAATGGGCTGCTCACTTCCGCCTCCACGCGCTGGGCGGGGCTTATCCTGGATGTGGATATCGTACCGACGCTGGCGCGGGCAATTGGGGGCGACGACGCTGACTGGCGCACAAGTAGCGGTTCTCCCGCCTTTGAAGTTAGCCAGTCGGACTGGCATACCTTCTGGAACGGATTGCTACCCCGCACCGCCACGCGCCCGCTCAGACACTCGCTGGGGTTGAGCGAGCATCGTGGCGCGCTGGTGCGCAACGAGGAACACTGGCGCGTGCAGCACGAGATTGCTCCTGTGATTTTAGTATCGATCGCGTTGTTGGGGGCGGTTTGGGTGATGACAGGCTTGCTGCTCTGGCGGCTGAATTGGCTTCACGGTTCGATGCGCTCGCTCTATCGGGCGGGTCTGGCGGCGCTGGTGCTATTCCCTGGCGTTTCCATCTGGTACAGCTACTGTCCCTTTGAACTGTGGACGGGCGATAGGGCGGGCGATGCCTCGGTGATTGTAAGCTGGCTGATCGGCGGGTGGGTATTGCTGAGCGTTGGAATGGCACTGGTTGCCCGATTCGTGGGGATGCCGCTGTTGAGCGCGGCGGGGGGCGTGGTGCTTGGGGTCATTCTCCTCGATACCTACTTCAGTGGAGGCTATGGGATTAACCGTTCACTGCTTGCGCTCTATCTGTGGGAAGGAGCGCGCCTCTATGGGCTGGACAACACCTACTTGGGAATCGTGTTGCCAGTCGCCTTGCTCGCGCCCGCAGGTTGGCTGGAAAGCTTAGGACGCACGCACCCCGGACCGCGCGGGCTGATGGCGTTGACCGCCCTCTACGCCCTACTCACGCTCACCTTCGGACTACCGATGCTCGGCTCGAACTTGGGTGCGTGGATCCCCCTGATCCTTGCTTTTGGGCTGATGCTGAACGCCTGGCGCACAACAAGGAGCGCGTGGCGCGTGATGAAGGGGCTGATCCCCCTTTTACTCCTGATAGGTGTTGGGGCGATGGCGTTTGCCAGCTGGTACGACGCGCAGCAGCACTGGCGGCTGCAGTCGCACTTCGGGCGGGCATGGCAGGAGCTATTGGCTGGCAACTTCTGGGCGTTGCTACAGGCAAAGCTGGAGGTGCTGCAGCGAGTAGTCCTCTCGCTGCCGATGGGAGTGACCGCGCTTGGTTTTGGGCTGGTTGCCATAATGGTCTATCGGGGGTTCCGTGTCCCGGTGTTGCAGGTGTGGCACAGCGGCGGTGCGTTGCATCCAGCGATCTGTGCCTGCCTGTGGGGCGCGCTGGCGGCGCTGCTGTTCAACGACTCGGGGTTCGTCACCGCTGCCTTCACGATGGGGGGCGTGGTCTTGTGGGCGGTTGATGCCCTTGTTGATCGCAGCGAGTGGTTCTACCCCGCCACAAACGGGCAGCTCAAACCCGCCCCGTGACAAATACCCCTATCACCTGCTGTCAGCATTCGCTTCCGAAGTTGAACAGCACCTGCAGCAGGTCGGCATCGTCCACCACGCCATCTCCGTTCAGGTCTTCTACGCCGCAGTTGCTCTGGCAGCCGAAGGCAGACAACACGCGCCACAGATCGGCGTTGTTCACACAGCCGTTGCCGTCCACATCGCCGGGGATCCAAAACGGATTGCGTGCCAGCACCAGGGTGGCATCGAGCCGCCCATAGGCAAAGTAGGCGCCGTTTGGTGAGAACTGGACGGAGGGCACGCCGATGCCTGTTTCCTCATCGTAGGTGCGCAGGAGTTGCCCAGTGGACACCTGCCACAGCTTGATGGTGCGATCCCTACTCCCCGACGCCGACGCAATCAGCTGCCCATCGGGCGAAAACGCCACGGAATACACTATATGAGTATGCCCGGTGAGGGTGCGCAGGAGTTGTCCATCCGCCACCCGCCACAGCCGAATGATGCGATCCTCACTCCCCGACGCCAACAGCTGCCCATCGGGCGAAAACGCCACGGAGTACACATAGCCACCATGCCCTCCACGCATCCACACAATATCGGGTCTGCCCTGTGCCAAAGCCACCTGCAGCCCCAGCACCAAGGCAAGGCTCCACACGCCAAGCCCCCGCACACCACGCGCACAACCACACGCCCACTGCGCACGCACAACTACACCGCGTCCGTTCATCGTCCTACCTCCTCTTTGCCTGAGTTGTGTCGGGCGTCAGCCGCTATCGGCTGCTGCCGAGGCTACTGGCGCACCGGCACCACTCCCTATTATATCACACTTTTTGCCGCTTGTCAGGACCTCAAAAGGGAAAATTTTTCTTATCCTTTCCAGGTATTGCTATGCCGGCACTCAATCCTTAGAGCCTCTCTTGACAGCATCTGTTCCATCTATACGCTGTCCGCGCGACATCTCCTGCCTTCTATGGGGCGTCTTAGCGAATTTTTTCCTTTCGGGTAAAATCGGCTTTGCGGATGCGCTTGCTCACAGGGAACGCTTCAGTGGGTGACAAATCGGCGCCAACGAGCGCAGGGCAGGATCTATAATCAATTAGCATAGCAAACGCCGTAATGTCGTCGGCGAGACGCCGACGCTACGAACGCCGTGATGGTGTCGGCGAGACGCCGACGCGATGAACGCACTCTGCGTAGCGTTGGCGTCCCCGCCGACGCGATGAACGCACCCTGCGTAGCGTGGGCGTCCCCGCCGACGCGCTGGACGTACCCTGCGTAGCGGCGGCCTCGACGGCGGCGAGGACAGCGCAGGG
>JBCNVA010000144.1:0-18378 GCA_039630445.1 Armatimonadota bacterium
ACACCAAGCCCGTAGCGAGAACCAAACCCCGACCCACTGAAACAGACCGAACAGAACCGTAGACCACCAAGCTTGAATCACAAACAGGGGCGCTCAGCCCGCCTCAGCATACCCGAAGAAGGGGCAACAAGTCAACAGACGATCTTTGTCGGGATCGACCTAAGCCAAGCGACGATGACCGTCGCGTGGTATCAAGACAGTGCTGGGCATCGGACGCTGGGGTGCGTTGCCACTGATGGTGGGGGCAGGGAGCCTGGTGTGGCTGCGGGAAGGCGTTTGTGCGGGGTGGTGGGTTGGCGTCTGTGGTGCAGCACAGGATAGACCGAGAGCAGTACGCCGTGCTTCTCAGAGAGTGCTGAGACAACCTCCAACATGCGATCGATCTCCTGTCCGGGAATCACCGTGCCTTCCAACACCACCATCAGGTCGATATCTGAATCCTCATGGGCTTCACCTCGTGCCCATGAACCGTATAGCACCAGTGCATGCAGCCGGTCGCCGTAGAGCTGCTTCAAAGCCTGCCGCAGCTCCCTCACAATGGGCTTCAAAACACGCGGAACGCGAACCTTACCCGCAAGTTCCCTGTTCATCCCCATAGGTTTACCCTCAGCGAACGCACCCTATACCGTCAGGTATTATCTTGCCAAGATGACAACACTCGAAATCCGCTGGTTAGACCCAGCAAGTGTACTGATCGAGCGCGTGCCGAATGGGCGGCAGGTACGCATCCGCCTGCCCGATGGCGAGGTGCATGAGGATGTGCAGTTCGCCCGCGCCTTCCCCTTCTCGGATCCCGACCATTACATCAGCGTCCAGACGCGTGAGGGCAAAGAGATCGGGATGTTCCGCACGCTGGAGGGCATGGCGCCCGAATCGCGCCGCGTGCTGGAAGAGGAGCTGGAACGCCGCTACTTTATCCCCGTCATCCAGAAAATCTACTCCCTGACCGAGGAGTATGGGCAACTGCGCTGGGATGTGGAGACCGATCGGGGACGACGCGTGTTCTATGTGCGCAACTGGCGCGATAACATCCACGAACTCTCCCCTGTGCGCTACCTGATCGTTGCCGTGGATGGCAGCCGCTATGAGATCAGCGATCTGAATGCGCTGGATGGGCGCAGCCGCGCCTGGCTCGACCGACTGGGATAGTACAGACCCCCTTGCAAAAGCCATCCTCTTTGGAGTATAATTCCTTTTGGAGAGTGATTATCCACATGGAGCGGCTGGTAGTGAACCGATTGATTGAGGGGTTGAAGCGTGCGGGACTGCGCCTGACGCCGCAACGAGTTGCCATCTGCCAACTGCTTGCCGAGAGCAAGGACCACCCGACGGCGTCGATGATCTATCACGCGCTGCTGCCCCAGTTCCCGACACTGAGCTTAGCGACGGTGTATAAGACGCTGGATGTGCTGAAGCGACTGGGGCTGATCTACGCGCTGGGCGATGCGGGCGATGGCTGTGAGCATTACGACGCTGACCTCAACCCGCACATCAATCTGGTCTGCCTGCGCTGCCATCAGGTGAGCGATTACGAGGATGAAGCCATCCAGCAGGTGGAACAGCGGGTTGCAGCGCAATCGGGCTATGAGATTCAGGGGGCACGCATCGTCTACTACGGGCTATGCCCCGCCTGCCGCAACGGCAATAGCGCTGCAACAAGTGGGGAATAACAACGGAGGACAGTCGTGAATCCCATCCGATGGCTGCGGAAGCGGATTGCCGAATCCGATTCCTGTTCCGACGAGATGGCGCGAACGATGGCGCAGCAGCCTGCCCTCCAGCGCATCCGCTACGACTACACACGCGACACGGTGGAAGTGGAGTATGACACCCGTCGCATCAGCGCTGCCGAAGCTCAGCAGAGCATCGAACCGCTGCTGCAGGAGCTGGGCGAGCGCATCCCGACCTGTGCCTTGCGCGATCCGAAGGGCGGTGTCTGTGAGGAGTGCCCCAGCGTGCAGCAGCATGGCAAGCAGATGCGCTTTAATGGTTCCCTCTATCGCGCCCAGTTCGATGGGCAGGTGCTGATGGTGGAGCGCGCCGAGCCTGCACCTGACGCACCCATCGATCGCATCTTGCGGCGCGTGAAAGCCATCGAGCGTCCTGCCCCGCTCTGGCGCAGCCGTGCCTTCTGGGAGCCGATGTTGACGGGGCTGAACCTGCTCATGCTGGTGCTGGGCGGGATTGCTAATTATTTCGGTGCAACCCACCTCGCTACGATGGCTTATGCCCTCGCCTATCTCGCAGGGGGCTACTTCGGAACGCTGGACGCCTGGCAGACGCTGCGCGAGCGGCGGCTGGATGTGAACCTGCTGATGATTCTGGCAGCGATTGGGGCAGCAATCGTAGGCGAGCCGGCGGAAGGCGCCACGCTGCTCTTTCTGTTCTCGCTGTCCAACACGCTGCAGAACTTCGCGCTGATGCGCAGTCGCCGCGCTGTGCGTGCCCTGATGGCGCTCCAGCCCGATCTGGCGACGCGCCTCACCGAGCAGGGTGAGCAGGTCGTGCCTGTTGAGGAGCTGCAACCTGGCGAGCGCGTGCTGGTGCGTCCTGGTGAGCGCATCCCAACCGACGGGGTCGTGTTGCGGGGCGAATCGCATGTGGATCAGTCGCCCATCACTGGCGAATCGGTGCCTGTGCATAAGACGGTAGGAATGCAAGTGTTCGCTGGCACGATCAACACCAGCGGTGTGCTGGAGATCGAGGTGTCGCATCCCGTGGGCGAAACGCTGCTGCAACGCATCCTGCGTCTGGTCGAAGCAGCGCAGGAGCAGAAAGCGCGCACCCAGCGCTGGCTGGAGCGGTTCGAACAGCGCTACGCCCTCGCCGTGATCGGCGGCTCGGCATTGGTTGCTCTCGGGCTGCCCTTGCTTGGCTGGGCGTTCCATGAGGCGTTCTATCGCGCCATGACGCTGCTGGTGGTCGCCTCACCATGTGCCTTAGTGATTAGCACGCCTGCTACCCTGCTCTCCGCGATTGCGAATGCGGCACGGCACGGTATCCTGTTCAAAGGGGGAGAGCCGATCGAACGGCTTGCAGGTGTGCGGGCGATTGCCATCGACAAAACAGGCACGCTCACGGAAGGCAAGCTGGTGTTCACTGACCTCGTGCCGCTTGATGGGACTCCCGAAACGGCGATTTGGCAGTGCATCGTGGATGTGGAGTCGCTGTCGGAGCATCCGCTGGCGCAGGCGCTGGTCAAAGAGGCGCAGGCACGCGGCTTTCAGCCTCAGCCTGTAGAGGGGTTCGAGGCGCTGCCCGGCAGAGGGGTACGCGCCCTGCGGGATGGACAGCAGATTCTGATAGGTAACCTGCGCTTGTTCGAGGGTGAAGTGCCCGTTCCAGACGCTGTGCGCCAAGTGGTGCAGTCGCTGCGCGAACAGGGCAAAACCGCCATGCTCGTTGCGGCGGCTTCCTCCGAGGGGTCAAACTTGGCGGATGGCTCCTCCCTGCGCTTTCTGGGAGTGGCGGCGGTTGCCGATCGGGTGCGCCTGACCGCTGCGCCGGCTGTTCAGCAACTCAAGGCGTTGGGCATGCCCTGCATCGCCATGCTCACAGGCGATGCGGAACCTATCGCGCGTGCCGTCGCTCAGCAGACAGGCATCGAGCGCGTCTATGCCGACCTGCTGCCTGATGAGAAGCTTGATGTGTTGCGCCAGCTTGCCCAGGAGTACGGACCCGTGGCGATGGTGGGCGACGGTGTGAACGATGCGCCAGCGCTCGCAGCGGCGGAGGTGGGCGTTGCGATGGGTGCGGGCACCGATGTCGCGCTGGAGACTGCCGATGTTGCCCTCGTCGGCAACGACCTGACCAACCTGCCCTATGCCGTTGCGCTCAGCCGACGCGCCATGCAGGTGCTGCGGCAGAATCTCATCTTTGCGACGGCGGTGATAGCGGTGTTGGTCATTCTTACCTTCACAGCAGATCTGCGCCTGCCGCTTGGTGTGGTCGGGCACGAGGGCAGCACGCTGCTGGTCGTGCTGAACGGCTTGAGGCTGCTTGCGTTTGATCCCCCCTTCCGCCAACGGCGCACCCGCCCATAGCCCACCCCCAGCGTGCGTCGCATTCAGTTGGGTTCCTCACTCGGTGGCTTCCGTAGTCGCCACGCCGCTGCCCCACATCGCTACCACTGAACCCACAAACGCCCCCACCACATGCACCGTCACAAACACCGCCTGCTGCAAGGGGCGCTGGATGGCAGGCGGCACAGCCCCCACTCACACCTGATACCACACCGCCCGCTCCATCGCCTGCCAGACAAGTGGCGGCATCAGCAGATAAACTCCCAGCGGCACGGGCGCAAACAGCACCGCTGCAATAAGCCAGAGCCGTTTATAAGTAGGTGCAACCCAACCGAACCAGAGTGCCGCGAGCTAGAATCCAGCTGCCAATGCACTTCAGCGCAGGTAGAACGAATGGGGAAGAGATAGCTGACCACCATAATCAGGTTTAGCAGTGCATACGCACCCAGAATAGCAATTTGTCAACGCTCAAGACTTGAAGGTCAGTATTCACCCTCCCATTCAGAGGCGCTGCTTTGACCAACGCGAGAACAAACCACCGAAGCAGAGGCATAAACGCCGTATATTACAGCCGACACCAAGAGAAGCCCACCTAACCCCAAAAGCAGTAGCCACGCCAATGGCATCCATGCTGCCAGGGGATACATCGCGTGGATCTCCCCACTCACAATGATTAATATAAATGCTAAACTGATAAGACCAAGTATGCGCACATGTGGGGAAGGCATTGGCGAACACAGCAAGATCGTCAACGCAACAATTGTAAAGAACACGAGTGTAAGCACCTCATCTATACCCCAGCCCCGCAGGATGGTCGGAATGCTGCGTCGTGCCGCCATCATGCGCCCCTTTTGATCGATGTAGACGCTAATTTCCAGAGGGGAGTCAAACATCAACACCTCCTGCACTCCTAAGGGGTCATTTTCCACTCGTACCTCCCTGCTAGGAAGACCGAAACGCACCATAAGAGTTTGCTTCGAGGTACCTGGTGGAAAGGGATGCCAGATATTCCTACTCTCTACCTGAAACAGATACCAGTGGATGATACCCAAAAGAAACAGTAGCCCTGTTATGAGTGTTAGCAGGGCAATTGCTAACACACTTGTTAAAATTCTTATTGTATGAAACCTTGCCTTCATCGGCTGTACCATGTTACAATCCACCACTTGAGGCAGCAAGAGGCGCAGCTATCGCCAGAAAGCGCGCAGCGTTCCCCTTGATGATTGGCTGCGAAATCGTCAGGATCCATCATACCCGCTCCGGGGATTAATTCTTTAATCCATCCGAGACACCATGCTAAAAGCGGTCCTCCACATCTATAAGCTATGCAAGCACCTACACAGTGACCAAGCTTATCGCAATGGTCCGGTCGTAATGCTCGCATACACATTTCGATAGCACTTTTTGCTGCCAAGTAAGCCAATTCGGCACAGGAGGCCACGGGACTGGGCAAGACCTGGTATGGCATCACCAACAGAGGGTGATCCCACCAGTGAAAAGGTTCCACGGGTGAAGGTGGCGTTCGAGAGGGTGGGAAAGGAGGCAACACAGGTGGCATCTCCTCACACCTCCCTCCGCATCCGCTATCCACTATCGGTGCGCAGACCCCCTGCAAAAAGACCACGCACACACACGCCACCGGCGGCTGCGTCCCTACATTCAGCCCGTTGCTGTCGATCGGATAGTACCCACTCGGCTCGCCTGTCTGCCCCATCATCAGCAACTCGCCACCCGAATGCCCAAACCGCCAGTTCCAGTCATACCCCAGCGCGTGCCCCGCAGGCAAGTAATCCTCCACACTCGCCCACCGCGTTCCGCCTGTCGTCCGATTGTACACCCGCATCGGCACACCGCCACATCCTATTCGGCACACATACCGATACTCCTGCTCATACAACACATCCCGCTTCCACACCCGCACACCATCGCCATTGTACCCATACTCATACGCCAGCCGCACATCACCCCCACCATGATCCTGCTCTATCCGCACCAACCGACCCTCCTCGTCATAACTAAATACCCGCTCATAACCCACCGTTGAATCACTCCACCGCCCCAGCGTCCCCTCGGGGTTCCAGTGGAAACTATGCATCACATCCGGCTCAGGAACCGTGTCCCGCACCGTACTCAACCGCCCACTCACCAAATCGTACACATACTCCTCGTTATGCTCCCCGTTCAGCACATCATGCCGATACACCCGCTGCCGACTGCCGTCCCGATTATAAACATAATGCCGCTGATACCACACCTGCCCTGTGCGGTTCTCGCTCCCCAGCCTGCCTGCAGGCGTGTAGGTGTAAACCATTGTGTCCCCGCTTGGACGCTCCACGCTCTGCACCACCCGCCCTAACCGGTCGTAGGTGTACTCATACCCGATCAGCAGGCTCCCATCCGGCTTTTTATGCTCCACCTTCCACACAAAGCCCACCTGCGACGGATTGTCCGTGCCATAGTAAGCATACTCCACATAGCTCCCGTTCGGATAACTCTCGCGGCGCAATCGCCCCGTAGTCTCCTCATAGCTGTACACCACCTGCCCGCGATAGTCGCCGATGGTTTGCAGCCGCCCCAGCGCGTCATAAGTGGTCTCGATCGTGCGGATGGCAACCCCGCTGCTGTTCAGCTCCCGCTCATACCGCTTCCTGCCTGCCTCGTCATACTCCGCAGCGACGGCGACCACCTCGATGCCCTCTTCGTTGCCACAGCAGCCTTGCTGGCGGGTAATGCGTCCCCAAGCATCGTAGGTGTATTCGCGCCGTCCCATGCTGTCCTGCACCCACACCCGACGGCTCTCGCCATCCCAGCCCATCGAAACATCCGCGCTGCGCGGATAGTCGATCAACCGCAGCCGCCCCCAGTTGTCGTAAGTGTAGGTCGTGACCTCACTGCCATTTGCTGTCTGCACCTCCCGCCGGGTCAGCCAGCCTGCACCCCCATAGTCCAGCTCCCGCCAGAAGCCACCCGGCACGATCACCCGCTTCAGTTGACCTCGACGCGCCAAGTTAGCATCATCAGCAGGATAATACCGATATTCCGTCACCCGACCCAGCGGGTCTCTCACCTGACGCACCTGCCCATAAACAGGCTCGTTCAACTCGTAGTCATACACATAGGTGGTGGGTGCCTCCTCCGGGTCTTTCACGCTTTTGACATCCCCATACAGTGTGTAGGTGTACTCCCACACATGGCCCAGCGCGTCCCTTATCTGCCACACGCGGTCTGTTCCTGTGTAGTAGCTGTAGTCGGTGCGTGCCCCGTTCGGCTCCTTGCTCCAGAGCAGGTTCCCCTGCGTGTCGTAGCTCCACTCCCACACTAACCCCGCTGGGTCCTGCCGCTTGATGACCTGATACTGCCCGTTGTACCACAGCCGCGTGGTCAGGCGCAAAGTGGTCGCCTCGCCACCCTGCGTAATCCGCACCACCATCGGGGCAGCAAAGCCGTACTCTACCCATCGACCCGTCGGGTCGGTCCACCGACTGCTGCCATTTTCGGGTGTGCCCCCGCCGCTCAGGGTCCCCACAGGGGTGGCACTGAGATAACTTGCTGTCCACTGATGCCCCGACGGGTCTCTGAACCATTTCAGCACATCGCTCGTTGCCGACAGATAGCCGTATCGCCACGGATTGCCCAACCGATCTGCCCAGCTAATCACATTCCCCCGACTGTTGTAGCCAAAAACAATCTCGTAAATGCGTGCCTGATTGCCCGCATCGGCAACAACGGGAAAGCGCACCCGCTCCAGACGCCCCTGCGCATCATAGAGCGGCTCCCATTCGCGCCCGATGAAATCGCGCACCTTCCACAGCCGATTATTGCTGTAGACCAGCGTCAGTACCCGATTGTACCGATCCTGAATCGAGGTCAGTTGCTCCCCCGTGTACAGTAGCTGGATAGCGTTCCCATACCGATCAATCACTTGCTCCAACCGACGCACATCCACCCCTTGCTCCTGCTGACGCACGCTGAACACCCAGCGCTCCTCGCTCCCTTTGCGCGTCAGCACATAGCGTCCATCACTTCGGCGCACTAAACGGTCAAACACCCCCAACAGGTGAGGTGAACACGCCGTCCCTGTCGGTGTCGGTGTAGAACCAGCGGGAGCCATCCCCCTCTCGCAAAGTCGCTTGCGTCTGATTGCTGTTAAGCGTCAGCGTCACATACCAGTTATGCGTCCACTTGGGGGCAACAGGGGAGGGATCGCCAGCATTCGCCTGCGAGTTGAAAAAGAGCACAAAGCTCACCCCATTCGCCCAGCCCACTAAAGGCACTTGCAGAGTCAGGTTGCCGTTGCCCAGGTTCACCACGCCGCCGTAGACACTGGCGCTCGCGCCCCAAGCAGGGGGCGGTCCCGGCGCAGGGGCGACAGGCGGGATCTCCCGCACCTGTTGCAGGGGCAGCACAGCTGCCAGCCAGGTTTTGAGGCGCACTTTGAGAGGCACTGGGGGTAGAGAGGGCGCTTTGACCCGTGCTGCTGCAGGTTTGAAGTGAGTGCTGGCGACAGCGGGCAGAATGTCTAAGTGGAGCATCAAGAGGGTCATGGCAATCGCCAGCAGGCGTCCTTTGCGTCCTCTCAGCAGGGCGCGCACCCAGCGTAAATCGCAGCGCACACGGTTCCGAGCCGTGAGGTGTTTACCCCCCCCCCCGCGCTTCCTGTGTCGTCACTAAACCCTTGCTCCTTGCCTCTGTCGCTCGCATCGTCTTCTCCTCCATTCGCTGCCTCATCTGAGGGGTTGGTTGCCCCCTCCATATCTATTAACGACTCGGAAACCCGATTCGATGGGTCATAACCGAAAAATGCCACGAATCGCTTCCGCAATTCGGGCAAATAACCTCGTAAAGTGCTCGATTTTTTGCCCAGAAGCCGCGCCACCTCTTCCCATGAGTAGCCCTGCAACAGTAGTTGCAGCGGCTCCCGCAAAGATTTCGGTAACGCGGCAAGGAACGCCTCACCATCCACATCTGCCTGCACCTGCGCGGTGAGTTCCACCATGGCAACCCCTTCGGGCAGTTCGTCCAGTGAAAGCTGAGGATAACGCTGAGCATGTCGCTTCTCATCCAGCCAGAGCGAATAGAGCTTCTGGCAGCACCAGCGCCAGGCGTGCGGAGGCTCAGGGTGTTGCCACGGGAAACGGTGAAAATGGTTATAGAAGGCGTGGAGGCAGGCGTGGGCAAGGTCGGCGTCGTCGTCCGTGCAATGCGTCAGCTGGCACGCGCAATAGCCCAATCGCTGCAGCCAGTCGCTTTCTGTCCACTGGTCAGGGTTTTCGTGGCGCATCGCTGCGCCCTCCACATAGGAGTCGAGCAGAATGGGCAGATTCCTGCTGGTCTATTTGATAAGCCGGACTGCGAAGGCATCGGATTCGCTCTCGTGGGCGGCTCGCCGCTGGAACTATCCGCTCGAAGGATTTGTCACGCTGACTTCCTAAGCAACCTCACAAAAAAGTAGGTATACTCATCATCAGCCGCGGGGGGTGCTGCCAACAGGCGGCTGAGATCTCCAGTTCGGAGAAACCCCTGGAACCTGATCCGGATAATACCGGCGGAGGGAACGCGGCGTGATAGGTGGCTTGGGCATCCTGCCCGCGTATTATAGCCCGCCCTATCCCGCCTCGCCCCGCCCGAACCCCCGCGCAAGGAGGATTACCATGAACCGAGTGGACTATGTACGGGGCAGAACGGGCATCGTGACCCAAATGCATTATGCTCGCCAGGGCATTATCACTGAGGAGATGCGCTTCTGTGCAGAGCGCGAGGGCGTTGACCCAGAGCTGGTGCGTCAGGAGGTCGCCCGCGGACGCGCCATCATCCCTGCGAATATCTATCACACCAACTTGCAACCGACGGTCATCGGTAAGCGGTTCCGCACCAAAATCAACGCGAACATCGGCAGCTCGCCCCTTAGTGCGAGCGTGGAGGAGGAGCTGGAGAAGCTCCGCACCGCCATCCGCTGGGGCGCAGATACTGTAATGGATCTCTCCACAGGGGGCGATCTGGACACCATTCGGCAGGCGATTGTGGCGCACTCGCCCGTGCCTGTCGGCACGGTGCCGGTGTATCAACTCCTGACCCAGGTACGCTCGGTGGAGGAGCTGACCGAGGGGGATTTCCTGGACATCGTGGAGCATCAGGCGCGCCAGGGCGTGGACTTTATGACCATCCATGCGGGCGTGCTGCGCCGCTACATTCCACTGACCGAGAAGCGCCTCACGGGCATCGTCAGCCGCGGCGGGGCTATCATGGCAGAGTGGTGCCTCGTCCACCACAAGGAGAACCCCTACTACACGCATTTTGACCGCCTGCTGGAAATCTGCCAGCGTTATGATGTGACCATCAGCCTGGGCGACGGCTTGCGACCGGGCTGCCTGGCGGATGCGAACGACGCAGCCCAGCTTGCTGAGCTGCGTACACTGGCGGAACTGGTGCAGCGCGCCTGGGCAAAGGATGTGCAGGTGATGGTCGAGGGGCCAGGGCATATTCCCTTGCATCGGCTGGAGGAGAATGTGCGCCTTCAGCAAGAGTGGTGCCAAGAGGCGCCCTTCTATACATTGGGACCGCTGGTGACCGATATTGCGCCGGGCTATGACCACATCACCTCGGCAATAGGCGCGGCGATTGTGGCATGGCACGGCACGGCGCTGCTGTGCTATGTGACACCCAAAGAGCATCTCGGCTTGCCGAATGCCGAGGATGTGAAGCAGGGGCTGATTGCCTATCGCATCGCGGCGCACGCCGCCGATATCGCCAAGGGCATACCGGGCGCCCGCGACTGGGACGACGCGCTCTCTCAGGCACGGTTCGAGTTCGATTGGAACCGCCAATTTGAGCTGGCGCTTGACCCAGAGACCGCCCGCGCGATGCACGATGAGACGCTGCCCAAAGAGGCGCATAAGTTCGCGCCGTTCTGCAGCATGTGCGGTCCGCGCTTCTGCCCGATGGCGACCACGCAGCGCCTGCGCACGATAAAATAGGACTAAAGTCCTATGCACGCGCTATTTCCGTTCAGGTATTCTCAAATCTGCGCTGCCTTTGAGCAACGAATATGCTAAAATAGAGGGTAGCGTGGTAGGGGATAGCGGCGTGCACGCAGGGAGTGATCGGCTCAGCGAAGCCCCGCGCGGGGTGGTCACGCTGGTGTTCACCGACATCCAAAACTACTCCGAAATGTCGGAGCGTTATCGGGGCGCGTTCCGCCCGTTGCTGGAACAGCATAACCGCCTCCTGCGGACGCTTTGCCGCCAGCACAATGGATATGAGGTAAAGGCGCTGGGCGATGCCTTTTTCCTCGCATTTAGCAGCGCGGAGGAGGCGGTGCGCTTCGCCCTTGATGCCCAGCATGCCATTCTCAACGCCTCGTGGCAGGTGCAGCAGCCCGATGATTCCACCATCGAACTGCCCTTGCGCATCCGTATCGGAGTCCATACAGGCGAGCCAGATTTAATTCAGCATCCAGATGGCGCGGTGGACTATGTGGGACCCGATGTGAATCGGGCTTCGCGCGTCTGCTCCGCTGCCCACGGAGGGCAGATCCTCCTCTCGTCTGCCACACAGGCATTAGTAGTGAACTTGCTGGGGGATACTGCCCAGTTCCGCAATTTAGGTCAATACTGGCTAAAGGGTGTGGGACGCGAGCGGCTCTGGCAGGTGTGGCAGGAGGGGCTGCCCGAGGCCTTCCCGCCGCCCAATGCCCCACGCGCCGAACTACATAACTTGACCGTTGCCGAAACGCCCCTTGTCGGGCGCGAGCGGGAGGTGGAGGATCTGGTTGCCCTCGTGCTACGCCCCAACAATCCGCTGACGACTCTCGTGGGTCCCAGTGGGGTAGGCAAGTCGCGCCTCGCCCAAGCAGTTGCAGAGGCGTTGCTGGAACACTTTGCCGATGGCGTATGGTTCATCCCGCTGGATGGCTTGCACACGCCCGAAGCGATGGCGCAGCGCATCATCCAGGAGCTGCCGATGCAGCCGCGCACCGATGTAGACCCCATTCAGCAGCTGGTTGCCTACGCGCAGGGGCGTTCCATGCTGCTGGTGTTGGACGGCGCCGAGCTGCGTGAACCGCTCATCAATGTAGTGCGTGCACTAGTTCAGCAGGCAGCGGGTGTGCGCCTGCTCGTTGCCAGTCCGAACCCGTTGCAGCTACGAGCGGAGCATCTCTATGAGGTGCGCCCCTTGCGTGTGCCGCCTCCCTCTGCCGATCGAGATCCCGCCGCGCTGGAGCGCTACGGCGCGGTGCAACTGCTTGTGGAGCAGGCACGGCGCCACAACCCCCGTTTTCAGATAACTACTGCAAATGCGCCTGCGATTGCCGAGCTATGTCGCCAGCTGGATGGCTTACCGCTCGCGCTGGAGTTGACCGCGGCGCGACTGGCGCTGCTCTCGCCCGCCGAGATCCTCAAACGGCTCGACGAGCGGTTCCAGATTTTGCAGACACGCAACCCTGATATGCCACCTCGCCAGCGCGCCCTCCAGAGCGCCATCGAATGGTCGTATTGCCAGCTGGAGCCTTCGATTCGCGACTTCTTTGAGCAGTTGGGCGTGTTCAGCGGGAGCTTCTCGCTGGATGATGTGGAGGCGGTGTGTGAATCGCTAACCCCCGTGGATGACCTGCTGGAGCTGCACCAGCGTGCCATGCTGGTGGAGATCCATCACAAGGATGAGCGTCGGTTCCGCCTACTGAACCCGATGCGCCTCTTTGCACTAAGCGCGCTGCGCGAGAAACCTGAGCGATATATGGCAGTTCGCCAGCGCCATGCGGAGCATTTCCTGCGGGTGGCGCAAGCGTGTTTGCGGCAGGTGCGCACGCCTTCCGAGAACGACGCGATGCGCCTGGCGGAGCTGCAGATGGACAACATACGCGCCGCGTTAGAGTGGTTCACCCAGCAGGGCGATTGGGCACGACGCACCGAGATGGCACTGACCCTTTCCCAACTTTGTGATCGGCTCGGCTGGCTCCTGAATGCAATAGCGTATTTGCAGGAGGCACAGGACTCTGCGCTCTTTCTGGGCGAGGAATATGGCACGCTACAGGCGGAGCTGGTGCTGGAAAGCGCTGCGCTGCAGTATGAGCGCCACGAGTGGGAGGAGGCGTTGCGGACGGCTCAGGACGCGTTAAATCGCTTCGAAGCGTTGGGTGTGCGCACAGGGCAGGCGCGGGCGCATAACCTGATGGGGCTGGTGTTGTTGCGCCTGCAGCGTTTTGAGGAGGCACAAGCCCACTTCCAGCGCGCCCTGCAAGGATTTATGCAGGCGGGCGAACCCGTGTGGGCAGCACTGGTGATGAACAATTTGGGGCTGGTGGAGTATGAACGCGGTCGGCTGGAGGAGGCGGCACGCCTGTTTGCCCAAGCGGCGCAACGCCAGCGCACATTAGGCGACCTGCGCGGGCTGTCCGAAACGCTGAACAATCTGGGCGCCGCGCATCAGCTGCTGGGCGATCTGGACACCGCCCGCCGCTACTGCACTGAATCGCTCGAATACGAAATTCGGCTCGGCAATCGGTTGGGCATCGCCCGCGGGCTGTGCAACCTCGGCGAGATACTTATGCTGCAGGAACAGGCACTGCCTGCCGCGCGCCACCTGCTGGCAGCGATGCAACTGTTCCACCAATACGGCTCGCCCGACTATGACTATGTGTCCGCGCTGTACCAGCAGTTGCCGTTAGAGGCGGACACCCGCGCCCAGCTGGAAGCGGAGTGCCAGAATCGTGCCCTGGAGGACCTGCTCCAGTGGGCGCGTGGGGAGTATTAGCTACTCGCCCCCTTCACGAGAACGGATCGGCTGGCGCGTGCCTAAGCGAATGTTGAGTACCTCCACGCCCAGCGAGAACGCCATCGCAAAATAGATATAGCCCTTGGGAATCGCGTAGCCGAAGCCCTCACCCAGCAGGTTGAACCCGACCAGGAGCAGAAACGCCAGCGCCAGCACTTTCAGCGACGGATGCGCATCGATGAGCCGACTGACCGCCCCCACAAACGCCAGCATGAAGATAATTGCCAGCACAACCGCCGTCACCATCACCCACAGCTGACGCGCCATCCCCACCGCCGTGATGACCGAATCGATGGAGAAAATGAGATCGATCAGGATAATCTGCGCCACGGCAGACCAGAACGAAATGAAAGCCCGCGTGATAGTTGGCTTCGAGGCGACCTCCAGCTTGTGGTGGATTTCAAAAGTCGCCTTGCCCATCAAAAAGATGCCCCCCAGAATCAGCACCAGATCGCGCCCTGAGAAGGCGTTGCCCCGCACGGTAAACAGCGGATGTTCCAGTTTCATCAGCCAGGTAAGCGAGAAGAGGAACACCACGCGCATCAACAGCGCCAGCCCCAGCCCCACCAAACGCGCCTTGACCCGCTGTTCGGGCGGCAATTTGTCAGATAGGATGGAAATGAACACGATGTTATCGATGCCCAGCACGATCTCCAGCGCTGTAAGCGTAATTAGCGCGATAATCGCTTCCATGACAGCCGCTTATCCTCCCTGCGAACGACAGGGGATTATACCTACTGAGCATGCGGCGGGTGCAGAGGCTTTTGGTCTATCACTTTCAGTACCCCCGCTCTTCCACATCCCAGTTGAGAAACTTCTTGAGTAGCGCGGGCGGCGCCCCGCGCGACGCCATCCGCAAAAAGCATTCCCGCTCATCGGCGTCGGGATAGCGCAGGCGTATCTCGGCAAGCTGAAGTTGCCGTATCGCCTCCGCCATCTGCGCCACCATGCGCAGCTTTTCAGTCGGCGTCATCTGGCGATAACGCTGGATGAGCAGTCGGAACAATACGGATGGCAGGTACAATTTCCTTGCCATGTCACGCCCAACGCTGGTGATTATTGATGGGCATAGCCTGCTGTATCGGGGCTTCTACGCCACGCGCATGCTGACCACCTCCGATGGACGCCCCACGAACGCCGTGTTCAGCTTCACCAACATGCTGCTGGCACTGCTCGATTCGGTGAAGCCGGCGGCGATTATGGTGGCGTTCGATGCGCCCGCGCCCACTTTCCGCCACGAGGCGTTTGTGGAGTACAAGGCGCACCGTCAGGAGACGCCCGACGAGTTCCGCCCACAGGTGGAGATGACGCGCCAGCTGCTGCAGGCGATGGGCATCCCCACGCTCGCCGAGCCGGGCTTCGAAGCGGACGATCTGGTCGGCACGATTGCTCGCCACGCGCCCGAGCAGGGCTACGAGGTGCTGATTTTCACAGGCGACCGCGACCAGCTGCAGCTGATTAATGAGCATGTGCGCGTCTGTGTGCCCGCGCGCGGTGTGAGCGAGCTGCAGATTTTCGACGCCGACGCCGTGCAGCAACGCTACGGCATCCGCCCTGAGCAAGTGCCCGACCTCAAAGCGCTGCAGGGCGACCCCTCCGACAACATCCCCGGCGTGCCCGGCGTGGGCGAGAAGACGGCGGTCAAGCTCCTGCAGCAGTTCGGCACGGTGGAGAACCTGCTGGAACATCTGGAGGAGGTAGCAGACCCCAAACTGCGCGAGCGACTCGCCGAGAAGCGCGAGCAGATCCTGCAAAGCAAGATGCTGGCGACCATCGTGCGCGAAGTGCCTCTGGAGCTGCACGACATCCCGCCGTTTCGGCTCACCCCTGAACGGGTGCAGGCGGTGCAGCGCGTGCTGGAGGACTTGGAGTTCCGCTCGATCCTGAAGCGACTGCCCGCGCTGGTGCAGAAGTTCGGCGTGGCGGAGCCGATCCAGACCGTCTCGATCCACGAGCTGCTGGCGCCAGAGGTGGTGCATAACCCTGATGAGCGCACCTTGACCCGCCTGCTGGAGGGGAACACCCCTGTCGCCGTGCGCTTGGATGGCGACCTGCGTCGTCTGCGCGATGCCATTCTCTACCAGATTGCCTTGGCAGTGGAACCCCAGCGCGCCGTTGTGCTTGACTTGGGCGACACCCTCTTTGCGCCTGAGCCGTTGCTGCGCCTGCTACGCGATAGAGAGCGCCCCCGCCTCGCTTACGACGCTAAAACCGAGCTGCTGCTGGCGCGTGGCGTGGGCATCGAGATGGTGCCGCCTGCGTTTGATGCCCTGTTAGCGGCTTACATTCTGCAGCCCAGCCGCGCCAGCTACCCGCTCGACTGGCTCTGTGAGGAGATGCTGAACCTGCGCCTGCCCGAAGCGGAGCCGCCGAAAACGGGCACGCTGTTCACCCCTGAGGCAACCTCGCAACGAAATCGCCTCGCTGCTGAAGCCGTCGCGCTGCTCCTGCTGCACCAGCCCCTGCAGGAACGCCTCCAGGCGGAGGAGACATTCCCCGTGTTTGCCGAGATCGAGATGCCCCTCGTGCCCGTGCTTGTCGACATGGAATGGCACGGCATCCGCATCGATGGACCCTACCTGCAGGAGCTTTCCACGCGCCTGCAGGCACAAATCGAAGCCATCGAGCGCGAGATCCACGCGCTGGCGGGCGAGGTGTTCAATGTCGGCTCGCCCAAACAGCTGGGCGCCGTGCTGTTCGAAAAGCTGAAACTGCCTGTGATCAAAAAGACCAAAACGGGCTATTCCACCGATGCCGAAGTGCTACAAGCCCTGCTGGATCAGCACCCCATCATTCGCAAGATTATTGAGCATCGCGAATTGAGCAAGCTGCGCTCCACCTACGCCGAGGCGCTGCCGAAGCTGGTCAACCCGCTCACGGGGCGCATCCACACCAAACTCAACCAGACGGTGACGGCAACGGGACGGCTCTCCAGCAGCGAGCCGAACCTGCAGAACATCCCCATTCGCACCGAAGTGGGACGCGAAATCCGCCGCGCCTTTATTGCCGACCCTGGCTATCGGCTGCTCTCGCTGGACTATTCCCAGATCGAGCTGCGCATTCTGGCGCATATGTCGGGCGACCCGATGCTGATGCACGCCTTCGAACAGGGCGAGGACATCCACACGGCAACGGCTGCGATCCTGTTCGGTGTTGCGCCCGCGCAGGTGGATCGCGAGATGCGGCGCAAGGCGAAAACGGTCAACTACGCTGTGCTGTACGGCATGAGCGATTACGGACTCTCGCAGGAGCTGGGCATCAGCGTCGGTGAGGCAAGGGGTATCATTGAGCAGTATTTCCAGCGCTTCCCGCAGATCAAGGCGTTCACGCAGCAGATTTTGGAGGAGGCGCGTCAGAAGGGCTATGTGCGCACGCTGCTGGGGCGCAAACGCTACCTGCCCGAACTGCACAGCGCGAACCGCAACGAGCGCATGGCAGCCGAACGCGCCGCGATCAACATGCCCTTCCAGGGCACAGCTGCCGACATTATGAAACTTGCCATGATTCGCGTCTGGAGGCGATTGCCTGAGATTCAGCCGCAGGCGCGGATGCTGCTGCAGGTGCACGATGAACTGCTGCTGGAGACGCCGCTGAACGATGTGGCGAGCATCGCGAAGGCGATTGCGCAAGAGATGGAGCAGGCGTACACCTTGCGCGTGCCGCTCACTGTAGAGGCAAAAGTGGGCAACAACTGGCAGGATATGGAGGCGGTGTGAGGCTTACCCTACAGAAGTTCGAGAAACTCTTCTACGCTTAGCCCTGCCTGTTTGAGAATATGCGAGAGCGTGGAACGCTTCACGGGGCGATGCGCGGGAACGGTGAGGCGCAAAGTTTCATCGTTTATGGTCTTTTCCATCCGAATATGGCTTCCCTTCTGCCGAATTACGCGCCAACCTGCACGCTCCAGGGCGCGCACGATTTCGGTGTACGGCAAGCTGGGTACTTTGCTCATACAGTGACTTCCAGCACGAGTTGCCCAGGCCGAGGCTGCGGTTCACAGACCGGCTCAAGGTAAAGCTCGATTGCCTCACGGATATTCTGGAGTGCCTCCTCAAGCGTATCGCCTTCACTAATGCAGCCAGGCAGAGCGGGCACATAAACTGTGTAGCCGCCCTCGTCGCTGGGTTCCAGCACAACCTTAAAAGTCATCTTTTATGCCCCCTGTTGTTGCATCCATCAGCTGTTGAAGCCGATCCAGTGCATAACCCGAGTCGCCGCTTATCCGGGATTCCTCACCTTCGGCTCGGAACGACAGTTTTTGCAAAGCAGGCATTGTCATTCCGAGCGAAGCGAGGAATCTCACTCGCTCAAAAGCGACGGGTAGTGGCTTGGGTTATTATAACCCAACTTGCCACCTATCTGAGATTCCTCGCCTTCGGCTCGGAATGACAAGTTCACTGCCGCATAAAACGCCCTGTCATTCCGAGCGAAGCGAGGAATCTCAACCGCTCAAAAGCGACGGGTAGTAGTTTGGGTTATTATACCACAGTCAGACACAACCTTGAACTTCTTCCCAAAGTTGCAGATTCGCACGGTGGCGCAGTTGTTGCGGGGTGAGGGGTTTCAAATCCCCAGCGCGGCGTTG
>JBCNVA010000145.1:0-21936 GCA_039630445.1 Armatimonadota bacterium
CGACATCACCAGGGTGTGTTCGTAGCGTCGGCGTCTCGCCGACGACATCACCAGGGTGTGTTCGTAGCGTCGGCGTCTCGCCGACGACATCACCGTGTTTGCTCTGCCAGTTGGTATAGGGATGCTTCTGCGACAGAGGCGCGTGGTTGCGCTACAGCGAGTGTGTGGAAACCTGCAGCGTGCCTGCCGTTACCTCGCCTGAAAAATTGAGAAAACGCCCGCGGTTGTCGACAAAGTAGAACTCCACCGTGTCGCTTGCCTCATCCTCAGCAGGCTGATCGAAAATCACTAGGCGGAAGGTACCTCTCTCTGGGCGTGTTGTTCGGTTCGGGAAGAAGGTCGAGGTGCGCTGGGCTATCCCCTGCATCATGATGTGGTAGCCGCCTTCCTCCAATTCGGCAATACTCATCGCGGTCAGCTGATGCAGCTGGAAGCGATGCTGCTGTGTGCCGCGCGTTAGCAAAAAGCTTCCGCGCCCCATCAGCCGTGCTCCTGAATCGTCCATATAGATTTTGATCGCCTGCAGGCTCATCCGAAACTGATCCGTTCCATCTGAAGCGACAGCTTGCACAAGCACGCGCTGCACGGTTGTGGCGGCAATCGCCACCGCCATCAGCCCGAACAGCGCCAGTCCGATGAAAAGACGCTTGCGTTCCATGCTCCTTGCCACCTCCTGCTCCGTGTAAGGGCATAATGCCCTACCGTTCTATTCCACCTCGCAAGAGAATCTCGCTGGTAAAACGGCGGGAGTTGCACGGAGGGCGACTTCTTCCTCACTCGGGAGAAGCCATCTGCAAATAACAGACTGCGTTCTGTGAGCAATGGCTTTAGCCCGCTGACTTATGGGCATCCGTATCGCTGGCGCAGCTTCCGGACCGAATCCTTAGGTAGCCTTCTCCCTGCCTGCAACATGTTGCGTAACGCCTTGCAAAGCTGGTTTGCTGAAATCAGGTTATGGCTAACCAATTGCTCAAGCACCCACAGTGAACCATGAACTTGCAATCCCTGAGCCTGCGAGAGTTCGCGTAGTGGCTCGTCATCAGACAAGCTGTGCGGGCAGGTGGGGCAACCTGTTCGGGATTTGACCCCCCTTGAGGTTCCCCTCTCTGCTTGCAAAGGGAGAATCGAAAACCTGACGCTTCCCTGCTACGCGAGGGGAACCTGCAAGGGGAGGCAAGCGACCCTCGCTACAGCGTTTAGCCTACTGTCACCTCAGAGATTCATGCGTACGCCAACGGTGGCGTCGTGCCAAGAGCGCCAGCAGCCCCACACCCAGCGCGGTCATGCTGGCAGGTTCGGGAATCGCGGAGTACCCCCATGTCAGGCAGGTCAAAAATAATCCATCGGGCGCAGGCAGGGCGAGCGGGCGGGGAACAGGCTGTCAAGCATGTCGATCAAGGAAGGTGGCGCATTCAGTAGTTCGCGGGCAGCCAATTCGCCCGCGCTGAAGGCGCCCATCGTCAGCAACGCGAGCGTGCGCATCTCCAGAGCCACGCAGGGCAACCCTTCCCGTACCCCGCGCTCCACACGCCAGCCATCCACCCCTGCCTCCACCGTGTAGACCCCGCTGTTCGCCTCAATCTGAGGATCGCGAATCGCCACGCAGAACGATAGCCCCTTCTCGGTCGGGCGCGCTCGAAACAGCGTCTGCATCAGACTAAGCGGATGCGTCACGCGCCACATAAAGCCGGGCATCAGTTCCCAGCGCAGAAACGGCTCCTCCGGATCGCGGTGGCTCGAAGCCCAGCCCGTTAATTGCAAGCGCGCCAGCTCATCGGGCGTGCCGCTGAACTCGATCTGGCGCACATGCTCCTCATTCGAAGCCAGCCAGCCTATCAAGGCGCGGCGTGCTCGCTCTGTGCACCAAAGCAGCTCGCGCACGCGCAGCACCCAACCCGCCTCCGTAAAGTCATAAATCAGGTAGCCCTCCAGAGTGCCGCCGTAGCAGTAGACGAGCTTGTAGCGGAAGTTCCACAGCAGGTAGCGCCAGCGCAGCTCGTCGCGTTGCAGGCGTCCTGTGGCGGGGCGCATCTGTTGCTCGTAAAGCTGGCGGATAGCAGGGTAATCGGTTTCAAGGGCGCGCCGCACGCCGTCGGGCGCAAAGGGCGGCAGTGCCAGCGGCGCAAGGCGCACCCGCATCAGCGTGCCCACCACTTCCCAGCCCAGTGGGCGATAAAAATCGAGATCAAACGCCTGCAGCGCAGCACCGGGGATCCCTTGCGCATGAAGCGCGTTCAACACCGCTGTCAACAATTGTCGCGCATAGCCCCGCCGTCGATACTGCGGATGCGTCGCCACCCCAGCGATCCCTGCACACGGCACAAGCTGCTCCCCTATCCACATCTGTAAAGGAACAACGGTCAGAATAGAGACCAGCGTGCGGGATGTCCCCTCGCCCACCCATAGCCCCCACCGTTGATTGTGCGGATAGTAAGGGTCGTTGTAAAAATAGGGGCGTGCCGTTGCCAAGTCGAAGCCGAAACACTGGCAGAGCAGGCGCAAAAACGCTTCCTCCTCGGCTGGCGGAATCGGCTCAATCTGCACGGGCGCGCGCCACAGCCTCAACAGAATGAATCGACCTCCTTGGGCACCTACTTCGGCAGCGCCCTCACTTCTCCTGTCGGCTTCAACGGGAATCTAGCACGGAATGGCTCAAACTTCAGCCACCCCCTTTACCGTTGCAACAGGACGGCAAAGCTGCCACGCGAATCTTTTCTGTATGCGGTGGATCCTCCTGCTGCTTGGCATAGCGGTTGGGCTGAACTTTGCGTGGGCGCAGTTGACACGCGAGGAGCGGCGTGCGGGCTTTCGACCTCTGTTCAACGGCAAAGACCTGCGTGGGTGGAAGGTCTACGCCGGACCTGATTGGCGCGTCGAAAGGGGCGAGCTGGTCGGACCCACTCATGGCGCAGGCTGGATCGGCACAGAAGCTGAGTACGACAACTTCATCCTGCGTGGCGAATACTGGATTGACAAGGGCGAAACGCACGAATCGAACAGCGGCATCTTTATTCGCGCCCAGCGCACCCCAACACCATGGATCGACGGCTACGAAATCCAGATTAGCCTGCAGGATCCGAACAACCCAACGGGCAGCCTCTATGGGCGCGTGCCCACCAATCTGGAGCGCATGCGCGAAATCGCGCCCGAAAAGCAGTGGAACCGCTTCGAGATTTATGCCTGCGGCAGCCGCATTCGAGTCGTTATCAACGGCGAAATGGTACAGGATGCTGACTTGCATGAGTTCTCGAAAGGCGTAATTGGCTTCCAGCAGCACCATCCGGGTGTGACAGTGCGCTTTCGCCATCTACGGATTAAGCCACTGAAGCCGAGCGAGTGCGACGAGGGCTGGCAGCCCCTGTTCAACGGCAAAGACCTCACCGGCTGGTTCGCCACGGGGCTGGCGCGCTGGGAAGTCAAAGACGGTGTGTTGATTGGGCAGGGCGGTATGGGACATCTCTTCACTGAGCGCACCTTCCGCGATTTTGAGCTGCGTGCGATGGTTCGCATTCGCAGCTTCCGCCCAGAGATGTTCAAGCCGAATAACGGCATCTATTTCCGCGCAAAGCCCAACCCGGAGAACCCAAACAACTGGCCCATCGGCTACGAAGCGCAGGTGTATAACCATATCGAGGCGCAGCCCTTCACTGGCTCGCTCTACAATCGGGCACGCGCCAGCCGCTTGCTCACACGCGACGAGGCGTGGTTTTCCATACGCATCGTGGCAAAGGGCGACCACATCCAGATTTTTGTGAACGGGCAAAAGACGGTTGATGTCCGCGACCGCGAGTTTCAGGAGGGACACATCGCCATCCAGTGCCATGACCCCTTCACCATCGTTGAGACGCGCGATATTTACTGGCGCATCCCGAAGGGCGAGTAGGAGCGTTGCGGTTGGCTATTTACAGCTCGCCTTCCGCGACCTTTCAGCTGGCTCTACAGACCGAGCATTTTCAGCCATTCGCCCAGAAAGCGGGCGGAGAGATCGGTCAGTCGCAGGCTGAGACTGACCAGAGCAGGCAAGCTCGCCCCCAGCGCGATAAAACCAATCGCGATTTTGGCGGGCATCCCGATCAACCAGACTGGCACCTGCGGGACGGCGCGGGAAACAGCTGCCATCGCGGCATCCACCACCAGCAACACCCCGCCGGCAGGCGCCGCAATCTGAAGGCACAGCACCATCATCTCGCTTGCCAGCCATGTCATCGTGTGCATCCCATGCTCCGCCAAAGGGACTAAGCCCTCAATACCGCCGCTCGCCTCGAAGCTGCGTGCCAGCGCCATCAGCAGCAGATGATGCCCGTCGACCAGCGCGAACAGGGTCATCGCCAGCAAGTAGTGAAACTGCGCCAGCAGCGAGGTGGGGAAGCTGCTTACGGGGTTCAGCAGTTGCATCAGTCCGAAGCCCATTTTCATATCGAGCAGCTCACCCGCCATCGCTGCCGCGCCGATAATCAGGCTCACCCCGTACCCCATCACCAGCCCAATCAGCGCTTCGGCAACGAGACGCATCATCAGGAGTATCCACTCAGCAGGAGGCGCACCGACAGAGGACTTAATCAGCGGAGCTAATCCCGCAGCCAGCACCGCGGATAGCCCGATGCGCACGGGCGCGGGCGTCAACCGACTCCCGAACACGGGCGCCTGCAGGCACAACGCCGACGCCCGCACAAACGCCACCAGAAACGCCCAGAACAGCTGCACATCCACAGCCATGCTATCGTGGCGGGAGGTTCGCCAGCACGCGCGCGGTGAAGTCGACCAATTGCATCAGCATCCAGCCGCCTGCAAACAGGAACACTAACCCCATCACCAGGATCTTGGGTGCGAACTGGAGGGTCATCTCGTGAATCTGCGTCACTGCCTGAAATATGCTGATTAGCAGCCCGACGATAAGACCCGCCAGCAACACGGGCAGGGCGACCTGCAGCCCCACCCACATCGCCTGCCGACCCAGCTCGATCACTTCCGCCTGGCTCATCTCGCTTCGATTCTCGGCAGGCATCCCCGAAAAACTCACAGGCGCAGCGGGCTTTCGCAGAAATTCTTTCCTGCCTGCAGCGAGGGTAGTCCGCATGCAAAAAGCAACCCTGAAACGCCTTACATGAGCTGCGCGTCAAAGAAATAGCAATATCCGATGGGAGGCGAACGACGATGAAGCACACCGAATGGCTTTTTGGGGGGTTGGCGGTGCTAACCATTGGATTGAACCTGACCCTGAGCAAGCAGGGAAGTGCCAAGCCTGTCTCGCCCTATCAGATTCCCCCTCTGGATACCCAGCTCTATGGCTCAACGCGCTGGCTTGCCGACTCACGAATCGGGCTGCGGCTGGTCACGATGAGCCGCGCGCGTGGCACACGCTCGGTTGAACCGATTCAGGCGCGGTTTCGGGTGATGCTCCAGCCGCAAAGTGCCAACACGACTCGCCTGCATCCCGCCCGTGTAGTGTACGAGGGCACAACCAACGCCCATGGCGTCGCTGACATCCGTCTGGACGCGCCCGAGCGGGCAGGGAACTATCGCCTCAAGATTGAGGTTAACTCGCCACTTGGCGTCGATCAGCTGGAGTTGCCCATCACTGTGGAGGAGCGGGCACAGATCCTGCTCACAACCGATAAGCCCATCTATCAGCCAGGGCAAACGGTTCACCTGCGTGCGCTCTGCCTGCGCAAGCCCGATATGCGCCCTGCTGCCAACGCCATGCTCACCTTCGAAGTGCGCGATCCGAAGGGCAACATGGTCTATCGCGTGCAGGAGCGCGTTTCGCACTACGGTATTGCCGCGGCGGAGTTCCCGCTCGCGAATGAAATCGCCTTGGGCGAATATCGGGTGTCTGCCTCCTTGCAGGCGTCGACGCCCGATGAACGCCCTGACCAAGCCGAACGCACCTTCCGCGTCGAACGCTACCTGCTGCCCAAGTTCAAAGTGGAGCTGACCACCGCGGAACGCTACTATCTGCCCGGTGAAACCCTGCAGGGTACAGTCCGCGCGAACTACTTTTTCGGCAAGGCGGTCAGCCGAGGCGAGGCGATTATCCGCCTCAGCACCTTCGACACGGGCTGGCACCAATTCGCCGAGCTGAAAGGCACGCTGGATGAGAACGGGAGCTACCAGTTCAGTGTGAAGTTGCCAGAGACCTTTGTGGGGTTGCCCCTTGAAAAGGGCAACGCACTGATGCGTGTGGAAGCGTTCGTGACCGATCGGGCAGGGCACACCGAACGCACCGCCATCACCCTGCCAGTGAGCGAGCAGCCCATTAATGTCGCGCTGATTCCGGAGAGCGCAACGCTGAAGCCAGGTATCCCCATGCGCCTCTATGTGTTGACCACCTATCCTGACGGCACGCCTGCGCCGTGTCGTTTTCGCCTCACGCTGTCGCAAGACTGGGCGCAGGTGTCCTCACTCACCGCGGAGGGCGAGACCGATGCGCTGGGCATCGGCGTGCCAACCGTGCGATTAGCAGTGCTGCCTGCCTCCGCCATTCGCCACTGGCCGCCCCTTGCTCGCCGTGTGCTTCCATCGCGGGGGGATCAGCAGGACGAAACGAGGCTATCCGTGGATGTTCAGGGCGAGGTCTGGGATGCCCGCGGCAACCGCGTCACGATTCGGCGCGAGTTGACCACCGTTGCCAGCGAGCAGGCAATCCTGCTGCGCACCAGCAAATCGCTGGCGAAGGTGGGCGAAAGTCTGAAACTGGAGCTGTTTGCTCCCATCTCCAGCAACGCGCCCGTTTTCGTCGACGCGATTCTCAACCGCCAGACGGTGCTGACCCGCACGGTGGAGATGCGCTCAGGCTATGGCATGATGCAGCTGCCCCTGACTGCCGACCTGATGGGCACGCTGACGCTGCACGCCTACCGTATCACGCCCGAAGGAGACATCGTGCGCGATGCAAAGGTGGTGATTGTGGAGCCTGCCGATGAGCTGCAGGTGAAGGTATCCGCCGATAAAGCCACCTATCGCCCGGGCGAGACGGCGCAGCTGCGCTTCACCGTCACCGACCGCACTGGCAGACCGGTGCCTGCCGCGCTCGGCGTGGCGATTGTGGATGAGAGCGTGTTCGCCCTGACCGAGATGCAGCCGGGGCTGGAACGGCTCTACTTTATGCTGGAGGAGGAGCTGCTCAAACCGCGCTATGAGGTGCATGGCTGGGAGCTGCGCCCAGTGTTGCTGCAGCCTGAGACCCGCACGCGCCAGCGGAAGCGAATCGCTGAGGCGCTCTTAGCCGCTGCCTCACTGCCTCCGCTCAGCCAGCGACTGGTCAGCTCCTATGAGACACGCAAACAGCAGGTCATAGCCCGCTGGAGGGAGTTCGTTCGAAAAGCGGCATGGAAAATTGCTCGTGCCCTCCACACCTACCACCAGACGACAGGCGTCCAACTCTCCGCGGAGCAAGCCCTTGACGCCCTCCTGCGCGCTGAGCTATTGAGTGCGCAGGACATCCGCGACCCGCTGGGCAACCCCTATCGGCTGAAATCTTTTGGCAGAGAGCTGCTTGATATGGTGCTGCAGGCGGCGGGACCCGACGGCCTATGGGATACGGACGACGACCTGACGGTTTATTTGGCGACCGAGTGGGCGATTCGGAGGATGGCGGAATCAGACCAAGGGCATTTGTTGGATTTTTTGACATTTTCCTCCCCACACGGCAGAGCGGCACGCGATGTTCCACGCGCTGCACAGGCTGCTCCCGACACCATAGAGCTGGAGATGGCAACCCCCGAAGAGGCGGGTGCTCAGGCGAAATCAGCTACCTCTGCTGAGCAGCCGACGCGCGTCCGCCAGTTCTTCCCGGAAACGCTGTTGGTTCAGCCTGCGCTCATCACCGATCAGCGCGGTGAGGCGACCCTACCCGTTACGCTGGCGGACAGCATCACCACCTGGCGACTGACCGCGATGGCGAACTCGGTTACGGGACAGCTCGGCTCCACTACCGCCCCCATCCGTGTCTTTCAGGACTTCTTTGTGGATATTGACCTTCCACTCGCCTTCACGATGGGTGATGAGGTGGAGCTGCCCGTCGCGCTTTACAACTACTTGGCTCGCTCCCAAACGGTGCGCCTGCGCCTGGACGCTGGCAGCGGCTTCCAGCCGATGGGTGCAACGGAGCAGGTGGTGCACCTACAGCCGAACGAGGTGACCAGCGTGCGTTTCCGCTTGCGCGCGGTACGGTTCGGCACGCACGCCATCACGGTCTACGCCAGCGGCTCCGCGATGAGCGACGCGATTAAACGCACTACCACAATCGTGCCTGACGGCAAGGAGATGTGGCACACGCTCAGCGACCAGCTGACCATCCCTGCCAACAGTCAGGGCGCCGTCACGCGCACCGTGTCCATCGAGATCCCATCGACCGCTATCGAGGGCAAGCATACGCTCCAGATCAAAATCCACGCGGGCGCATTAGGGCAGGTGCTGGACGGATTGGAGAACCTGCTGCGGATGCCCTTTGGCTGCTTCGAGCAGACCTCCAGCATCAACTATCCCAATGTGCTGGTGCTGCGCTACTTGAAAAGCACGGGTAAAGCGATGCCCAGCACCGAGATGAAGGCGCGTCAGTTCATCACGCTCGGTTACCAACGGCTGCTGACCTTTGAGGTGAAGGGGGGTGGCTTCAGCTGGTTTGGCAACCCACCTGCCCATCAGGTGCTGACCGCTTACGGCTTGCTCCAGTTCGCTGACATGAGCCGAGTGCATGAGATCGACCCTGAGCTAATCCCGCGCACCGTTCAGTGGCTTATCCTCCAGCAAAGAGTGGACGGTTCCTGGACACCCGATACATCGGGCATTCTTGAAGGTGCGGTCAATCGTCAGACCGACCAGCTGCGCACCACTGCCTATATCACCTGGGCGATCACGGAAGCGGCGCAGGTATCAGGTGCGGTTCAGAAAATGGCGACACCTGCTGTGCAGGGGGCAATCCGCTATCTCCACGAGCGTATCCGGCACACGAATGACCCCTATACGCTGGCGCTGATGTTGAACGCCTTTCTGGGCGCACGCGAGCTGACCAAGGCGCAAGCGGTGGCAGAGAGGCTCGCCCGCCTCGCCAGAGGCAACGACGAAATCGCCTTCTGGGAAACCAGCGAGCGCACGCCCTTCTTTGGACATGGGCAGAGCGGCGATTTAGAAACAACGGCACTCGCCACCTACGCGCTCATTCGGCACGGCGGCTATGCCCCACTGGTCAGCAAAGCGCTGACCTATCTGGTGCGCCATAAGGACACTTTTGGCACATGGTGGACGACGCAGGCAACTATCTGGGCGCTCAAGGCATTCCTCACTTCAGCCGAGTATGGCGTGGGTGTCCTCAATGGCACGCTACGCCTGCAGGTGAACGGCTCGCAGGTCGCTGAGTGGCGCATCACCGCCGAAAACGCCGATGTGGTGCGAATTGCCGACGCTGCCCATGTCGCGCGTAAAGGCGCGAACATCGTGCAATTCACCTTCATCCCTGCCGAGAGGCGGCGTGGGGGTGCGCTCATCTATCAGATCAGCGCAGGCTTCCATCTGCCATGGGAACTCGTGCCGCCCGAACCAGATGAGCCGTTGCAGGTGCGCGTGCAGTATGACCGCACCGAGCTGCAGACGCGCGAGGTCGTCACCTGCTATGTGCGCGTGGCGAACCGCACATCGTTAGACGCTGAAATGGTGATTGTGGACATCGGCATTCCGCCCGGCTTCGAAGTGCTGAACGATGACCTGAGCGCGCTGGTGGCACGAAAGGTGTTGCAGAAGTACGAGCTGACGCCGCGCCAGATTATCTGCTATCTGGAGCGCATCGAGAGCCAGACCACTGTAGAGTGGAGCTTCAGGCTGCGCGCCAGAATGCCCGTTCGCGCCCGAACGGGGCGCACGCTGGTCTACGAATACTACGCGCCTGACCGACGCGGTGTCGCGGCGCCTGCCCGCCTCAAAGTGGCGAGCAGGGATTGAGTGTCGGCAGGCGCCAACTCCCCTTCCTGATTCCGATAGGTTCTGCCGATAATCGGAAGGGGGAGTGAGTATACGAGCGATGGGTTCCGCGGAATGGCGCTGGGCGCGAATCGGCGTTTGCCCGATGCGGGCGAAAGGCAAGGCGGGCATGGGCGCTGTGCCCGTTGTGCTGCAACCCTTCGACCGACTAACTTGCGAACTGATCCAGTATAGTGGCTTGCTGGTGGACTGGCTCATCCCTGAGGATCTCCCTGCACGGGTAGCAACGCTGGACATTTTGATAACGATTGGTGAAGGTGAACTCGAAGACGATTCGGCACATGCGCTGCAAGCTTTCGTGCAGCAGGGCGGCATCTGGATTGCGCTTGGCGGGGTATGCGCCCAACCCCAGCTGTTCGGCGTGCATCCGCGGCTCCATCGGGAAGGCACTATCCAGCGCTTGGGCGAGGGCTATGCCGTTGGCTCGCCTTCAAATCCCGTGCTACCCGAAAAGTGGGGGATGCTACACGGATTTGGAGGTGTGGCAGTGGACGCTCAGGAGGGTACGGTCTGGGCGCACTGGCTCGATGCACACGGGCGAGAGACAGGCTTGCCCGCCATTGTCCATCGTGCGCATGGGACGGGGCACGCCATCTTGTTTGCGGTTCATCCGGGCGAGAGCATCACCCGCATCCGCCACGGGCGCTCGGTGGTGGAACCCGCCGTGTTGCCTCCCGATGTGGAGCGCGACCCTGATGACCATGCCCTGCGCGCCGAGGATGCTATTCACCTCGACTGGCATCTGGATCGCGAGCCGTTCGAGGGCGGGTATGGCTTCTTGAAGCCTGTGGCAGACCTCTGGCAGGAGAGCCTGATTCGCGCCGTGCTGTGGGGCGGGCAGCAGCGCGGCGCCGTCGTGCCGATGCTCTGGTTCTACCCAGACCATCTGCCGGGCGTTGCGATTCTGAGCATCGATGCAGAGCCATCCGCTGCCTCCCATGAGCTGACCCTGCAGCGCCTGCTGACTTTGACGGGTGTGCGCGCAGTCTGGTGCCTTAGCGAGGTCAGTCACGAACCAGTGTTCTATCGCGAATTGGCTAAGCGGGGGCATGAGATCGGGTTGCGCTATGTGCCTGAACCTGCTGCTTTCTGCCGGGCGGCTACGCTGCAGAACCAGGTCGACAACCTGCGACGGTTCAGTGGAGTGCGAGCCATCACGGCGGTGCAGGTGGCGGATCTGCACTGGCGGGGTTGCACCGAGTTCTACGCTTACGCTGAGCAAGCCCAGATTCTGAGCGATTTGAGCCGCGGTGGGTATGCAACGGGCGCTGCAGGATTCGCTTTCGGCAGCGCGCATCCGTGGCGACCGCTCAACCACGCCCGTCCTGGGGAACTGCATGCCCTGCATGTAGTCCCGCTGCTGGGCTATCACCTGATCGAGCGGGTCAGCTCTGGGCAGGCACAGGCGATCCTGCGCATGGCACAGGCAGTGCATGGCGTTTGCCACTTCACCGTGCGCCCTACCGTTGTAGAGAACGAGGCGAAAGCGGACGCCTTTGTACGCATGCTCGCTGCTGCCCGCAACGCGGGTTATGAATGGATCACTGCTGCCGAACTGGCGCGCTGGCACACGGCACGCACCGCCGTTCGCCATCGATTCACAGGCGTCATGGGGCAGATGCAGCTGGCGTTGCTCTCCTCCACGGCGCTGAGTCGTCTGACCCTCCTTCTGTTCACTCCGCTCAGCGGCTGGGCTCAAACGGGCAGCAACGAGCTGCCTCTCAAACCTGCTGAGCATTTCGGCTACCCCTGCCTCGTGCTGGAGACCGATCTGGTGGAAAAGACTGTGCGCGAGATTACCCTGTTCGAGGCGCAGGAGGCACAGGCAAGCGGGATGTGACGGGTGGGTATACTCTCCACGATGCACGAGAGTAGAAGCGGGCTTATGGCGAAGGGCGATGGGCAAGGATTTGCTTCGCAGGGCGCCACGCCTCCGGGTTCGCGTCTGCTATGCCGCACAGAGCGATTCCTCATCTTTGAGCGGCGATTCTCGTCGGATGACCCGCTTCTGGCGCCCGAGTTCGAGCCATCCGAAGGCTGGTGCGAGTTGGTGGTCAGCCTGCGCCCGCCCGACCTGCGTCAGCTGACATGCCCCCGCACCGCGCGCCCCGACATGCACTATCTGCATCATCATCTGGTAGTGCGTCTGGAGCCTGAGTATCTGCGAAGCCTGCTGGTGCAGGAGGCGGAGCGGGTGCTGGATGCGCTGTCGCCGTTTGTGCGGGGCGAATCGCCGCTCCCGGAGCAGCTTTATCTTCTCACGAGCAATCCGCTGACCGCCAGCGTGATCGATTCGATCCTGTACCCCCCGCCCGTTGGCAGCCTTCGCCTGTTTTATGAGGCGAAGTTGCGCGAGTTGCTGGCGTTCCTGTGCTTTCGGGAACCAGAGGTCGCAGTCGCTCGTGACGAGGCACGGCTGCAGCAGGCGCTGGCGTATCTGGAAGCGCACCTGAGCGAGTTTGACGCGCTCCAAAAAATGACGCGCCAGATGGGGGTCAGCCCGCGTCAGTGCCAGCGGCTGTTCCGTATGGCGCTCGGACGCTCGCCTTCTCAGTGCCTGACCGAGTTGCGCATGCGACGCGCGGCAACTCTGCTGACGACCACAAACCTCTCCGTCTCAGAAATCGCTCTTGAAGTGGGCTACCTAAGCCTGAGCCACTTCTCGCGCGTGTTCTATCACTACTTTGGCAAAACGCCCCGCGCCTTCCGCCGGCACAGTCGAGACGCCGCGTGCAAGACATCGAGGGTAAAATAAATAAACTTGCTACCTGTCATTTTTGAGCAGGCGAGATTCCTCGCTTCGCTCGGAATGACAAGGCACTGTTCGGAACGATAGGGCTTCGCTTGGAATGACAAGGCACCGTTCGGAATGATAGGGCTTCGCTCGGAATGACAGGGCGTGTTATGCAGCAGGAAACTTGTCATTCCGAGCCGAAGGCGAGGAATCTCAGATAGGTGGCAAGTTGGGTTAAAATAGAGTACACCATAAATGTGGAGGACATCGCTATGAGCAAGAAATGGGTTGTTGCTTTGGTGTTGAGCGTGCTGAGCCTGCTGGGTGCGTTCGCCGTTCTGCAAGAGCAGCTGAAGCCGGGCACTCCTGCGCCCGATTTCGAGCTGGAAAGCCTCGACGGCAAGACGGTAAAACTCAGCGAGCTGAAAGGGAAGCCCGTCTTTCTGGACTTCTGGGCGACCTGGTGCGGCCCGTGCCGACGCGCCCTGCCCCATACCCAGGCGTTCTTCGAGAAATACAAGGACAGGGCGCATATCTTCGCGGTGAATCTGCGCGAAAGCAAGGAGAAGGTCCGTGAATTCATGGAGAGGTACGACTACTCCTTTCCCGTGCTGATGGACACCAAAGGGGCTGTCGCCGAAGCGTACCAGGTTTCGGGCATCCCACATTTTGTGGTGATCGACGCGGAAGGCAAAATCCAGCTCATCAAGACTGGCTACAGAGCTGGCACGGAGAAGGAGCTGGAGCAGGTGCTGCAACGCGCGATTGAACTGGCAGAGCAGCGCCGACGCGCCTCGCTGAGATAGCGCATGGCGGTCGATGAATCGATTCTGCGTCGGGTCATCTTAGCACTGGATACCACGGAGATTGATCAGGCGTGCGCCTGGGTGCAGCGATTTCGCGACCGGGTGCACGCCTTTAAGGTGGGGAGCGCGCTCATCCTTCGCTACGGGCTGGATGGGCTGGAACTGCTGCGTCAGGCGGGTGCAACGCGCCTCTTTCTCGACATGAAGTTTCACGACATCCCACATGCGGTTGCACTGGCGGTGCGTCAGGCGGCGGAGCGGGGCGTGTGGATGCTGACCCTCCATCTGAGTGGGGGGCGGGAGATGCTACAAGCGGCGCGCACAGCGGTCGCAAATCTTGCCATGCCCCCCTTACTGATGGGCGTAACGGTGCTGACCAGCTTGGATGCGCCTGCCTTGAAGGAGCTGGGCATCCCGCGCACCCCCAGAGCCTATGCGCTGCGCCTGGCACAACTGGCGTACAACTGCCAGCTGGATGGCGTCATCGCCTCTCCTCAGGAAATCGCCTCCCTGCGCCGTCGGTTTCCCCCGCCCTTCCTGATTGTCACACCGGGTATTCGCCCAGCGGGTGTGCCCGCTGCCGACCAGAAGCGCGTAGCGACCCCTGAGGAAGCACTTCGCTGGGGCGCCGACTACCTGGTGATGGGACGCGCGCTGCTGGGCGAATAGCGAAGGAGCAAACTTATACCAATCAAGTGTCGTCATCGTCGGCGGGGACGCCGACGCTACGAACATGCCCTGCGTAGCATCGGCGTCTCACCGACGACATCACGGCGTTTGCTCTGCAATTGGTATTAGTCCCAGCGACGCTCCCATGCCCACTGGATCAGGCGGAGGACAGCAGGATATATCTCCTCCCCATTCGGACGAATCTGGTCGGGTGGCAGCAAAAATCCGTACTGTCCTGTGTCGCGCAGTTCGTAAGCAAAGGACAGCGCGCCCTGCATGCCATATACCCAGTCCACCGCGTTGCCACTGGCAGGATAGATCGTCGTGTAGATGGGACCCGCATTGTAAAACATCCCATGCACACTGAAAATAAGCGATTGCATCTCCAGCCCGACGCGACGGAACACATAGTCGTGCGGTGCCAGCTGATTGGTGTAACCCCAGGGCCACATAATCAACTGGGAGTAGCTATGGATATCGATGTGGGCACGCAGCAGCGGTAGAGTGGACATCCACTGGCTGAGGAAATAAGTCTCCGGCTCCGAGAAGGGCGCGGTGCCCCGATAGGTCTCCGAACGCGGGTTCCGACTGGCACCCTCCCCACCCCACTGATAGCCCCAGTTGCGGTTCAAATCCACACCGTAAACCGCCCGCCCCTCAATAATGCCCAGATAGCGGCGATTCTTGCGCCACAGGCGATCAGTTGTCCAACTATACTCATACCCATCGGGGTTCACCACGGGCACAATGTAGACCTCCGTGCGCTGCAGAAGCTCAGTAACGCGCGTATCGATGCCATATTCTGCACACAGCCGATGTGCCAAGTAGAGCGCGACGGCGACGGTGATCCACTCGCGGGCATGCTGGCAGGCGTTCAATACCACTTGGGGGCGGTGGCGATAGACCCGTGCGCGGCGCGGGTCTTTGGTAAGGCGCAGCGCATAAATCGGGCGACCCTCTATCGAGCGCCCTATCTGCAGCAGCTGCACCAGATGCGGGTTCTGCTCCGCCAGCGAACGCATGACCGCGTACACTTCCTGTAGGGGCAAATAGCGCGAGAAGATATCGCCACCTTGCGGCTGGAATGTACTCTCTTGCTCGCGGATGAGCGCTCCGACATCCTCGATCAGCACCTCCCACTGATAGCCCGCCTTGCGCAGCTGCTCCCGCTCCTTAGGGGAAACACAGACATCTACAGTACGCCCACGCGGATGGCATGTCCAGATGTCGCGCACCAGCTCCTCAAGCTCCGCGAGCTGTTTCAGGCTGGTGAGCTGCACCCGCAACACCTGATAGCCCGAATAGTCCACCTTCTGCGCCCAGAGCAGGACGACCAGCACGCTCAGCCCGATAACCGCATAAGCGCGTCGCATGCCAATATTATAGCCCGAAAGGGTACAATCGGCAATCGATGACAGGGAGCGAGCGGTGCACAGGAAGGGACCTTCAGGTGGGTTGCGAAGGGCGTGTTGGGCGTTGCAACGCCTTGCTGCTTGCCATTCGCTCTCTGCTCTGCTGGTCCCTTGCTGCCCTGCTTTTTGCGTGCCAGCCAGCGCAGCCGCCTGTGCAATCCCGCCCGGATGAGCGAGCCTCGTCCGATAACCTGCCCGAGGCGCGCTATCAAGTCGCGCAGCCCACGCTGGAACAGCAGGATGAGCGGGGCAACACGCTCTGGAAACTGCAGGCGCAGGCGTTGCAGGGTCGGTCGGGTGGCAAACAGGCAGAAGGCACGCTCATCGAGGTACAGGGCTGGCTCTACCGCAACGGCAAGCCTGTGCTAAAGCTGACTGCCCGCTATGCCCGCGCAGACGCAGAACGCCGCGAGGTCGAAGCGTGGGGCAAGGTTCAAGCCATCTCGCGGGTGAATCGCGCCCGCCTTCAAGCTGACCGCGTCCTCTGGAAAGCGCGCGATGACCGCCTCATCGCCACAGGTGGCGTGGTGATCCAGTGGGGCGATTTCACGATGCGCGACGAGCATCTCACGCTCGACACCGCCTTAGAACGCGCCTGGGGAGGCAACTAATGCGACGAACCGCCATAATAATCGGGCTACTGGGATGGCTCGGCTGGGTGCTGCAGGCGCAACCGCCTCAGAAACAGCCGCGCGAGATCAAGTTTGGCACCATCCGCATCACGGGCTATGAACGCTATACCGCCGAGAGCCAGCCGAAAACCCGCACCTACCGCTTGGAGCTGATACGCAGCCGCCAGAAGCCCGTGCGCATCGAAGCACCTGATCAATATCTTGTTATTGAGGCGAACCGCGTACAGGCGCAGTTGGGCTACAACGAGCGTGAGGAACCCGTGCTGCAGCAGGCGGTGGCAGATCAGGGCGTGACCGTGCGCTATGCGCGTCCGAAGCCGTTCACCATGCTGAATGCCCGCGCCCAAACAGCCATCTACGACGCTGAGCAGACCACCCTGACGCTGGAGGGCAATGTGTTCGTGGAAGCGGAGGACGATTTCTTTCACACCGTCGCCCGCAACCATCAGCGGGTGATTGTCTATCTGGGCGAGGAGACCCAACGCATCGAGGCGTTCTCCGCTGAACGCGAAGGCATTCCCCAGGGCGAACTGGTCATCACCCCGAAGGAAACCAAAAAGGAGCGCTAATTCCGCCTGAGTTGCTCCAGTTCACTCTGAAGCTTCTTGATCCGCGCGTGAAGCCACAGGAGGTAGATGAAGACGCCAGCCCACACGATGCCGATGCTCAGGCTCAACGCGATCTGCCAGTTCACGAATCTGTCCCTCCAGTTGTGCCAGGGTCGTGCGCAACCGATACAACACAAACGCCAGCGCACCATAGGTCAAAAAGCCCAAATAGACGCCTGTACGGTAGAACCAATCAAGCCCCTCCTTGCGAGCAAGCACATTGCTCGGATGCAGTGATTGCTCTGCAATCGCAGGTAGGCGCGGCAACACAAAGATAAGAAACGGCACCGTGAGCGCAGCAAACACCGTGTAGCCCGCGCTCAGCGACGCCCGCTGGCGATCATCCTCCACTGCTGCCCGTAGCGCAAAATAAGCCGCATAAATCAGCAACTGAATGAGAATCGTGGTCTGACGCGGATCCCAGTGCCAGGGCTTGCCCCACTGCTGACTGGCAAACACCATCCCTGTTAGCGTGGTCAGCAGGGCAAACAGCATCCCCACCTCGTTCGCAGCAGCAGATCGCGCGTCGTCCATCATCCGCCGATGACGCAGGTAGCGCCACCCAAAAAAGCCACCTGCCAAAAAGCAGACCACGCTCATAATGGCAGCGGGCACATGGAACAGGATAATCCGCGCTGAGCCGGGATCTCGGAAATCCTGAGCGGGCGGCACCCAGAAAAAGGCAAGCACCACCAGCACCAGCATCCCCAGCCCGGCGATGCCCAGCGCGCTGCTTAGGAGCCTGCCACGCGCGTTCAGCTGGATTGCCCTATGCTCAGAGGTGGGCTGTTGCGTTCGGACTTCGGGCGAGGGCGTCGCCATCGTCTCTCACCACCCCTGATTATACCTTCAGGCATCTATCGCGGTTGGAACCTGCACCTGCAAACCATCGTGCGGTCAGGGAGCCTCTTAGAAACCTCTGGTGGCAAGTTGGGTTACTATAATCCAACTTGCCACCTATCTGAGATTCCTCGCCTTCGGCTCGGAATGACAAGCGTTCTGTTTGTCACCCCGAACGCAGTGAGGGGTCTCGGATTCCTCGCCTTCGGCTCAGAATGACAGGGCGTTTTCAAAAGGTTGGTATTGTCATTCCGAGCGAAGTGAGATTCCTCGCCTTCGGCTCGGAATGACAAGTTCACTGCCGCGTAAAAAAGCCTTGTCATTCCGAGCGGAGCCTTGTCATTCCGAGCGAAGCGAGGAATCTCGCCCGCTCAAAAACAACCGGTGGCAACTTGGGTTATAATAGACTTAGCCAAACCTGAAGCCGTAGTGCAGGGTCTGGCACAAATGGCGGAGGTGCAATCATGAGGCGGGGTTTCACTTTGATCGAGTTGCTGGTCGTAATCGCCATTATTGCGATCTTAGCGGCGATTCTGTTCCCGGTGTTCGCGGAGGCGCGTGAATCGGGGCGTCAAACCGTCTGCCTGAGCAACATGCGCCAGATCGGGAAGGCGATGCGGTTGTATATCATCGATCACGACGAGACATGGTTCCCCACCTCCACGCGGGAGGTCTCGCCCCAGTGGCCGCATCCCCAGAAAATCTGGATTGGCTACGACAACGCGAACTATCCACTGGATGGCTGCTTCTACGGGCGGGTGTATGAGCCAGCACAGAACAGGCCGCGTCCCGGTCTCATCGACCCTTACATCAAGAACGAGGGTGTCAAGCGCTGTCCCAGCATGCCTGTGCGCTGGCAGATGGCGTATGCGTTCAACTGGTTCAGCCCCGCCTTCTGGTCGGGCTACTACGCGAGCAATCCTGCTGCTAACGGCAACGAGTACGGTCCAGGGTCGAAGCAGACGGTGATTATCGGCGGAGCCTGCTATTCGATCGCTGCGCCCGATGCGGAGGTGGAGGAACCTGCGCGCACGCTGATTATGTGGGAGCACCTGGCGCGTGTGCCCATGTGCAACTTCCTGCAGCCTGTGAATTGGCCCCAGCGGGGCAAGGAGTGGGAGCAGGGACCACCACGCCTCGACTACCTCATCAATCATTTCAACTTTCTGCATCGCAAGGGGGCGAACTCGCTCTGGGCAGATGGGCACGCGCGACGCATCCTGTATGACCAGCTGCGTCGCCCGATGTTCTCCACCAAGAAGTACATCTACAATCTGTAGCCTCAGCATGATGCGGGCGCTGCAAGCGCAGCCGTTTCGCCTATCGGGGCAGAGAGGCGCAGGCGATAGATTACCAAGGGCGTGGTCATCCCTTTGAGCTGGGCGGTTTCAGGGGGCAGCTCGGGCACGATGCCCGCGCGGTGTGCCGGCTGATAGACCGCCTCGCTCATCACGATCTCGCCCGCTGCCGCCAGCGCCTGCAACCGCGCCGCAATTACTACAGTGCGCCCTATCGCCGTGTAGTTGAACTGGCTGGGGCTGCCCAGCAGCCCCAGCACCGCCTCGCCAAAGTGCAGCCCGATGCCTGTGCCCAGAGGCGCATCGCCTGGCGTGTCGCCCGAATGATCGAGCCGCTGCAGTGCGTGTTGCATCGTGATCGCGGTGCGCACCGCCCGGCAAATCAGCTGATCCTCGCTCTCTGGCTGAGGCAGCAGGTGCGCCGCAAAAATCGCCATTAACCCGTCGCCCGTGTACTTATCCAGTATGCCGTGATGGGCATGCAGGGTCTCCGTGAGGACGCCCAGATAGCGATTGAGCCGTTCGATGACCTGCTCGGGTGTGTGCATCTCGGCAAAACGGCTAAAGTTGCGAATGTCGGCAAACAGCACCACCACGCGACAGCGAACGCCACCTGGGTTCAGTCGCCTCTCGATATCCTCCAGCAGCTGCTCCACGATAGCGGGCGCAACCAGCCGCTGCAGCAGCGCGCGGTGGCGAGCGCGCTCCGCGCTCTCACTGGCAAAGGTGAGCTGCGAGACCAGCAACACCGTCAACGCCATGCTCAGCAGGGGTAGCAACGGGTCGAACCAGAGATGCCTGTCAAGAAACAGTCCAGTGCTGCCCAGCCAGACCACCAGCGCTATCAAGATCGCCGTCCACCACGCCCCGACAGGCGCGCGACGCAGACACAGATGCCCCACCACAACGCCCAGCAGGAGCAGCTCAAGCAACACCCATCTGGCTGCAGGTATCCTGATGATCGTCCCTTGCAGCAGCGAGGTGAGCTGGTGCGCGATCAGCTCCTCCCTTTCCATCCTGCCGAGAGGTGTCGAGTAAAGCTCAGGTTGCACGGAGGGCAGGATCACGATCCGCCCTGCGAACAGTTGCTGGGGTGGTGTGGGCTGCGCGGTAATCCCTTCACGCTCCACAACAAACTCGCCTCTCAGCACACGCCGCGTTTCCATCCAGTAGAACGGCTTCCCGTTTAAGATGCTGGAAAGCGGTATTGGCTCGAACACTTGCCCCGGCTGCTCGCCATAGAAATCGGTCAGGATGAACCGCTCTCTGGGGGGCACACTTACCCGAACACCCAGAGCGTGCATCGCGGCGAGCGCGGGGGCGACTGTGAGCATGCCCTGTTCCATCGCGGGCAGTCCCGGTGCGAAGTAGCGGACATGCATCATCTCCCCTACCGCTCTGCCTGCCGCAAGCAGTCGCCATGCCTCTGCTGAGGGGTGGCTTGCAGCGGGCACAATCCACACCACATTGCCCGCTTCGCGCACCACCTTTTCCAGAAGGTGCAAATCACGCCGATTGCGCTGCACAAAACGCCGAAGCGGCTCTGCCTGCTCCGGCTCGGTCGTCAACAGCGGCAACGGCGCGAGGATCAGGCGGGCACCCCACGCATGCAGCTGGCGGATGACCCGTGCCAGCACCGCGCACTCGGACCCTTCGGCAAGTGCGGCGTATCCTTGCGGATCATAGCTCAACCGCACCACGCGCCGACTCGCCTCGCTCTGCGGAAGTTCCACGCTTGCCCCTTCGCGCTGCAGCACCAGCGGCTCGTTGCGGAACCGAACGAGCCAGACGAGGCTGCTTGCCTGCAAGGGTTGCAGCACACCTGTTTGCCCCACCAGCCATGCGAGCAGGGCGACCGCTATGCCAATCGCCACACCCCGCATGTCCAGCCGCCATAAACGGGTTCCCCACCGCCCCTGCAGGATCAGCGCGCGTCGCAGGCGCGGACGAACCTGTTGAAGCCAGGCATCGAGGGAACCGCCCGGTGCCAGCAGGCGCACCGTGCCGAGCGTGAGTAGCGGCACACCCAGCCACACCGCCAGCACCAGCCCAGTAGGCAAGCCAAGCAAAACACCCACCAGCCCTACGCCCTGCCAGCCCCAATAGGCCGCCAGCCCTTGCCGAGCGGCTAACTCCCTATGGGCAGGGTTTGCCATCAGCCCCAGACCCGCGCCTATCAAGCCAAGAAGGAAGCCGACAATGAGCGTGAAGCCGAACACAATGCCCGCTATCAGCAACAGGAGCGCAGTTCCGAACGAGACCTCGCCCATCTCAGATAGATTTGCGGCGCTCCACACAGGCACAAGGACTGCTGCCAGAAATGCGCCCACAAACGACCAGCCGAACGCAGGGGAAACCATCACACCCCACAGATGCGGGCGCACCAGACTCCACACCAGCATCCTCAGCCCCACCAGCGCGTTCGCGACCCCCCAGAAGCCAAGCAGTGTCCAACCTGCCGCATGCCAGCCGCCTATCAGCAGCGCGAGCAAGGTAATCACCAGAGTCAGCAGGGCAAACGCGCGCCAGCCGCGTCCCAACGCACGCCACGCTGCGTAAACCTGTCCCCCAAGCAGTCGTAAAACCGTACCCATCCCACCAGAATAGTACCCTTTCGGGTACAATCCCTCTCATACAGGGAGGGAACGCCGATGCGAGGAGTAATTATTGCGGGTGGGTTCGGCACGCGCCTGCGCCCGCTCACCCTAAGACGCCCAAAACCGCTTATCCCGGTAGCCAACCGCCCCTTTCTGGAGTATCAGGTGGCGCAGCTTCGTGCCGCGGGCGCGGAGGAGATTGTGTTCGCCACGAACTACTTAGCCGACCGCATCGAGGCGCACTTCGGCGACGGCTCGCGTTTTGGCGTGCGCATGCGCTACGCGATGGAGCACGAACCGCTTGGCACAGCCGGCGCCATTCGGAACGCCGTCGAGGGGCTGCCCCCGATGCGCTGTATCGTGTT
>JBCNVA010000146.1:0-8490 GCA_039630445.1 Armatimonadota bacterium
GGATACCACGCCACGGGGTACAGCACATAATACTGGTTCCAGCCATAACCGACCACCAGCTGCCCATTGTCAGACACGCTGTAGGCGGTAAGACCTTCGGGACCTCCTGCGGGCAGCCCCGATACGCGCAGCTGTTGCGCACGCGGAGCAATCAGCATCAGGAGCAGCCATGTAGCAGTCAGCCATCGCCTCATCTCAGCATCCTCCTCCGAAGTTGAACAGCACTGTTAGCAAGTCGGCATCGTCCACCACGCCGTCGCAGTTCACATCTTCTGGCAGGTTGGAACCCGTTTGCCCAAAGGCGAACAGCACTCGCAATAGATCGGCGTCGTCGACGCAACCATCACGGTTCACATCCTCTGGGCGTCCCGATTGATACATCGCCACCAGCAGGTCAGCGTTTGTACCGTTGCCGCTGACATCGGTACCACCTACCACATAGACACGTTGACACGAAGCCGCCGTTATGCCGTATGAACCATCCCAGTGGTTGCCTGTGCCGTTATAGGCAACCCACGAGCGGATGGCGCCAGTAGTATCCAACTCGATGACCGCGAGGTCGAAGTTTGCGGGCGAACCCTGTGACCAGCTGGTGAGGTAGAGGCGCCCCGAATGATAAGCCGCGTCTATGAGAAGGTCGGGCAGATTCGCGCGATTAAACTGGGTGGCCCAGAGGCGGTTGCCCTCCGCGTTGTACGCCACCACGATACAGTTTTCCCACTGCCCGCTAACCAGCACCGTGCCGCAGGCATAAAGGCGGTTTGCCTCGTCCACAAGCAAGCGCACGGCAAAGTCGCGCGCTCCCACATGGTGCGTGCGAGTCCAAAGAACCTGTCCCGTTGGCGACACTTTGGCGAGCGCAAGGTCGTGATTCGTGCCAACCCGCAAGGTAGACAGAACAGCGAGGTTGCCCTCTGAGTCCAACTGCAGATCGGCGGCGATGGTCAGCGTGCCTCGATAAAGATTGACCCGCCACTGTTCTGCACCCGTTTCGGCGTTCAAACACACGATGTCGGCACCGAAGCCTGCTCCTGTATTCCAGTCGCCCTGCAGCACATAGAGGGCGTTATTCCGATATGCCAGAGCCAGCCCCGCATAGAAGGGCGCGCCAGTGTAGCTCATATCGGTATACTCCCAGAGCAGGTTGCCGTTGGGGTCGTACTTAAGCGTGGTAGCATCGTAATCATAGCCGTTCCACACGGCGCCCGTCACATAGATGTTGCCTGCTGGGTCAAGCGTGATGGCAGCGATTCCGCCGCCCTGCATCGAGTTCTCGCCAATGTTCCAAAATCGGCGCTCCCAGAGGAGTTGCCCAGTTTGCATAGAGTAAGCCAGCAGGATGTAGTCGTCAGGCGTGGCGCCAACCGAGACGCCCGCCACATAGAGCTGCTGACGTGATTCATCTATTACGATGTGGTCAGCCTTGTCATCACCACCTGCGGAACCGCCATAGCGGACATACCAGAGAGGCGCGCCTGACAGATCCAGTTTGAGAACAAGGATGTCGTAATCGCCTGCCGCGCTGCGCGAGAAGCCTGTCACATACACATTGCCGACCGAATCCAGCTGCACAGCGCGCCCAAAGTCGTGTCGCTGAGCAAAGTCATGCGTGTACATCCAGCGCATCGTTAGCTGCGCCCAGACAATGTTCCCGCAGAGCAATAGAGCAAGAGCTCCAAGTGTAGACCGTAGAAAGCCCGCTCGCGCCCACATTGTTTTGAACCTCCTATGGTCAGCATCCACCTCCGAAGTGAAACAGCACCGTTAGCAGATCGGCGTCATCCACGATGCCGTCGCAGTTGGTATCCACGCGCCCCAGCGAGGCTCCTGTGTTGCCGAACGCAAAAAGCACTGCCAGCAAGTCCGCATCGTCGATGCAGCCGTTGTTGTCCACATCGCCGTTATGGGCAGCACAAATGTCCAACAGGTAGGCTTGGTCAACGCCTGCATGCCGCCCGAAACCGACAATAAAGCGCCCTGTCGCCGAGACGCGCGTGGCAGTAAACAGCGTGGAGCCATCGGTGAGTAGGTTGGCGTAGGTTATGTTGAGATCCTCTATTCCTGCGCTCGTCCAGCGGACGGCGCGTCGTCCAGTGCCTGGCAAAGTGGCTTCGCCCACAATCACGCTCCCATCGTCCGAGATGTCGTTGGCGGTCGCCACATTCCCGAAATCGGGCAGGAGCTGCATCCCCTGCCCCTCACGCCAGACGAACGCCTTCTGCTGGTTGCTGGCGTTGAAGGTGATACCGACCACCACGCTGCCGTTGGCGTTAGTTGCGTAGCCCGCGCCGACACCAATCTCTTGGAAGTTGTTGCCGCGCCAGCGGAAAGCGCGCATGCCTGTCGTGTAGAACAGCCCCACCACTGTCTGCCCGTCCGCCGAGACACCATATGCCCAACTGTAGGGCACGCCACTGCTAACCAAGCCACTCTCTTGCGTCCAGCGGTAGGCAAAATAGGGTCCTGCACTGCTAAAGGCGTAGCCCACTACTACGGAGCCGTCTGCCGAGACGCCAAAGGCGCGCCCCTCCGCACCGCCAAAAGTGCCCAGGTTCTGGAAAGTGCCCGCTTGCACATCCCAGCGGATGTTCTGATACTGCCAGCTGCTGTTGAGAATCGTGCCGACCACATACCTGCCGTTGTCGGACACATTCCACGCCTCGCTGCCTGTGGCGCCGTCGAACACGGGCAGGGCTTGCATGCCGAGACCTTCCCGCCAGAGGAACGCGCGCCGCTGCCCCGCGAAGCCACTCACGCCCACTACGGTGCGCCCATCGGCAGAGACGCCCCACGCCACGCTGCCCAAGCCCGGTTGCAAGCCACCCAGCCATGTGATACGCTGGGCGCTGACCTCACTCAGCATCGTGCCTACTGCCAAAACCGCTATCCATCGCCACATTGCATGCCTCCTAAGCCGTTCAACAGCCCGTGCCGAAGCGAAAGAGTACGGTGAGAAGGTCTGTATCATCCACAGTGCCGTCTTCGTTCACATCACCTTGACCTGCACCACCGAAGTGGAACAACACCAAGAGCAGGTCGACGTCGTCCACGCAGCCGTCGTTGTTTGCATCCCCTGTGATTCGGGTATCTGCCAGGAACGCTTCATATCGCCCCGTCGCCACACGGTAGCCATAGCCCACAATCCAGCGTCCGTCTGCCGAAACATCATAAGCCGCTTCCAGCCATGAACCGTCTGTGAGCTGAGAGGCATAAAGCGTGTTGAGGTCTTCCATCCCGCGCTGTGGGGTCCAGCGGAAGGGACGCCACCAGCCATTTCGGTCTGCGGAAATCCCCACTACGACCTGTCCATCAGCAGAGACACCATATGCCTCGCTCCAGTTGCCTCCCAGCGTGCCCAGATCCTGCATGGTGCCTTCAACCCAGCGGAACGCTGTCCCATTTAGGTTTGGATAGAGTGCCGATCCGACTACCACGCGCCCGTCTGCCGAAACGGCATAAGCAACGCTAAGTCCCCTTCCTAAATCGCCCAGATCCTGCATGAAGCCTGTTTGGGCATCCCAGCGGAAGGCACGCCAGACTTCCGCAGCGTTTGTTGCCATGCCCACCACATAGCGTCCATCCGCAGAGACGCCGTTCGCCTCGCTGCGAATGCCGCCCAGTGTGCCCAATGTCGTCATCTGCCCGTTTTGCCAGCGGAAGGCACGCCACTGCCCATTCGGTAGCTGCACCCATCCCACCACAACATTCCCGTCGGCAGAAACGCCCATCGCGGCGCTGCGAAAGTTGCTAATCGCACGCATCTGCCCGTTTTGCCAGCGGAAGGCGTATTCCACGCCCGCAAAGTTACGTGCCTCGCCCACCACGACCTGCCCATCGGCAGAAGCGGCATGGGCGACACTGCGATCGCCCCCAAAAGTGCCCAGGTTGAGCATCACGCCATTTTCCCAGCGGAAGGCGCGTGCTTGAAAATTTGCATCATACGACCATCCAACCACTACGCGCCCATTCGCCGAGATGCCAAAGGCGCGGCTTTGGCGCCCACTGGGCAAAGTGCCCAGCCATATCAGCTGCTGTGCTTCCGTAATGACCCCAACGCTAAGCCAAACGCTCAGCGCAACAGCAATCCTCAGCATCTGCCAACCTCACCAGCGCGTATATAGACCCTTCTCCGACACTGGATAGTATAGCCCACTTTGGCACAGAAATCCTCGCCCTCCAGCAGGGATGTTATTCCAAGCGCGGCGAGGAATCCCCGCGTTAGCGGTTCAGATTCCTCGCCGTCCGCTCAGCATAACAGGGTCATTTGCGGCGGCGTCGCGCAAGCCCTGCCAGACCCACGCCCAGCACCAGCAGCGACGCCGGCTCAGGAATCAATTCCTGCGAGATGCCGATGTTGTCGATGCCCACATTCCAGTCGCCGCCGAAGCGGATCTCGATGACACTGCCTTTCGTGGTGGTCGGATCGAACGAGAAGGTGTTCGCGGTGGAGCCACTGATGGGTACATTGGTCTGGGTCAGTATAGGTGTGCCATCTACCAGCACTTGGAGGAAGGGCAGCGTGCGATCGGTATTCGGCCAACCGCCCATCTGGAACCCGTGCAAGCGCACCCAGTAGATAGGATCTGCCGTGAAGATGAAGCGCGCACCTTGCCACGAAGGGTAGTGATATGCAACACCATATAGATCGGCGTAGCCCGTACTCCACCAGTAGAGGCTGTCGATGTAGCCCCAAGTGCCACCGGAATAGTTTGCGGAGAACATTTCTACGGCGACATTTGGCGTTGCGCCGTGGGTTAGGTTGAAGCCTGTTCGCCCACCGATGTCCCTACCCGTTTCGTCCACTCGGCTGGCGTAGTTGGTTGGGATGGCGCCTGTGATGTTGCCGAAGTCGATCAGGGTCGCATAGCTGAGCGACAGGGACAGAAACCCTGCGCCGATACCGCTCAACAAAGCCCGAAAGTAACCGTTGCTTCGCATCGGTCTTTTACCTCCTTCGCACAGAATCAAGGTATGCATCCAAGTATACACCCAAACCTATTATACCACGTCGCTCCTTCCAATGCGCTTGCTAAGAGGTCTACGCCGTCCGAAACGGGCTGTCGCTGGAGTGGCTTATGCGCCTGGGATGAAGCTCATCTCGGGTGTGAGGCGGCGGGTGAAGGCAGCCAGCAGGCGAGCCGCGTTCTCCACATCCTCAAGCGCGAGCAGCTCGCAGGGCGTGTGCATATAGCGCAGCGCCACCGACACCAGCCCTGTCGCCATCCCTGCACGGTTGATCTGCATCGCGTTCGCATCGGTGCCTGTGCCACCGCCGATCGCCTCGATCTGATACGGGATGCCCTCCTCCTGCGCCGTTTGCACCAGCAGTTCAAACACACGCGGGTTGATGTTCGCCCCGCGGCAGATTACAGGTCCCTTGCCTGGGATAATCTCGCCGACGCGCTTCTTATCCACGCCGGGATAGTCGGAGGCGTGCGTTACATCGACGGCGATGCCCACTTGGGGATCAATCCCATACGCGCTGGTGCGAGCGCCGCGCAGCCCAATCTCCTCCTGCACGGTGGCGACGGCAAACACGGCAGCGGTTGGGCGGTTTTCGCTAAGCAGGCGAAGCGCCTCCGCCACGATGAAAGACCCCATCTTGTTGTCGAACCCGCGCGCGGTGGCGAAACCGTTCATCAGAGGGGTGAACTCCGCCGCGAAGGTGATGGGGTCGCCGATGCGCACCTTCTCCTCCGCCGCCACCTTGCTGCCTGCACCGATATCGACCCACAACTCGTGCAGCTTGGGCACTTTGTTGCGCTCGTCCTCCTCCAACAGGTGGATGGGTTTGCGCCCAATCACGCCTGGGATCGGTCCCGAAGCGGTGTGCACATAGACGCGCTGTCCAACGGGGATGATTGCATCATGCCCGCCGATGGGACCAAAATAGAGGAAACCCTCATCGGAGATATAGCGCACGATGAAGCCAATCTCGTCCATGTGCCCTGCGAACATCACGCGCGGCTTGCCGGACGGGTTCAGCACAGCAATCACATTGCCCATCACATCGGTGGTCACCTCGTCGGCAAACTCGCGCGTGTAGCGACGGTAAAGCTCCGCCGCGCGAAACTCATAGCCTGAAGGCGACGGTGCGTTCACGATAGCCTTGAAAAACTCCAGCGATTCGGGTCTCATTGCTTGCCTCCTGATTGACACAAGAGATTTGCCATTTCTAAGGCACTGAGGGCGGCTTCTGCACCCTTGTTGCCGCCTTTGCCACCTGCGCGTTCGAGGGCTTGCTCAAAGGTCGCCTCAGTCAGAATGCCCAGCGTGATGGGCACACCCGTCTCCACGCTCAGCTGCATTAGTGCGCTGCAGACCGAGGCGCTGATATGGTGCGCGTGCGCCGTCTCGCCCTGCAGGATCGCGCCGAGGCAAATCACCGCATCGTAGCGTTCGGAGCGGGCACAGTGAGCGGCGGCAGAGGGAATCTCCCAACTACCCGGCACGCGGTAGATGTCAATAGCATCCTCCGACGCGCCGTGCCGCTGCAGCACGCCCAGCGCACCTTCCAGCAGTCGCTCCGTGATCAGCTCGTTGTAGCGGCTGACCACGATGGCGAACCGCCGCCCTTGCGCCTGCAAACTGCCCTCATAAACTGGCATCGTGCATAACTATACCCCATCGGGTAAACTTCTCAGCACACAGGAGTGGAGCGAGACGATGAGCGTGATCGATTTTGAGACCTATGTGCGTCGGCAGCGGACTGCCTCCTTGCAGGAGGTAGACCCTGAGGTGTACGCTCTCATCCAGAAGGAAACAGAGCGTCAGGAGCACAATCTGGAGTTGATTGCCTCCGAGAACATCACCAGCCGTGCGGTGCGCGAGGCAGTCGGCTCAGTGATGACCGATAAGTACGCCGAGGGCTACCCCGGCAAGCGCTATTACGGTGGCTGCGAGTATTATGACGAAGTGGAGCGCCTCGCCATCGAACGCGCAAAGCAACTTTTTGGCGCGGAACATGCCAATGTGCAGCCGCACTCTGGCGCGAACGCGAACATGGCGGTCTACTTCGCCGTGCTGCAGCCTGGCGACACCTACATGGCGCTCGATCTGGCGCAGGGCGGACACCTGACGCACGGCAGCCCCGTCAACTTCTCAGGCATCCTTTACAATGTCGTGCATTATGGTGTGCGGCGCGACACTGAAACGATCGACTACGACCAGATGCGCGAGCTGGCGCTCAAACATCGCCCGAAGCTGATTGTTGGTGGGGCAACGGTCTATCCCCGCGAGATCGACTGGGCGGCGATGCGTGCGATTGCGGATGAGGTGGGGGCGTACTTGATGGCGGATATTGCACATCCCGCGGGGCTTATCGCTGCAGGCGAATACCCCTCACCGATCCCCTATGCCGATTTTGTGACCACCACCACGCATAAGACGCTGCGGGGACCGCGCGGGGGCATGATTCTGTGTCGGGCAGAATACGCTGCGCTCATCGATAAAACGGTCTTTCCGGGCTTGCAGGGCGGACCTCTCATGCACCAGATTGCGGGCAAGGCGGTCTGCTTCCGCGAGGCGCTGCAGCCCGAGTTCAAGATCTATCAGCGTCAGGTGAAAGCGAACGCCCGCGCGCTTGCCGAAGCGCTCCAAGCCGAAGGGTTCCGACTGGTCGCGGGCGGCACCGATAGCCACCTGATGCTGATTGACCTCAGCCCTCTGGGGCTGACGGGCAAACGCGCGCAAGAGATCCTCGACTCGGTCAACATCACGACCAACAAGAATATGATTCCCTACGACACCCAGAAGCCGTTTGTCACCAGCGGCATTCGGATCGGCACACCTGCAGTGACCACGCGCGGCATGCGTGAGCCAGAGATGGTAATTATTGCTAACTTGATTGCCCGCGCCCTGCGCTACTATGAGAGCGAGATCGAACTGGAGCGCATCCGCCGCGAAGTCCGCGAACTGACAGCGCAATTTCCCGTGCATTTCTGATGTCGATTGGGCTTGTTGCGCCAAGCCCCGACAGCTGAAGCCGTTCCTTTGCAAACTAACATACCAATTGGCAGAGCAAACGCCGTGATGTCGTCGGCGAGACACCGACGCGACGAACACCGCCCTGCGTAGCGTCGGCGTCCCCGCCGACGATGATAGCATTTGAAATAGCGATTGGTATAATACCATTCGGGTTTTCAAACGGCACAGTATGCTGGACGGCTCAAGCCGCTCCTGTGCAGACGAAGCCGACCTCCGTCGGCTGTAGCCCGCGTCGGCGGGCTTCGTTTGCAAAGGAACGGCTTGAGCCGTGTATCACTTGACGCCCCAATTGGTATAAGCTCACCTTCGCGGGTTTCCAAGCCAACACAGGTTGGCTTCGTTAGCATAAGAACGGCTTAAGCCGTATAATAACCCAACTTGCTACCTGTCATTTTTGAGTAGGTGAGGTTCCTCGCTTCGCTCGGAATGACAACGCTCCGCTCGGAATGACAAGGCGTTTTACGCGGCAGTGAACTTGTCATTCCGAGCCGAAGGCGAGGAATC
>JBCNVA010000147.1:0-8682 GCA_039630445.1 Armatimonadota bacterium
CCGACGACATGAACACACCCTGCGTAGCGTCGGCGTCCCCGCCGACGAAACTACAATCCTTGAAATCCGAATTAGTATAAGGCACCTCACCCCCGCTCGCCACCGATTCCGAGCAAGATATAGCCCGCACCGGGATGGGTAGCGCGGAGGCGCAGGGCGCGTAGTGGCTTATCGGGATGAGGATTCTGCCAGCGCAGCAGGCGCAGGCGTGCCCGCTGCGTGCCCACCAATCGGCTCCACACAGGTGGCGATTCGATCGCAGGATTGGGATCGTTCCAAGCCCGCACATGGGCGCCATAAACCAGCGGCAGTTCCACCTGCGAGCCGTCGGCATACTCCAGCACATAGCGGGCGACCTCCTCGCCGCGCTCCACCTGCCAACCTGTGGTGTGCAGCAAGTAGAAGGTTTGCACCTTGCCCTCCAGCATGAGGACGACCTCGTGCGGATAGCGGGCGAGATCGCCAGGCGCCAGCGGACTGAACAGCATCAATCCGTTCGGCTGCTCAGGTGAATCAGCCAACTGAAAGAGGTGCCCCTCCAAACGCGCCCGCCCAAGAGGCAGCTCCCCAAAAGCATTCGCGTCGAGTTCGCGCAGGTGCAGGTTGTAAGCTGCGCGGAGGTCTATCAGAAACCCTGCTCGTGCCTGCAGCGGCACCGCCTCGCGCCAGTACCGTTCATAGAAAAACGCCTCGATATCGAACGGCAACTGCTCAGGAGGCGGCGCGTCGTTGTTCCACGCATAGGTCGCCGCCAACACATAGGCGAGGAACTGCTCAGGCGCGCCGCGCAGCGTCTGCTCGGTGATAGAGTAGCCTGCCCAAGTACTCTGGAGCAAGCCGTCGATGCGCCGCTGGCGTGCCGCCCGCGCGAAGGTGTAAATGTTCTGCGGGTTGTACCAGGTCGTCGCAATCAGGCGCGAGAACCCCGCACGCCGCAGCACATCGAGGCTGCGATAGTTTGCGGGTTCGGTCGGTGTGTAGTGCCAGTCGCAGAGGATCAGTTCAGGTGCGGGCTTCGGCGCGTCCGCGACGGCTTTCAGCACCTGTTCGCGGGTGAAACGGGCGCTGGCAGCGTCGGCGGCGTTCGCCGCGCCGTCGTGCGCCTCGCCGGGCGCCAGCAGCATGTCGCTCCAGAGCATGATTTGCTGCACGCCACGCGCCTGTAGCTCGCTCACCAACCAACGGAAATGCTCGCTAAACAGCTCGGCGACGCTTGCCCCACGACATTCGGGGCTATGGGGAAACCGCCCGCGCAGCGTCACCTCGTCCAGCCCCAGATGGAATGCACGGCGCGGGAAAATCGCCAGCACTTCGTCGAACAGTCGGCGCAGTAACTGACGCGACGCCTCGCGCCGTGGACAAATCGCCCACGGCGTGTCGGGATCCTCCGCCACCTCCAAATTCGCATTGTTCCGAAAGACCCAGTACATATGCCCCAGCGACTGCAGTAGCGGGATGGGTTCCAGCCCATTTGCCTGCGCCAGCGCCACTATCTCGCGCAGGTTCGCTTTCGGCACCGAAAACTCTACCCAAGCGGGCTTAATCGCCTCCCACTGACTGTAGCCACACTCGACCACCAACCGATTGAACTTCAGGTTGCCAATCAGATTGCCGATCAACCGCCGATGGAACTCGATCTGGGTGCCGCCAAACAGATGCACGCCGCGCCACAGCAGGTCAGGGTAGTCAATAATCGTGAGGGGTGCAACTTGGAGCTGGTTGGGAGCGGGCTGAAGCAGCTGCATCAGCGTCTGGACGCCGTAGAACGCGCCCTCCGCGAATCGTCCCACAATCAGCACGCGGTTCGGCTCTACCTTGAGCATATAGGCACCTGGGCGATCGGGCACGGGGAATCGCCGTTGCAACTCCCGACTACCACCGAGAAAGATTCCACCTGCAACTTGCCACTCACCCTTCGCGATCTTGGCTTCCAACCCATACCGCGCCAGCTCACGAGCGAGTGAGTCGGCAGCGGGACGGTAGTCCTCGCTTTCGAGATAGACTGGCACGGGCTGCCCAGCGGGCAGCACAAAGGGCGTGCCATCACCGCGCCAGATGATTTTGGGCGGTGGGATTAGCACGGGTTCGCGCGAGGTGGGTAACCAGCGATCGGGCACTGCTTCGGTAGGCGGCTTCAGTTCCTGTGTGCGTTTCTCTTGGGGCAGTGGCTTTGGCTGAATCTCGATTCGGTAGCGCAGGGTGAGGGGCTGCCCCCGGGGGAGCACCGTACCCAGTGTGCCCAGCCAGAGGGCGGGACCCTCCGCGCCCCAGCCGCGTTTAGGATTGCCGCGCCCGTCCAGCACCGCAAAGGGGGTGTTCTCCTCTGCCCGCAGGGTGATTGTGCCCAGTCTCGTCTCAAAAGTGAGCGTGCGCCCTTCAAACAAGCGGTCATCCTCGCGCGTGATGGGCTGTGGTTGAAGCCTGTCGGTTGCCAGCATCCCCTCGCCGCGCAGCGCGGAGCCGACCAGCAGGGTGGCGTTCCAGATGCCGAGGCACCACTCTACAATCGCGGGCGTGTCGCTATCCCAGCGCACCTGCAGGCTCCACTCCAGCGTCTGGGAGTCTATAAGACGCAGCGTCTCGGTCAGCACGCCCCGCTCCGCTGGCAGCGCATGACGCAGGCTAAGTGCATCGCCCTCTTGGGTGACACGGATGTCGCCACTGCTTGAGGAATAGTATCCCCGCGACCAGTCGGGTGCCGCGATCTGCACGGAGGAGCTGCGTCCGATGGATATTCCCAGAAGGCGCAGTTCCATCCCCCGCCCGCCCCGATAGCGCACCACCCAACCATCGCCCTGCAGCGCCTGCGCCATCAGCACGCTCCATAACCCCAAGCAGCATAGACCGCCCAATAGCCCTCGCATCGCTGCCTACGGTTCTGATGGCTGTGTGGAAGGGCGCACCCGCTGGCGCACCCGACGCTCGCCCGATGCCGTGACGCTCTCCTGCGTTTGGGCAATTCGTCCATCCTTCTGAATCTGTAGCGTGATGCGCATCTCGACCGTCTCACCAAACATGCTCATTTTCATCGTGATGGGAGGTTGATGCTCCAGAATCACGGTATCCCCAGGGTCGGTAGGCTTGGGTGGCTTGTAGATGACCTTAATCTGGGTCTTTTCGTCGATGGCGATCGGCTGGATCGCTTCCTTGCTCAAATATTTGGGCACAAGCACCTGCAGATTAGGCGGATATTTGCCGTTATGATCTGCGGTGTAGCGCTGAATCGCCTGATAGATGGCTTTCATGCGCGGCTCCACGACCTGCTCTATCTGAGCCGCTTGCTTGAATGTTTCACCAAAGCTTCTTTCGAGAGCGCGCCCGAGTAGGTAGATGCCGATGAAGGCGAGAATGAGCAATCCAAGACAACCTAACCCACCCAGCACCCAGCAGGATGTGCGCCCTTGTAGATACGCCCCGCGTCCCCGATAGTCATAAACCTGTTTGCTCATCACGCCCCTCTCTTTCGTATCAGCGTTGCCGATTCCTGCTACTGGACGGCTGCTACGCGCCCTTCGCCAGAGGTATACTGAGCATGTGGCGGTTCGTGAAAAGTATGCGCGTATGCCTGCGCTGCCGTGCGACATTCGCCAGCGCTTGGAGCGATTGCCCGTGCTGATGGCGCGCCACTCCGTGAGTCTGGCGTACCTGTTCGGCTCCGCGTGTGACCATCCCGAATCGGGCAACGATATCGACCTTGCGATCCTGCCCGATAAAGGCTACTCCTTTACCAAGCTCTATGCCGACCTCTCGCTGCACCTGGGTACAGACCGCATCGATCTGGTGGAGCTGCCAGTTGCGCCCTTCTGGCTGCAGCGCGAGATTATGCGCACAGGCAAATTGCTCTACTGCCGTGAGCCGTCGCTGGCGTCGCGTTATGAGGCGGGCATCCTCTCACTCTGCCACGAAGCGCAGCAGCACATGCAGGCGCAAACCCACTGGATTGCACGGAGGCAACGAATGGGTATTGATAGCGACTTTCTGTGGCAGGTGGTGCTGAATCTCCAGCGAGTGGCAGATGAACTGGAAAAATATCGTGGCATGACGGGCAACGATCTGGCAACCTCACTGAGCCTACGCTGGACGGTGGAGCATGGACTGCAGTCGGGGCTAACGCTGATCCTGCATGCCGCCAGCCACATTCTGACGCGCCAGTTTGGTGTCGCAGCCGAAAGCTATGAGGCGTCGCTCGCCGAGCTGCATGCGCGTGGGGTCATCTCTCGATCGCTTTACAGGCGCCTGCGCGGTGCGGGAGGCTTCCGCAATGTGCTGGTGCATGAGTACCTGCAGATCGATCTGGAGCGTGTCGCTCGCTTCTTGAGCAAGGCGCCTGCTGTTTTTCGCGCCTTTGCGGACGAGTTGATCGAATGGCTCCGAGCGAAGGAGAAGCGCCAGGATGAGGTTGAGTGACATTCTGCACGCCTTGCTCTTTGTGGCGGACGCACCCCTGACGCTGGACACGCTCAGCGAGGCGGTGGGCGAACCGCCCGAAGCCGTGGAGCGCGCCCTGCAGACGCTGGAGGCGGAACTTGCGGCGCAGGGTCCCGTTCAGCTGGTGCGCCTCGCGGGCGGCTATCAGCTGGCAACAAAGCCCGAATACGCTCCCTACATCACGCGCTTGCTGAACCCGCCACCTAAACGCCTCTCTCGCGCCGCGCTCGAGGTGCTGGCAATCGTGGCATACGAACAGCCCGTGACCCAGGCGCAGATCGATGCCCTGCGCGGCGTGGATAGCAGCCACACGGTGCGCCAGCTGCTCGCCAAAGGGCTTATCCAGGAGGTGGGACGCAAGGACGCACCTGGCAAGCCAATCCTGTACGGCACGACTCAACAGTTCCTGCACTATTTCGGCTTGAACAGCCTCGAGGAGCTACCCGAGCTGCCCAAGGAATGAACACATCTTACTCCTGTTCAAGAAAGTTTCTCAACAACTCCTTTCCCGCTTCGCTCATAATCGATTCGGGATGGAACTGCACGCCTTCGATAGGGTACTGTTTGTGGCGCACGCCCATAATCTCGCCCTCATCGGTCTCGGCGGTAATCTCCAGCTCGGCGGGCAGGCTCTCGCGGCGGATGACCAGTGAATGGTAGCGAATCACGCGCAGGGGGTTCGGCAGCCCCCGAAACACGCCCTGTCCTGTATGGCGGATGAGCGAGGTTTTGCCGTGCATGGGGCGCAGGGCGCGCACAATCTCACCTCCGAACGCCGCGCCAATCGCCTGATGCCCCAGGCAGACACCCAATAGCGGGATTTTGCCCGCCACCGCCCGAATCAGCGGCACACAGATGCCCGCCTCGTTCGGCGTGCAGGGACCGGGCGACAGCACGATGCGCTCTGGCGCAAGGCGAAGCACATCCTCTATGCTCAGCGCATCGTTGCGCACCACGCGCACCTCGGCTCCCAGCTCGCCCAGATACTGCACGAGGTTGTAGGTGAAGCTGTCGTAGTTATCGATCACCAGCACCATAGACGGCAGAAGTGTACCCTCCCAGAGGGCAAGTGTGAATGCCTCACTTCGGATTGCACTTAGAAGGGCGGTGGGGGTGGCGCGCCAGCCGTGCGCACCGTGATTTCAGCACGCGACTCATTTGCGGCACGGTCGACCGCACGCAGCTGGATGCGGGCTGTGCCTGTTGTCCCAGAGGGCGTCCACTGTGCCGTGAAAGTGCCCCTGTAAGTGGTGCCGCTGCCCGACGCGCTGAGCGTCACGCTTATCTGCGTGTTGTCTGGATAGGTCACGATGGCGTTCACAGTGGCAACACCGCTACCGACATCAGTGACCGTTGCGCTAATCTGGGCTTGAGTGCCGACGGTGAGTAGATTCGGCGAGACGGTGAGCGCGCTGATAGTGGGTGGCGTGGTGTCAGTGGTGTTACCTCCACCACCGCCTCCACCCCCACCACCTCCGCCACCACATGCCAGTACCAGCGTAACGGCGATGATGCCCAGTCCGAACAGCCCGTACTTTTCGATGGTGCGCATAGCCGATCTCCTTATCGCGTGATGAGAAGGGGCACGGTGGCGCGGGCAACTTGTCCATCCTCACTGATTGCCACGATTTCCGCCAGGTAGGTGCCGGGCGGTAGTCGCGTGCCCGTTTCGTCCCGACCATCCCAGACGAACTGTTGCAGCCCAGCCGTGCGGGCGCGGTGGTCGCTCAAGGTGCGGAGGGTGCGCCCACCTGCGCGGATCTGAACCTGCAGGTGCGCGTCCGCCGTCAGCGTGAAGCCCAGTGTAAAGGTCTGCCCAGCGCCACGCCCGCCCTGCACCGTCGGGTTCAGCACGCGCAGCAGCGTCCGACGGGAGGTGGGTTCGATGGTGAAGCGATAGACGCCTCCTTCAGGTGGGGCGATAAAGGTGTAGGTGCTGACGGTGCGTAGCGGACGACGCGCACCCGTTTGCATGTCGACAAGGGCGAGGTTCACCCCATGCGGCAGGCTCGTCAAATTGCCGATGCGCAGGGCGATGGGTTGGGGCGAGGCGCTTCGCGCGACCTCCACTTCCAGCGTCCAGCGTGTGCCCCGTTCGAGATGAGGGCGCAGGTCGGTGGCGAAGTAGCCCTCGCTACGACGCAGGCGCAGCTGAACAGGCGATGGCTCATCGGGAGGTGCAGGCGCAGGGATCGCTTGGATCGCGCGCGCGCCTGCCGTGCCAATCCAGACCGCCTGACTGGTGCCATTAGGGCTGGCTGCCTCGATGCGCAAAGTCCATTTCACCCCGATTCGCCCACTGCCAGAGGAGAAGGTGCGGGTAGATGGGATGGCGCGTCCACGCCCGCTCGGATTCAGCACCAGTTTGCATTCCTCGCGCGCCAGGATCCAGTAGGCACGCCACGGTTCCAGCTCACCGAGCACGCCCGGTAGCTCCTGTGGGTCGTACACCAGTCGGTACTGCCCCCGCATCAGGTCATCTGGGTTCTGCTGCCATGTCCACAGGTAGTCGTCGATCCAGCCTGCTTGCTGTGCCTCGCGCAGACTCTTGCGCTCGCTGCCACGCTGCACCTGAACAGTGTCCAGATCCCAGGCGATAGGCGTCAGCGTGGGGTTTGCAATCAGGTTCCAGCCAGGCTGAAGCGGCAGCTCAATTGCACCTGTGATGGGGTCACCTTGCAAATCGGCTCGGATGGGGCTGTCTGCCTTGACAAAGTAGCCTTCGCCAAGTCGGAACTGGCTCACGCTGGTGTACTGTTGCGCGGTGGCATCCCAGCGCATGAGGGTCGCGTTGCCTAAACCGAGTGAGCTGGGATCGCTGGCGCTTGGGCGCAGGCTCAGCGCGAAAGTGAGGATGCCTTGCAGCGTGCGTGGCACCTCGTCGCGCGCATGCAGCGTGCGGGCTGCGCTCCAGTCGCTGAGGTTGCCCGATACATCGCGGGCGCGTGCCTGCCATGTCAGCGTACCTGCTGGCAACGGCTGCGAATCGGGCACGGGGAACGCAAGCGTTGTGCCACTGGGCACCTGATCGGTTTGGAAAGTGAAGATTTGTGAGCCTGCATTCACCCTAATTTCGAAGGAGAGGGGCTGTCCTTCGGGGTCGGTTGCCCGCAGGCGGAAGATGGGTGTGCGCGAGGTATACGCCCCATCGGCGGGGCTGAGCAGTTCAGGCGTGCCGGGTGGGTTATCGGGCTGAGGTACGGTGAAGCGCGTAGGCGGACTCCAGTTGCCCAATGCGCCGTGTTGATCTTGGGCGCGCGCCCGCCAGGTGTAGGCACCAGGTGCAAGTGCCCGATTGCTGGGCACGGTGAAGCGCACCTCGTTGCCACTGGCGACGGTCGGGGTGGTGAACTCTATAGGCGTACCTGAGGGAGGTGTAATCTCGATGATAGCGCTCACCGAGTCGCCATCCGGGTCGCTCAGGCGCAGGCGGAAAGTGGGTGTGGATGTCACGGTGGCATCATCCGCTGGCTCCAGCATTTCGGGCACATCGGGCGGGCGATTGGTGGTGGAGACGGTGAAGGTGAAGGGGCTGCTCCAGTCGCTGAGGTTGTCCGCATTATCCCGTGCGCGTGCTCGCCAGGTGTAGCTCCCTGCACTGAGAGGCTGCGACGCTGGGATGCTGACGCTCGCTTCCGAACCACTGGGGACGAAGCCCGTCTCCAGCGTGCGCGTTGTGCCCGATTGAGAGGTGATTTCGATAATCGCTTTCACGGTGTTGCCATCGGGGTCGCTCAGGCGCACACGGAAGGTAGGCGTGGGCGTGACAGTGGCGTTATCGGCAGGCTCCAGCATCACGGGCACATCGGGCGGACGATTGGGCGACGGTACTGTAAAGCGTCGCGGGTCTGTCCAGTCGCTCTCATCCTCGTAGCTATCTACCGCTCTGGTGCGCCATGTATAGGTGCCGGGCGCAAGTGCCTGATTGCTGGGCACAGTGAAGCGCACCTCACTGCCACTGGCGACCACTGCGGTTTCGAAGCTAAGTGTTTGATTATTGCCCACAATCTCAATCACGGCGTACACCGAGTCGTTATCGGCGTCGGTCAAACGCAGGCGGAAGGTGGGCGTGGTGCTAAGCGTGGCGGTATCGGGTGGCTCCAAGATGACAGGCGTGCGGGGGGGGCGATTGGCCATCGTGAGGGAGCGGGCCGTACTCCATGCACCCATCGCTCCGTGTTCATCCATTGCTCGCGCCCGCCAGTTATAGTCGCCCGGCGTCAACGGCTGATCCGTCGGTATGGTGAGGGAAAC
>JBCNVA010000148.1:0-28922 GCA_039630445.1 Armatimonadota bacterium
GAGCGGGTATAGGGGGCGGGGACTTGACTTTTCAATACCCTTGCTCCCAGTGGGAGAGGGGAGTCCGACATCCCCCCTCTCCTCGTGGGAGAGGAGGGCGAGGGGGGTGAGGGGGTATCGCATTCCACACTCACCCCCAGCCCCTCTCCCAGTGGGAGAGGGGAGTTCAGCATCCCCCCTCTCCTCGTGGGAGAGGGGGGCGAGGGGGGTGAGGGTTGGTCACCCGCGGGACAGTGGGGTGAGGGCATCCATGCACTGATTCTCTCCGCCCGCTTGCCGCGCAAGAATGCCTCATGGCAGGAGGCGCGGGCGGTGTTGCGCGTGCAGTCGGCGCAGTTGTATCTGCACACGCGGGGCAAGCGGTCGTATTGGAGCGTGGAGCCGCCCACGCATGGTGAGGCGAGCGCCAACCCCTATCGCGAGCGGTTCCGACAGGGGGCGACGCTTGTGCCGCGCACCTTCTGGTTCGTGCAGTTGCAGCCCACGCCGTTGGGCTTCAATCCGAAACTACCACCTGTGGAGACTTACGCGCCCAGCAAAGCAGGTCCCGAAAAGCGCTACAGGAACCTCAGCTATAAGGGCACGGTAGAGGCGCAGTTCCTATATGCAACGCTATTGGGCGACGATGTGGTGCCGTTTGGCTATCGGCATGTGCGTTTGGTGGTGCTGCCGATTGTGCCTGCTGCGGATGGCTACGAATTGCTGAATGCCGAAACTGCGCGTGCGCAGGGCTACACGCGGTTGGCAGAGTGGTTGGATCGCGCCGAGAGTGAATGGAACCGCCTCCGGGAGCAGAAGGCAGGAAAGGCAAACTTGTACCAGTGGCTAGACTACCAAAGCAAACTAACAATCCAGTCGCCCACAGCGCGGTACCGCGTGATGTACCCGAACTTTCAGCGCGTGAGTTTTGCCAGCGTGGTTGATGTGGAGCAGGTGAAGCAGGAGGCGCAGCAGCGGTATGGCGTGCCCGTAAGTGGCTTTATCGTGGAGTCAGCGTTGTATGCGTGCGAAACGAACGATGAGGAAGAGGCACATTACTTGTGCGCGTTGCTGAACGCTTCAGTGATAGATGAGCGGTTAGGTGCGTTGCGCCGCAAGGAGCAAAAGACGCATCCGAATGTTCACAAGAAGATCTTTGATGTAGCGGTGTTGCCGTTGTATGAGGCGGGGGATGGGCGGCATCGGGCGTTGGCGGCGTTGGGGCGTGCGTGTGCGTTGCGGGTGCGGGAGGCGTTGGCGTCGGGTGTGTTGGATGGGCGGTTGGAGATTGGTGTGTTGCGTCGTCGTGTGCGCGAGCTGTTGGCGTCGGAGTTGGCGGAGATCGATCGGTTGGCGCGGGAGGTGGTGGGATGAGATTCCTCGCTTCGCTCGGAATGACAGGGTGTTTTTTTGCTTACGCGCTCAGTGTCATTCCGAGCCGAAGGCGAGGAATCTAAGTTGAAATGTTATGTTTCCGTATTCAGGTGAGCTATCGTCAGCGGGGATGCTGACGCCACGAGTACGCCCTGCGTAGCGCTAATGCCTCGCCAGCAACATCACGGCGTTTGTTCTGCCAATTGGTATAACTCAACAGGGCGGTATCTCGGCGTGGAGCCAGTTCAAGAAGGGCACATTGACCTGCGCGGGCGTCAGCTCCGCAACGAAGTTGGTGTAGGTGATGTGTTCGCGCAGCACCTGCTCAATAGCGTCGAAGTAGCCCGAGCGCGTTTTGACAATCAGCACCACCTCTGGCTCCTGCACAATCTTGCCTTCCCAGCGGTAGGCACAGGTGATGGGGAACCAGTTAACGCACACCGCCAGTCGTCGCTCCAGCAAGGCGCGCCCGATACGCTCCGCCTCCTCCGCTGTGTTCAGCGTGATGTAATACAGCCGCATCGACCATTCCCTCCCTCAGAGAGTCTACCCTTTGACCTCCACCACCTGCCCATCGTATGCCAGCTCTACACCTGCAGGCAGCTGGGCGTTCACTGTCTCATAGTCAAAAGCGTGGGTCAGATGCGTGAACAGGGTGTGCTTCGGTTGCAACGCCTGCACTACCTGCAGCGCCTGCTCCAGATTGAAGTGTGTGGGGTGTGGGTCGTAGCGCAGGGCGTCCAAGATGAGCAGCTCCAACCCTTTTAGGCGCTCGAAGCTTTCGGGCGGAATGTAGCTCACATCGGTCACATAGGCGAAGTTGCCCACCCGAAACGCCAGAATCGGCATCTCGCCGTGAAACACGCGCAACGGCTCGATAGTCAAGTCGCCTATCTGCAGCATGCCTGTGATCGCACGGAACTCGATCTGAGGGGTGCTGGTGCCGGGCGGAAAGGGGTGAAACACATAGCGGAACACGCGCTTCAGGTCGTCCAGCGCGGACGGCTCAGCGTAGACTGGGATGGGCTTGCCCGTGCGCAGGGTGAAGCCGCGTACATCGTCCAGCCCCATGATGTGGTCAGCATGGGTGTGGGTAATTAGCACGGCGTCCAGATGCTCATCGAGGCGCGCAGCCAGCAGCTGCAGGCGCAGTTCAGGCGGTGCATCGATCAGCACGCTCGCGCCAGCCGATTGCAGGTGGACACTGGGGCGCGTGCGATGATTGCGCGGGTCGTTGGAGGTACACACGGCACAGCGGCAGCCCAGCTGGGGCACGCCCATCGAGGTGCCGCAGCCCAGCACCGTGACGCGCAGGCTCACCGCTCAGCCCTCCTTCTCGCGATGGAGCAGTTCCAGCGCGTGGCGCAGCGTGGGCACGAGCCGATTGGCAACCGCCTGCGCCGCCACCGCAATTGCTTGACGCACCGCGTACCGATCGGAGCGCCCGTGCCCGATGATGCAGACACCATTCACGCCTAAAAGCGGCGCGCCCCCATACTCGCGATAATCGAGCCGCCGCTTCACACGGTCAAAGGCGGGTTTCAGCAACGCCAGCGGCAGCCGATTGAAAACGCTGCGGGTTAGCTCCTCCTTGACGATTTTGAGGATAGTTTCAGCGACGCCCTCACCCGTTTTCAGAAACACATTGCCCACGAAGCCATCGCAGACCACTACATCGGCGACGCCCTCAAAAAAGGTCTTGCCCTCCACATTGCCCACGAACTCGTCTTTGAGATGCGCCTGCAGCAGCTGGTACGCCTCTTTGGTCAGCGTGTTGCCTTTAGTGGCTTCCTCGCCGATATTCAGCAGCCCGACGCGCGGGTTGGGGATCTCCAGCACCTGCGCGGCGTAGATTTGCCCCATCAGGGCAAAGTCGAGCAGGTGGCGTGGGGTGCAGTCGACGGTGGCGCCGCTATCGAGCAGCACACAGCGTCCCGTGTAGGTAGGCAGCACGGTGGCGATCGCTGGGCGGTCGACATAGGGCAGGCTGCCCCACAGCAGTTTGGCGACCACGCCGACTGCGCCCGTGTTGCCCATCGAGACGAGCGCATCCGCCTCGCCCTGCTTGACCATCTGAGCAGCGACGACCAGCGACGAGTCGCGCTTACGCCGTACCGCCGCAACGGGCGAATCGTCCATCGTGATGACCTGGGAGGCGTGGCGCAAGCGCAAGTTGGCTGGACGCCTACGCGACGGTAGCAACGCTTCGATCCGGGCAGTGTCGCCCACCAATATAATCTCGAAGCTTACCTGTCGCGCCGATTCGAGCGCGCCCAGCACGATTTCCTGAGGGGCATAGTCGCCCCCCATTGCGTCGACCGCGATACGCATCACTCTTCAGTGTCCGCGCCCAAAATCGCCTGCGTGTATTTGCGTCCGCGATAGTAGCCGCATGACGGGCAGGCGCGATGGGGCAGGTGCCACTCGCCACACTGCCGACAGCGGCTCAGCCCAGGCATATCGAGCTTGTAGTGCGTGCGTCGCTTTGCGCCACGCGAATGCGTGTGTCTGCGTTTTGGATTTGCCATCGTTTACCTCCTGTTCTCCTCGTCGTCGTGTTCGGCGTACCAGGCGCGTGCCAGCGCTTCGAAGGCGGGATGCCCCGCGCGTGGCGGGCAGCTGCAGCTGCCCTCGTTCAGGTTCTTCCCGCAACGGGGACATAGCCCCTTGCAGTCTGGCTGGCACACCGGTGCCATCGGCAGGTGCAAAATCACATACTGCCGCAGCAACTCATCCACATAGAGTCCATTCCCCTCAAACACGGGGAACGAGTCCCGATCTTCCACCTCAGCGTAGCCCTGAGGGTTCAGCCCCGCCGGTGTGCCCACCAGCGGGAACTCCTCCTGGATGCGGAACTCAACGGGCTGCCGATAGAAAGTTAAACAGCGTCCGCACTCCAGCCACACCACGGTGCGGAACTCACCCGTGATGCGCAGGATGCGTCCGCCGCTTTCGGCAATCAGCACACCCTTCACCGGTTCCGCCAGCGGGGGAGCCTCTTCCCGCTCTAACCAGATTTCGATCGGGTACTCGACCCGGCGCCCGGGATGCTGGACAACATCATTCAGATCCAAGCGATACGCTTTCATCCTCGGCTCCCCCTTTGGGTCGCAAAAGCCCCGCCGTCCCGACGAGACTTTTGACTCCTATTATTGTACCCCCAATCCGTAAAAGTGGAGTAAACGCCCTGAACAGGAATGAGCTTTTATAGGGCGAATTGGAAAGCTATGCGCTGGGGCACGCCTGTGGTGAGCGCGGCGGAGATGCGCGCACTGGATAGGGTGACTATTGAGGAAGATAAGGTGCCCTCCCTGATTTTGATGGAGCGTGCAGGGCAGGGCGTTTTTCGTCACCTGTGCGAGTGGTTCCACCCGATTCAGGGGCGACGGATTGCCGTCGTGGTGGGCAAGGGGAATAACGGGGGCGACGGCATGGTGGTTGCCCGCTATCTCTATGAGGCGGATGCACGGGTGCATCTGTGGCTGGCAGTGGATCCAAGCGAGTTCACGGGCGACGCTGCCGTGCAGTGGCAAATCGTGCGCGCCTACGGCATCCCCGCGCTGCCTGCACCGCCAAACCCCGATCCCGCCCTGTTCCGCGAGGAGGAGGTGCTAATCGACGCGCTGCTGGGCACAGGGCTACAGGGCGAGGTGCGCGAGCCGTACCGCGGGTTGATCGAGGCGATGAACGCCAGTGGCTGTCCGATTGTGGCGGTGGACATCCCCTCCGGACTGGATGCCGACACGGGACGCGAGTGGGGGGTGGCGATCCGTGCGCGCTACACTGTGACGATGGCACTACCCAAGCTAGGCTTTTTCCAGAACGCGGGACCGCGCTGCACAGGCAAATGGGTTGCTGTGCCCATCGGGGTTGCGCCCCAGCGACTGGAGACGCTGCAAAGCACGGCACGATTGCTCAGTGCCCGTGACATCGGCGCGATGGTGCCGCGCTGGTCGCCCGACGCGCACAAGGGGCATCGTGGACATGTGCTGATTGTAGGTGGCTCGCCCGGCATGGTGGGCGCACCCGCGCTGGCAGGCATCTCTGCCTTGCGCCTTGGCGCCGGACTCGCAACGGTGGCGACGCCCGCCCGCATTCAGCCGCAGGTCGCTCGCTTCTACCCAGAGCTGATGACCCTGCCCCTGCCCGATGGCGATACAGGTGCGCTCACTCGTGATGGCGTCCGCTACCTCAGCGAGCGCTGGGCGCGATTCGATGTGCTGGCGCTCGGTCCGGGGCTGGGACAGCTGGAGCCGACGGGCAACGCCATCTTGGAGCTGCTGACACTGTGGAGCCAGCTGGATCGCCCGCTGGTGATCGATGCGGACGGCTTGAACTGGCTGGCACGATTGAGTGGTGAGGTCCCTCTGCCCTCCCGCACGGTGCTGACACCCCATCCGGGCGAGGCGGCACGCCTGCTGCAGATCGAAACCCATCAGGTGCAGGAGGATCGCCTGAGCGCAGTCGCCCTTCTCCATGAGCGATACGGAGCGACAGTGGTGCTGAAAGGCGCGTACAGCCTGATTACGGACGGTTCGGGCATCTGGATTGTGCCCTTTGCGGAGCCGAGCTTGGCGACGGGCGGTTCAGGCGATGTGCTGACGGGCGCTATCGCTGCCTTCTTGGCGCAAGGTTTGGCTCCTCTGGAAGCGAGCATGGCGGGTGCGTATCTGCACGCAGCGGCAGGAGCGCAGCTTGCTTGTGAGGGGCATGCAGCCTATACCGCCGACGACCTGAGTCGTGCCTTGCCCCTATCCCTTGCAGCGGTCAGTCAGCGAGGTACAGGTTAGACCTCCACGCGAAGTGCCGCCGCAGGAGGCATCTTCGCCGCGCGATAGGCGGGCAAGATGGTGGCAATAATCGTCAGCCCCACCCCGATGCCCATCGCCTGACCCAGCAATACCAGCCACGCCAGCGGGCTAACCACTGTGAACACCGCTGCGCCTAACCGAAACAGATTGATGAGCGTGATTAGCCCCCAGCCTACCCCGAAGCCGACCAGCGACGCCACGATGCCCATCAGCCCCGCCTCAATAAAGAACAGCTTCACAATAAACGAATCGAGCGCGCCAAGGCACTTCATCGTGCCAATCTCGCGAAACCGCTCCGCCACCGCCATTAGCATCGAGTTGGTGATGCCCACGGCGGATAGCACCAGGCTCATCACCACCAGCCAGGTCTGGCGCGTGGCGGTCTCCAACGCGACGGGGTCATTCGGATCGATGGGGGGCGCGTAGAGGTTCGCGGTGCGCACCGCGGTGAAAAGCGCAATACCCAGCATTACGCCCGCAGCCGTGATCAGCGAGCGCAGGAAGCGCACCCGAATGTTCAGCAGGCTGATCCGAAACGCCACTGACAGTGGCAGCTGCACCTGCTTGCGAATTGTGCCCTTGCCCGCTTGGCTAACGCTCATCGATATAAGCGTACCCGCTTTCAGGGCACGATAATCAACCCGCTGGAGGCGCCGCGCAGCACCTGCTGCACAAATAACGGTTCAGGCAGTGCGCCCTCGAAGCTGTGCTGGTCGTTGATCACCACTTTAGGCACAGCCATCACCTGAAACTGGTTCGCCAGCTCGGGGAACTCCTCGCTGCTAATGCCCTCGGCGGTGATGAGGTCGCTCGCCATCGCCAGTTTGTACGCCATGCGCACGGCAGCGGGGCAGTAGGGACAACCGTAGGTCACGAACACGCGAATATGCACAGGGCGGCGCAGGTTTGCCAGCATCAGCCGGCTATCGGGCGAAAGCATCGGGTCGCCCCGACCGACATCCTCGATCGCGCCCACCAGCGACGCGAACTCGAACCCTGCGGGGATGCCCGTGTAGCGAATGCCGTAATCCTTTTCCTCCGTGCGCACCACAATGGCAGGGGCGCGCTCAATTTGGTACTGCTTTGCTACCTCGGGTTCGCCCTCCAGGCTGTGCTGCTCCATCACTACCTTGCCGCCCGAAACCGCTACAATCTCCTGCGCAATCTGGGAGAGCAGCTCGCTCGTTTCGGGCTGCTGCTGCGTGGTAAACACTACCAGCTTGACCGTGTGTGTGAGGTCTGCGAGCCGCTTTTGCAACGCCTGTCGATCCTTCTCCTGTAGCAGTGTCATCATCTGTTCACCTCGATAAGGTTACCTCTCTATTAGAGAATTCAGTAGGCAATTTGGTTACACCAATCGCCATTTCAAGTGCCGTTATCGTCGGCGAGGACGCCGACGCTACGTACGCACCCTGCGTAGCATCGGCGGGGACGCCGACACTACAAGCACACCCTGCGTAGCGTCGGCGAGGACACCGACGCTACGAACGCACCCTGCGTAGCGTTGGCGTCTCGCCAACGACACAAACGCACTCTGCGTAGCGTCGGCGTCTCGCCGACGACATCACGGCGTTTGCTCTGCGAATTGGTATTACCGCTCACCAGAAGGCAAATCGTAAGATGCCGTGGATTAGCCACGCCAGCAACAGCACAATCAGCCCCCAGTTGAGCAGCAGCGGGTGGATTCGGATGCCCCGCCCCATGAGCAGGCTCATCAGGCTGTTGATGCCCAGTGCGAAGGCACCTAGCAGCACAACAATCCCGAAAGGATTTGCCCGCCAGCCGAGCCGCCAGTCGCCGTGCAGCCACGCGCTGATGCTGGTCGTCAGCCCGCAGGAAGGACAGGGACGCGCCGTGAAAAAATAGATGCTGCATGGAGGCAAGCCCAGCTGCCGGTGCGTACCACGCCCTGACGGATCTGGCTTGAGGTATAGCCCCAGCCCAACCAGCAGCAGCACTGCGATGATAATCAAGCCATGCCCGATACGCGCCGCCCGATCCACAGGTGACACCTGAACAATCTCTATAACCTTCATCGTCCTAAAGCCTTTTGTAAGCAAGTTGGCATCATGCAGACGCCGACACATGCTCGCAATAAAATAACCCAACTTGCCACCTATCTGAGATTCCTCGCCTTCGGCTCGGAATGACAGGTTCGTTTTCACAAGGTTGGTGTTGTCATTCCGAGCGCAGCGAGGAATCTCGCCTGCTCAAAAACAACGGGTAGCAACTTAGATTAAAATATACTCTGCCAAGGCTGGCTCCCGCTTCGCTCCATACGGCTGCGGAATGGGCACGCCCAACCGCTGCGTGAAATCGAAAATCACATGCGCATCGTTCAAAGGATGCTCATCATCCTCATGGGCGTAAATTTCCATATCCGTCTCGCGCTCCACATCGGTCAGCGGAACAAGATACGGCTCAATCACTTCCACGGGCACGCCAAATAGCTCACTGAGTAGGTAGACCTCACCGTAGAACTCGGTGATATCCCCCGCTGCCAGCTCCGCCAGCTCAGGAGGCATCGTCGCCAGAACCTCTTCGGGATCGTTGATATATGCATCCTGCAGCGCGCCATCCCGAAACAGCATATAGCTCCACAACGCGCTCTCCTGCAGCGAGAAGCTCATCACGGCTGTTTCCAAATCTTGCGAAAGATAGCGCAACGCCTCGAAAAAGTCCTCTGCATCCAGCTCAAGGGCGTAGGGGATGACAAATCGCTGCCAGCCGTTCAGCGCGGCGAAGCGATAGAAGCGATCTTCAGGATCAGGCTCCCATTCGTAGAGAGTCGTTTCGTTCGGCTCCAGCTCGATCTGGTAGCGCTGCAAGAACCGCTCCAGCGAGTTCACGACTTCCGTATGATCCTTTGTGCGCACAATCAGATATTGCATGCTTAGCGCCATGCCTATTCCTCCCCCAGCTGAAGCAGCAGGCTCCAGCTGGTTCTGTTTTGAACCACGCTTGCTCGCAGTTGCAGTTGCGGGGTGGGCTGCCACACCAGCGCGGCATTCATCGTGCGCCCAACGCGCTCCGCAAGGATAAAAAGATGATTGGTCAGCGGGATTTCGAAGCCAATAAAGAAGGCGGGCAAGCCCTCGAAGCCGAAGCCGAGATGGGCGCGCAGGTCGTGATCCAGCGGTGTCTCGCCCAGCATCGGCACGCTGTAGGAGAGCGCGAGGTAGTAGCCGCGTCCGCCTCCAGAGCGGTCAAAGAGATCAGTGACGCCTACCGAGATGCCCGGTGCATAGTTCGGCAACTCGGGGTAAAGGTTGATCTGGATGCCTGTCAGTTCCACTGCCCCTGCAAAGCCCGACTGCACTGCCGAGAGTTCGACATAGTTGCCCGCGCGCCAGTTGATCAGCCAGCGCTCGCGCGAGCGATCGGTCTGCAACAGCCCCAGCTCCACCTTGAGGTACTGCGGATACAGCAGTCGCCCAGTAGGCATCTCGATCACTCGGTCGGCATACGCTGATGCGCATGCCAGCACGCCGAGCAGCACCCAGCTCCTCCGCATGCCCCAGAGTGTACCTGATTTATGTGTATGCGTGCGCCCTCTGCCAACATCCTCTCTTACTGTTCAAACAGGTCGCCGTTGGGACTGGTGCGCGGCGGCTGGCGCATCCAGTCTGGCGGGCTGGGCAGCTCGTCCGCCCGAAAGAACAGTCGAATCCATTCAGGACAAGCCGTTGCACTTAGGATAGCCTTTCAGGTATGATTCGTATCACCATTTCCGAGGTGGTGGAGGATGGCGATGTGGCGGTGCGGGTGGTTGCTGATCGCTCTGGTGGGCGGCTGGCTGATCGGTTGGGCGCAACCTGTAGAACTTGTCGTGCAGCCCCTGTTTGGCGACAAGCCCAGCCTGAACGGTGCTTTCCCCCTAAGGATTGAGGTGCGCAATCGCGGCGGGAACATGCAGGGCGTCCTCAGCGTAGCGCTGGAGGAGTTCAATTATCAGCGCGAATATCTCTATCCCATCGAACTGCCTGCAGGAGCACGCAAGCAGGTGATCGCCTGTCCGTTGATCGAGAACTATGTCGGCAATGTGATTGTGCGTTTTATCGCGCGAGGGGTGATGGTGGAGGCGCGCCAGCAGGTGTCGCCGATTAATGTGGAGGATAGTCTGGTGGTGGGCGTGGGGGATGCAATTGGCGGCTTGCAGTTCCTGCGCAGCTTGAAAACGCGCCCGCGCGCGCAGGTCAGCAACCGCTACTATTATTCACCCTCTCAACCGCAGGAGGGCACTTACGAGGTTGCTTACTGCCGTCCCGAACTCTTTCCGCCTTCGACAGTCGCCTGCAGCGGGGTGAGCGTGATCGTGTTGGGTGCAGGGGCGGAGCGACTAAGCGGCGAGCAGTGGCGTGCGCTCCTGGACTGGGTCAAACTGGGCGGCACGCTGATTGTGCCCGGCGGTCCGGGCGCGCTTTACCTGCAGCATCCTGCGCTGCGTCCGCTGCTGCCCGTGCAGGTGCAGGGACTGGGTGAGCTTGCCTCGCTCGATGCAGTCGGGGCGTTCACAGGGCAGAATCCGCCGATCGGTAGGGCAGCTGTCACTTTGAGTCAGCCCGCACCGGACGGTGAGGTGCTGCTGCAGCAGAACGGTGTCCCGTTGATTGCCCGCCGCCCGTATGGACTGGGCGCGATCGTTTTCTTAGCGTTTAGCCCGTGGGATCAACCGATGCGCAGCTACAACGGCAGCCCTGCCTTCTGGCAACGGCTGCTGCGCCTCGTTCCCGACTTGCCTCCCAGCTACTATCTCACTACCCTGTTTCGCATGCAGACGGGGTTTCAGGATGCTCACGCCCATTGGCACTGGTCCTCGGGTCACAGCCCTGCGACCTCTACACGCTTCAATGTGCGCATGCCCAGCGCAGGGCTGATTATCGGGTTGCTGCTGGCGTACTTCGTGCTGGTCGTGCCCGTGAACTACTATCTGCTGCGGCGGTTTCGTGCGCTGGATTGGTCATGGCTCACCGTGCCGCTGATTGCTGTTCTATTTGTGCTGCTGCTCAGTCGGTTGGCGGGCGATCTCTACCGCAAGCCCCTGTCTGGTGAGATTAAAACGGCTTTGCTGATGAACGCGGGCGACACGACTGCCTACGCGATCAACAGCACCCTGCTCTTTTTCCCGAAGGCCGGGCTGTACGATTTCCGTTTTGAGCAGAGCGATATGGTGGAGGCAGGACAGCAGTGGCAGCAGCAGTTTGGTGCGATGGGCGCGCCCATGCGGGTCAGCACTGTTGAGAGCGAGCCGAAGCGGGTACAGGGCTACCGCGTGCGCAGCCTGAGCCTACAGTGGTTCCGCTACACGCGCCCTGTAGCGCTGCAGGGCACAGTCGAATCGACCCTGCGCCTGCGACGCGAGGGCGCTCTCTGGCGTATCACCGGCACGATCCGCAGCACACTGCCCTACGAGCTGCGCTCCGTGAAACTGATAGTGGGCAACACTCAGTTCCTGCTGGGCAAGCTGCCCCCTGGAGGTACGCTAAAAGTCGATCAAACAATCCCTGCCCTGTCTCCTTCAAACTACCCACAGTTTTCCTATCGCTCGGGACGCTGGTCTGGTGAGTGGATGATGCCCTCGCTGGATGGTATCGCGCAGCAGTGGCTCCGTCGTTGGGGGAATGTGCCTGCTTCTGTACTGCTCGTGGGTGAAGCGGACCAGCCTGTGCTGGCGCCTGAGATGGACAGCGCGTTCCAGCAAACCGCCCAGACCACCCACCTGATTACCCTGCCACTGCGAGGTGAACCCTGATGCGCCGTGAGAACCCTGTATTCTGGTATCACCTAACAGGGCAGTCGCGCTACCGCTGGCGAAAGCAAAAGGCGCTGACGCTGATTACAGGCGCACTTGTCGCGCTCATCTACCTCTATCTGCTATCGCAAACCATCAAATACGAGATTGAGACGGTGGTGGTGCAGATACTGGGCTTGTTGCTGGTCTGCCTGCTCATCCCGCTGGGCTGCTACTCGCTCTTTTCGATGGAATACGAGAAGGCAACATGGGAGTCGCTGGCGATTACGCGCCTGACGGTTGACGAGATTGTGTTCGGCAAATGGTTCAGCCGAGTATTGGGCGTGCTCATCGTGACACTGCTGATCGCACCTGTCTCTCTGATTGCATGGCTCCAAGAGAAGCAGGATCCCATTCCCTTTTCTGATTGGCTGGGCGCGATGTGGATGTTGCTGGGCTGGGGCGTGCTGCTGGTGAGCCTGGGGATGTGGCTCTCGTTGCGATTGCGCCACAGCATCGCCAGCGCGTCGTTGCTTTATGGGATTCAGGTGTTCCTGTTGCTCTTTCTGCCGTTGCTGGTGACTTTGTTGATGTCGCTGGCGGCGATGGATGCTCGCATAGACCTGCTGACCTTCGAAGTCGGTGAGAATCCCTCCTTACTCATATCGCTCTGGTTCTGGTTGACGCTGCCCTTTGACTGGCGGGTCATCTTTTTGCTCAATCCATTTATTGCAACGCAGCAGTTGCTATATGCTCGCTCTGATGAGAGCTTGCCTTTGCTGTATGGCTGGGCGCAGGGGTGTTATTACTGGCTCTTTGCGGGGCTGTTCTACTGGTTCACTCGTCAAGGTGTGCGACACTTGTGGAGGAAGTAGCGAAGTGGCGAAATAGCGAATGGCGAAGTGGCGAATGGTGAAGTGGTGAGGAGGTAAGTGGAGGCATGCTGGAGGTTAAACGCTTACGGAAGGAGTTTGGCACGCTGGTGGCGGTGAAAGATATCAGCTTCCAGCTAGTGCCGGGCGATGTGTTCGGCTTCATCGGTCCGAATGGGGCGGGTAAGACCACCACCATCAAGATGCTTGCCACGCTGCTGGAGCCGACCTCGGGCACGGCGACGCTGAACGGCATCGACATCGTGCGCTACCCGGAGGAGGTACGCCCGCTGCTGGGTTATATGCCCGACTTTTTCGGGCTGTACGAGGGCATCACCGTCACCGAATATCTGGAGTTCTTTGCGGCGGCGTATCGCATCCCCAAATCACAGCGCGCCCAGATTATCGAGAATGTGCTGGAGCTGACCGACCTGACGGTGAAAAAGGATTCGTATGTGGAGACGCTCTCCCGCGGGATGCAGCAGCGGCTCTGCTTAGCGAAAAGCCTGGTGCATGATCCCTTGCTGCTGCTTCTGGACGAGCCGGCGTCGGGGCTGGACCCGCGTGCCCGCATCGAAATCAAAGAGCTGATCCGCGAGCTGGGCGCGATGGGCAAGATTGTGCTGGTTTCCTCGCACATCCTGCCCGAACTCGCCGACTTCTGCAACAAGATCGGCATCATCGAGAAGGGCGAGTTGCTGGTGTGGGGACCTGTGGATGAGATTATCGCCCAGCTACAGCCTGCGCGGGTGCTGCAAATCCGCCTGCTGGACGACCCCGAACCGCTGGCGAACTATCTGGAAGACGACCCGCACATCACGCACCTCGCGCTGCAGAACGGCTATGTAGAGGTTCACTTCACGGGCGGTCTGGAGGAACAGGCAGAGCTGCTTGCCAGAATGGTGCGTGATGGCTTTCGGGTGGTCTCGCTCACTGAAACCTCGCTGGACCTGGAGGATGTGTTCATGCAGATCACCCGCGGCGAAGTGAGTTAAGGAGGTGATCGGATGGACTTTCTGAAGTTGCTGGTTTGGATCGTGAGCATCGGATTAGCCATCTCAGTGCTGTATCAGGGGGCGCGTCGGGAGGGTGTATTTACCTTGAACCCGCTTTCGTGGCTGACGGCGTTGCTGGTTATCATGGTGGCGGCGTTGCTCACCGCGAGTTTCGGGCAGGTGCCCGCAGGCTATCGCGGTATCGTGCTGCAATTCGGTGCACCGACAGGTCAAGTGCTGGGCGAGGGGTTCTATATGGTCTTTCCACCCTTCATCCGTACGGTGGAGTTAATGAGCGTGCAGGTGCATGCCTACGAGACGAACGCCGAAGCCGCCAGCCGCGACCTGCAGATTGTCAAAACGCAAGTCACGCTGAATTACTCGCTCTCGCGCGACCCGCAGATGCTGGTGCGAATCTATCGGGACCTGCGCCAAGAGTACTTGGATCGCATCATTCGCCCGGCGATTCAGGAGGCGGTCAAGGCTGCCACCGCGCGGTTCACCGCTGAGGAACTCATCACTAAGCGTCCTGAGGTGCGACAAGCGATCGAGGAGGTCTTGCGAACCCGGCTGGATCGGTTCGGCATTCGCATCGAGGCGATGTCTATCACCGATTTCGACTTCTCGGACGCCTTCAACGCCGCCATCGAGGCGAAGGTGACAGCACAGCAGCAGGCGCTCAAAGCAGCGCGCGACCTGGAGCGGGTCAAACTGGAGGCACAGCAGAAAATTGAGCAAGCAAAGGCGGAAGCCGAAGCGCTACGCATCCAAAAACAGAATGTGACTCCCGAGCTGGTGGAGCTGCGTCGCATCGAGGCGCAGATGAAAGCCATCGAGAAATGGGACGGACGACTGCCTGAAGTGGTCACTGGCACGGGGCCTGTACCCCTGCTTGATGTGTTCCAGAGCCAGCTAAGCCCCCGACGGTGAGGCGGAAGCGGTCAGCCAAGGCTATCCGAACCGTCCCATCAGGTAGTCCTCCGTTTCCTGGCGCTGGGGGCGTTCGAAAAGGCAATGCGTCTCACCCCACTCGATTAGTTCGCCATCCATCAAGAAGGCGGTATAGTGGCTGATGCGTAACGCCTGCTGCAAGTTGTGAGTGACCAAGATCACCGTGTACTGTTCGCTTAGCGTTCGGATTAGCTCCTCGATTTTCTGGGTGCTGATGGGATCCAGCGCGCTGCATGGTTCATCCATCAGCAGGATTTGGGGCTGAACCGCCAGCATGCGCGCAATGCACAATCGCTGCTGCTGTCCTCCTGAAAGCGCGAGCGCGCTCTTCCTAAGCTCGTCCTTCACCTCATCCCACAATGCTGCTTGGCGCAGAGCCTTCTCCACTACCTCGTGCAAGGCACGCCCCCGCAGCCCGTAGTGGAGGCGGGGTCCCAGGGCGACATTCTCAAAGATGCTCATCGGAAACGGGTTCGGCTTCTGAAATACCATGCCGACCTTGCGGCGCAGGGCGGTCAAGTTCACGCGCCGATCGTAAATATCTTGCCCATCGATAAGCACCTTGCCACTAATCCGCGCATCGGGAATACGCTCGTTCATCCGATTGAGGCAGCGCAACAGCGTGCTTTTGCCACAGCCACTGGGTCCGATCAAGGCGGTGACGGCATTTCGGTAGAACGGCATAGTGACCGACTTTAGGGCGGGTTTGTCGCCATAACTTACCGACAGATCGATCGTCTCCACCGCAACCGTTGTATGGGTGCGCGTTGCTGTCGCTATCATCGGTACCTCCTCCTTGCGCGCGAGCGGACAAGAATCGCGCTAAAGTTCAGCAGTAGCACGAATATGATAAGAGTAAGGCATGCACCCCAGATGAGATGTTCAGGCACGACGCCGGGCTGACGATAGCCCTCGGCGAGGTAGTAGGGCAGATTCGCCACAGGCTGGCGCAGGCTTTCAAGCCCGAAGGCGGTCTGCGCGCTGGAGTAGTAGATGCTGGCGGTGAACAGCACGGGGGTCGCCTCCCCTGCGGCACGGCTGAGCGAGAGAATAATCCCTGTCAGGATGTTCGGGAGGGCATAGGGCAAGGCGATACGCCACAAGGTCTGCCAGCGCGACAGCCCCAGCGCCAGCCCACCATCGACCAGCTCTTGAGGAACGGCTTTGAGCGCTGCCTCCGTGGTCAGGGCAATCACGGGCAGGCTGAACAAGGTGAGCGTGAACCAGCCCGCTAGCACGCTCACGCCCAAACCGAATTTCAGCACAAAAATCGCCAGCCCAAACAGCCCATACACGATCGGTGGCGTGCCCGCCAACGCGGCAACGCTGGCATGCATCAATCGCATAATCCGACTATGTTCGCCATACTCCGCAAGGCAAATACCCCCGAACACACCCAGCGGCACGACCAGCAGCAGCGTGCCCAGCATCAGCAGAATCGATCCCTGAATCATCGGTCCGATACCGCCTGCAGACATCCCTTCACGGGGTGGCTGAGTGAGGAACTCCCAGCTCAGTGTCTGGGCACCTTTGTAAGCGATTGTGGTGATCAGCCCGATCACCAGCAGCGTGGTAAGCAGTCCAACGCTCCCAAACAGGCGCGTAATCAGGATATTGCGCCACTGGCGAACCCTGTCGCGCCGCGCCGCCAAGGCATCCCAATTTATCCCCATCTGCCATGTGACCTCTGCTTGCCTCATAAGCTCACCTGCGCCCGTTTGCGGTACATAAAGCCGATTAGATTAATCGCCAGGGTCAGCACGAACAGCGTCAGCCCCAGCAGGAACAGGTGTCCATAGTGCGGGCTTTCGAACTCTACATTGCCCATCTCGATGGCAATCGTGTCGGGGATGCCCCGTACAGGCTTGACCAGCGTGCCTAACGCTGCGGTGAGCGAGCTGAAGTCTGGCATCGTGGGCGTACCACCGCTCAGGATCCAGACAATCATCGTCTCGCCCATCACCCGTGCCGTTGCCAGCAGCAGCGCGGCGAGGATGCCGCTGCGGGCAGCAGGCAACACAACGAGCCGAACTCGCTCCGCAAAGGTAAGTCCCAAAGCCTCGGCGCCATCCCGCAGGCTGGAAGGCACTGCACGAAGCGCATCCTCCGAAAGTGAAATGATAGTGGGCAGGATGAACACGGTCATTATCAGCGCAGTCGCCAGCAAACCACGCCCCGAAGTGAGCTGGAACGCGCTTGCCACGGTCTGTTGCACCCACGGCGCCACCAACATCACTCCAAAGTAGCCCAGCACCACCGTCGGGATCGCCGCCAGAATCTCCAGAATCGGCTTGAACCACTCACGCACGCGCGGCGAGGCTTGCTCACTAAGATACACTGCTGCCGCCAATCCCAGCGGCACAGCGAATCCCATCGAAAGCAGCGTGATCAGCAAGGTCGCTAACAGCAACGGCAGCATCCCAAACCGCGCATAGAGGATCGTTGGCGCCCAATCGGGCTTGAAGAACTCCGCCAGAGTCGCCCAAGTGTTGCTCGTCACGGGCTTTATTTCGAGCTCGAACAGGTAGCCGTTGAGCCAATCGGCTTGCGAGTGCGCCTCCCAAACGGGCAGAGTGATGCGCCCGCGCGGCTGCTGTTTGAGATCGATCACGATGGGGCGTATCGATACCCCTTCAGGGATGCGCACAAGGCGCAATCGTAGCTCATACGGGCAGAAGGCGGGGTCAAACGACACATCTGGCTCCCACGTCAGCTCCATCGTCTTGCCCGAATAACTGGGCATGGCAAAAGCCAGCAGCAAAAACCGCTCGCCTTGGTCTGCGCGTTTGGGCGACCGTAAGCAATCACGAAACAGCGCCTGCGGGTCCAGCTGGTGAGGCTCTCGCGCCTGGGTCGTTGCTGTGACCAGCGGCTGCATCGATGCCAACTCCGCATGGGAAGGCAGGCGCGTCACTTCCTCCGACTCGTCCAACGCATCAGTGCCCTCCCGATGGGTCGCCAGCAGGCTCGCCGTGGGATCCATCGAGAGGTCATCCTTGTACTCGCTGTTGGGGGGTTGCAGGGCGATCCGAAAGCCGACAGGGAAAGTGCGTTCAAACGCATAGCGCGACTCTGTGAAGAGGTAGTAAAAGACGGCGACGATGCTTAGGATCAGCACGCTGCCTGCAATCCAGGTCGCTCCTTGAACCAGGGCATCAAACAGGCGAGTGCGCCACATAGAGGCTCCTTCTGGGGACGGGGGTGGGCGTGTATGCCCACCCCATCCTCTCGCTTACGGGTTGAGGCTATAGTAGCCGACCTCTTCCACCACAGCCTGCCCCTCTTTGGAAAGCACCCAGTTGATGAAGGCGGCCACATCGCCGCGCGGTTTGCCGTTAGTGTAGAAGTAGAGATAGCGCCAGATCGGGTACTTTCGGCTCCGGACATTCTCCTCGGTGGGGGCATAAGCGGGTTCGCCCTCTTTGGCAGCGATTTTGAGGATTTTCAGCCCGGGACGGTTCTTGAAGTAGGCGATGCCGCCATAGCCGATGCCGCCAGGGGTACGAGCCACTTCGCGCGCCTCCTCACTGGTGGAGGGCATGAAGCGCACACCGCGCCCCCAGTTCTGGTTTTTCAGCACCACCTGCTGGAAGAAGCCGTAAGTGCCCGAGTTGCTATCACGGCTAAACACTACAATAGGCAAATCGGGACCCCCTACCTGGCGCCAGTTGGTAATCTGCCCGATGTAGATACGACGCAGCTGGTCCATCGTCAGCGAGTCAACTGGGTTCGATTCATGCACGCAGACCGCCAGCCCATCCAGCGCGACGGGGATCTCGTGCACGACCACGCCGCGGCTGCGCGCGCGGTCAATCTCGGACTTGCGCATCGGGCGTGAGGAGGCGCAGATGTCGGTCACACCGTTGATGAGCGCGTTGATCCCGATGCTCGAACCACCGCCGGTGACTGCCACGCTCACCTGGGGGTTCACACGCCCATAGTGCTCTGCCCAGCGCTGATTGAGAATCAGCATCGTATCGGAACCCTTGATCGTGAGGCTACGCCCCACTTCACGCGCCACCATAACCTCCAGCAGCAATGCGCCCAAAAGCGCCGTGCTAATCCAGTGCCATCGTTTCATCAGCCTCCACCTCCTTCAGTAGCGATATTGCAGGCGAACGGTGAATTGATTGTTGCGCACTTCGGCGCCCTCCTCGTCAGGAATTTCGTAAGCAGCGGTCAGACGCACGCTTGGGTTGATGAAGTAGGTGTAGGCAAATCCCCAGGTGCGCGTGCTGTCGCCACGCCGATCGGTGTCGGGGTCAAACAGGTCGTAGCGCACGGTGAGCGCGTTGCGATAGTTGTACTGGTAGGTGAGTTGCACCTGATAACCGAGGATGTCGGTGGCTCGCAAGTAGCGGGGAATGGTGACACCGCCCACTGTGCGCGTAGTGGGCACGCGGTCGCGTCCCAACATCAGTTCACCGCGCAGGGTTAGTCCGCGTGCGAGAAAATCCAGCACGGTAGCATCCACATAAACGAATCGGCGATTGGTAGCGGGCACTTGCACGGGCTGATTATTGTTGGGATCGATGTAGCTAAAGCCTGCTCGCTGCCCGAAAAAGCCGGAAAGACCGAACTCGTAGGACAGCGTGTAGTAGCGCCAGCCAAGATGATACGCTAATGTGCTTCCCAGGTTGCCAAAGGTGTTAGCGCTGATCTGCTGCGGGTCCTGGAAAGTGAGACTATTCCATAAGCCGAAATGGACGAAGGCGTTGTTGCCCAGACCGTAGCGTAGGAAGGCACCACGCCCCCGCTCGCCTGCAAACATCGTACGGTTGTAGAGCGCGCGTTCGGGCATTTCCCGTTCCGATGAGGAGCGCTCCAGCTCGTAGCCCAGCGGCAGTGGCTGCTGACCCGCCAGCAATTGCACGCCCACACGCTCCACGGTCGGCTCGATGTCCCAGATGAGCTGGGCATCCCGCAACTCCGCATTGATGCGCTGCGCACCAACCGCTACATCGAACGAGAGGCGCATCTGGGTACGGGGATCGATCACATTCGTCTGGCTAATCCGAAATCGGCGCAGAGCAAAGCCTTCATTTGCGCGATTTTCCTGCGAGTCGAACCACTGGAACTGAATGTAGTTGCTGGGACGAAAGCGCATTACCTCCGCCAGGTTAGTCTGAATCACAGGGATGGTCTCTTGAGATTGCTCCTCGATATAGAGGCGCACCTCCTCCATCTCGCGTTGCAACGCTTCCAGCTGCTTCTGAAGCGCTTCGAACCGTTCCTGCAACTCGCGCAAGCGTGCGACAGCCTCGTCATTGCGTGAGGAACGAGCCGATTTAGAGAAGGGATACGCGACACTCGTCACTAAGCAAAGAGCAACGCAGCAGCCTGTTAGTACGGCTCGCCAAAGCAACCTCCATGGTGAACGGCGCATGGTTATGCCTCCTGCTGTAGTGATTATGGATTGATAATGTTGTGGCTCTTGTTAATGGTTGGTTAAGAAGCTGAGCTTGCGCTTAGGGCAATACCTATTCAGTCACATGTCCTACCAGCAGGAGGGGTCAAGTGAAAAGGGAGCAGGGGGATATCGCCTTTGCCGTTGTGCGTCCTTTGTCCACTGGGCGGTATCCCCCTCAACGGTTTGCCCTTGGTGGCTTAGTCCTCGTCTATGGTGAAGCGGAACATAAGGCAGGTGACGCCGCACACATTCGGACGGGTTTCCGCCAAGTAGTTGAGCGGGACCGCTTTTGCATGCCCATCGACCCAGACCACATTGGCGAGTTTCATATGGCGTCCCAAGATCGCCCCGTTGTTGCGGCGGTTGAGCAGTGCAGGGAACGGGAAGGTCTCGTTGGCGCGAGTCGGCTGCGGATCGTTGAGATCGCGGCGGTAGAAGTCGGCGCTCTGCCCCATGTTTTGCACCTCGGCGATGAGAACGGTATCGGCAGGTTGGGCGACCATCGCCAGCGGTCGGTTATTGGGCGGGGTGCAGGTGGAGGCACTGGTGTTGATACCGCAGCCAGCATAGTACATGTTATTGATTGCATAGCTGCCGAAGCGTCGCCCCACATTGGTCTGCCCATTGGGGTCCCCACAATCGGCTTCACGCCGCACATCGCGCCCATCGGGCGAATAGGGCTGATACACATATGGCTTGTTTTCAGCCAATGTGTGGGGCGTGCCATCCACCAACCGACCACGAATAGGTGCAAACGGATCGCTTGGACAATTGAATACCTGCGTGTTTTTCACATAAGGTTGCAGTACATCCATCCAGCGTGGACTGGAGCAGTTGACGAAGTGGTCGCCCTCCAACACACGCGGTGGATCGGCATAGGCGTTGCGAACAATCATCTCGTCGTAATCCTGGGTGTAGGCTTGGACGGCAAGCCCAATCTGTTTGACATTCGACAGGCAGCCCGTTTGACGCGCCTTTTCACGCGCCTGAGCAAATACGGGGAACAAGATCGCTGCCAGTATCGCAATGATCGCGATTACCACCAGCAGCTCAATCAGCGTAAAGCCTTTTCGCATCACCTGGTCACCTCCAGCTAATGAGGATAATCCGGGGATGTTTATGGGATGGTTAAGTAGCCCCAGCGAAGTTTGACTGTCCTCACAGCTGCCGATAGAAGCTACCCCCAGCAGAGTTTGCCCAATCGTACAGGCTGGGCAACACCCGTTATGCCCGGATAGGCAACAGGCTCGCCCTGCAAAAAGCAGTCCGCCAGCAGGGCGAAGGCAATTGCTTCCTTGAAGTCGGGATCGATGCCGTAGGCGGCGGTGCTTTCGATGGTAACTTCAGGCAGCAGTGCCTGCAGGCGTGCTATCAGGGTGCGATTGTGAATCCCGCCTCCTGACACGAGCAACCGTTGCACAGGCATCTGCGACAGCCCCCATCGTCGTAGGGCATCTGCAACCGTGCGCGCTGTCAGCTCAGTCAATGTGGCGACGAGATCATCCAAGTTCGCTCGGCTCGGTGGGTACTGTCGCCAGATCTCCTGCAGCAGCGATTCGCCGAACATCTCACGCCCTGTGGACTTGGGAGGTGGCTGCTCAAAGAACGGATGCATCAGGAGCTGTGCCAGCAGTTCTGGAATTACCTGTCCGCGTGCGGCACGAGCGCCATCCCGATCGTAAGCTTCGCGTCCCTCCGTGCCCCAGCGCACTGCCAGATCGATCAGCGCGTTGCCTGGGCCTGTGTCGAAGGCGAGAATAGCGTCGGGCGAGCTGCCTGCCGGTAGCAGGGTGAGGTTCGCCATGCCTCCGAGGTTGAGCGTAGCGCGTGCTTCATGCGCGTCGCGCAGCAACAACCAGTCCACAAAGGGCACCAGCGGTGCGCCTTGACCCCCGTAAGCCATGTCGCGCGTGCGAAAATCCGCCACTACAGGCACACCCAACCGCGCCGCAATCACATCAGGCTGACCAATCTGGAGCGTGTTCGGCACCGCACGCCTGAAAAGTTGGGCATCAGGTGCGTGCCATACCGTCTGCCCGTGGGAGCCAATGAAATCAACAGATGGCAACCCTGCCTTCTGGATGGCACGCTGCGCTGCCTCCGCGAACCGTTCGCCCAGATAGGCGTCCCACGCGGTCAGCGCATCCAGCTCACCCCTGCGAATCAGCGTCAATAGCCCCTCGCGTTCACTTTCCGTGTAGGGTTCGAAGTGGGTAGCCAGTGTCCGTACCTGCCGCACCTGCCCGAAGCCCTCGATAGCGACCACAGCGGCGTCGATACCATCCAGGGAAGTACCCGCCATCAAACCGACCGCGGTGCGCTGCGCTCGCTGCACAAGAGCATCCAGCTGCTGCCACACACGAGTGCTCATCGGGGGTTCAACTTGCCTTTGCTCGGGAGCGCAGGCGGGGTACTGTGCCCCCAAGTTGCGGGGCTGTTGAGGAAAGACCATATAACCTGAGCGCTCTCCATCCCTTCCATATTATAACCCAACTTGCCGCCTATCTGAGATTCCTCGCCTTCGGCTCGGAATGACAGGTTCGTTTTCAAAAGGTTGGTGTTGTCATTCCGAGCGAAGCGAGGAATCTCACCTGCTCAAAAATGACAGGTAGCAAGTTGGGGTTATTATAACCCAAGTGGCTAATTTGCAGAAACTCCTCACCGCCGGCTGGGAAGGATAGCCATGCCGACATCGGGCAGGTGCCTGTCAATTCTTTCAGTTTTTACTCTTTTCTGGAACCAGTGGCATAGTTGTTGCTACTAACAGGGGTGCGGGGCGTTATTGAGACGCCTTAGCATCGCTAAGGAGGTTCAATGAGATGAGGAGAAACATCTTTGCGTTGCTAACAGCGCTGACTGTTGCGGCAAGCGCGTTTGCGCAATATAGCGTGACGGTTATCACGAGCAGTGGGGTACTCAGCCCACCGCTCACCACGGTGTCCGTGCCAGTAAGTGTCGTTCCGAACCCTCTCCCACAGATTACCTTCTTGACAGGCAATAGTGTGCCCCCAATCTTTGTGGGAGACGGCACGGGGTTCACTTATGGAACCTTCACGGGTGTCTACAGTATTGAACCAGTTACGCCCGCCACACCTGCCCTGACAGGGTTCAACTTCGTTATTACGGGCGAGATACAGGGTATGGCTCGGATCGTATGGTCTAAAAAGGTAGTCGACAATCTCACGAATCAAATTCTTTACCTCCAGAGTGGGGCTATTAATGGCTCTGGCTATGGCGGCAGCGACGGACCCTTCTCCATCGTACTGCCTTCCACACTCAGCACGCCCTCGAACAATGTGACCGTCTACGAGACCTTTCTCCTGTTCACTGACGGTGAACCTACCTCGTGGGCGGCGCTGGGATTAGTAGAGCAGGACTGGGTGCCGGAGCCTGCCAGCATGCTAGCGCTCGCCACGGGATTGGGCGGACTGCTGCTGCGCCGCCGCAAGAGATAAGCCACCTTGCGCAAACGGGGACATCCTCTGGGGCTGGGCAACCCCAGCCCTTTTTTGTTCTGTTAGGTACACTTCATAGTGGCATGGGCACGCAGCCGCGTCCGCACTGGCTGCTATGGGATGGCGAGTGCCGCTTCTGTGCGTGGGCAGTGGCGTGGGTGGAGCGCCGCGATCGGGGGCTTTACTTCCGCATCCTGCCCTATCAGCAAGCCCCCGACGAACTGCTTGCCCCCGAACAGCGCGCGGCGTGTCGCCGTGCGTTGCATGTCATCACGGCAGAGGGGCGCATCCTGCAAGGGGGGCGTGCCGTGCTTTTTATCGGAGAGCAGCTGGGCTATCGCTGGCTCGCGCGCGTGCTAAGTTATCCGCCCCTCGTCTGGCTGGTGGAAGCAGGATACTGGCTGGTTGCCCGACTGCGCTGCGTCGCTTCATGCCGGCACCCGCTTGCAGCAGGAGAACCGTCCCTCAAATCTAATCGATCAATTCCGAGGTGAGACGATGGAGACCACGGCTATCGAAGCGCTACTGCAGGAGCAGCGAACCTTCCCGCCCTCTGAGGAGTTCGTGCGCCAGGCGAATGTGAAGGATCCCTCCATCTACGAGGAGGCGGCGCGCGACCCCGAAGCGTTCTGGGCGCGATGCGCTGAAATGATCGATTGGTTCGAAAAGTGGCACACAGTGCTGGAGTGGAACCCGCCCTATGCAAAGTGGTTTATCGGCGGCAAGCTGAACGCTTGCTACAACTGCGTGGATCGCCATGTGAAAACCTGGCGACGCAATAAAGCTGCGCTCATCTGGGAGGGCGAGCCGGGTGAAGAGCGCGTGCTGACCTTCGGCGACCTCCATCGCGAGGTGCAGAAATTCGCGAATGTGCTGAAATCGCTGGGCGTGCGTAAAGGTGATCGGGTGTGTATCTACATGCCGATGACCCCTGAGGTGATCATCGCGATGCTTGCCTGCGCCCGCATCGGCGCGCCCCACTCCGTGGTATTTGGCGGGTTCAGCGCAGAGAGCTTGGCTGACCGTATCAACGATGCACAGGCGAAGGTGCTGATCACTGCCGACGGTGGCTGGCGACGGGGCAATATCGTGCCGCTCAAGCGCAACGCCGACGACGCCCTGCGCAATACGCCCTCCATCGAGAAAGTGGTCGTGTTCCAGCGCATCGGTGGCGACTATACTGTGCCCATGCAGGCAGGACGCGACCTCTGGTGGCACGAGCTGATGGCGAACGCGCCACTCACCTGCGACCCTGAGCCGATGGATAGTGAGGATCTGCTCTATCTGCTCTACACCTCTGGCTCTACAGGCAAGCCCAAAGGCATTATGCACACCACGGGTGGCTACCTGACGGGCGTCACCGTCACAGCCAAATGGGTTTTTGACCTGAAAGACGAGGATGTCTACTGGTGTACCGCCGATGTGGGCTGGGTCACGGGGCACAGCTATATTGTCTATGGTCCCCTTTCCAACGGGGCGACCTGTGTGATTTATGAGGGTGCGCCCGACTACCCCGACCGCGACCGATTCTGGGCGATTGTGGAAAAGTATCAGGTGAACATTCTGTATACCGCGCCGACCGCCATCCGCGCCTTTATGAAATGGGGCGAGGAGTATCCGCGCCGGCATGACCTCAGCAGCCTGCGCCTGCTGGGCACGGTGGGCGAGCCAATCAACCCCGAAGCGTGGATGTGGTACCACGAGCATATCGGAGGCGGACGCTGCCCGATCGTGGACACCTGGTGGCAGACCGAGACGGGCATGATTATGATTACCCCGCTACCAGGCATTATTACCACCAAGCCCGGCTCCGCCACGAAGCCGTTCCCCGGCGTGTTCGCCGAGATTCTGGACGAGCAGGGCAACCCCGTGCCGCTGGGTAGAGGTGGCTATCTGGTGCTGACACGCCCCTGGCCAGCGATGACGCGCGGGCTGTATGGCGACCCTGAGCGGTTTGTGCAGGTCTACTGGAGCAAGTATCCGGGCATCTACTTCACAGGTGACGGTGCCAAGCGCGACGAGGACGGCTACTTCTGGCTGCTGGGGCGCGTGGACGATGTGATTAATGTCGCTGGGCATCGCCTCAGCACGATGGAGATCGAGAGCGCGCTGGTGGATCATCCAGCGGTTGCGGAAGCCGCCGTCATCGGCAAACATCACGAGATCAAGGGTCAGGCGATCGCGGCGTTCGTCATCATCAAAGAGGGCTATCAAGCCGATGAACGGCTGCGTGAGGAGTTGCGCCAGCATGTCGCCGCCAAAATTGGCGCGATTGCCCGCCCCGATGATGTGATTTTCACGGCGGACCTGCCCAAGACGCGCAGTGGCAAAATCATGCGTCGCCTACTGCGCGATATCGCCGAGGGGCGTGCGCTGGGCGACACCACCACCCTCGCTGACCCCGCCGTCGTACAGGCACTCAAAGAGAAGTACGAGGGTCACGAGGAGTAATACCGATCGGGTTTTAAACGGTCCAGTATTCTGGACGGCTAAAGCCGCTCCTGTGCAGACGAAGCCGACCTCCGTCGGCTGTAGCCCGCATAGGCGGGCTTTGTTTGCAGAGGAACGGCTTTAGCCATGTATCACTTGACGCCCCAATTGGTATAACATCAATCACCATTTCAAGTGTCGTCATCGTCGGCGGGGACGCCGACGCTACGAATGCACTCTGCGTAGCGTCGGCGTCTCGCCGACGCTACGAATGTACCCTGCGTAGCGTTGACATCTCGCCGACGCTACGAATGTACCCTGCGTAGCGTTGGCATCTCGCCGACGCTACGAATGCACTCTGCGTAGCGTCGGCATCTCGCCGACGCTACGAACGCACCCTGCGTAGCGTCGGCGTCTCGCCGACGGCATCACGGCGTTTGCTCTGCTAATTGGTATAATCAACACCCACTGCCAAAGTAGAACAGCACGGTGAGCAGGTCGGCGTCGTCTACCTGATTGTCGCCGTTGGTATCTTCGGGCAGCACGCCTGTGCTGCCGACGGCGACTAGCACCTGCAGCAGGTCGGCATCGTCCACGCAGCCGCTGCCGTCCACATCGCCGCCAATAGCCAGCAGGCGGAACTGCAGACTCGCCTCACCGCCTGGCACGCCATCGCCTGTGGGCAGGCTGTCGAAGGTCTCGCCGTCCAGTGCAAGACCCGAATTGCTGGCACGCACCGTGTCACGCACGCGCAGGGTGTAGAGATCGGGCTTCAGGGGGGTATTTGGAGTGATAATGACGCGGCGGTTCGCGCTCTCGTAGCTGAAGCTAAACGGAACCGCACCCACCGTGCTGCCCGACAGGTTGAAATCGCTTGCTGTTGCCTGCACCTCGGTCTGGAAGTAGAGCGCGAATTGAGCAGGTGGGCTGGTTAGAACGCCCATCGGTGGCTCTGTCTCCACAATCACGGGCGGACCAGGCTGGTACGCTTCCTGCCCTACGCCTGCCTTCAGAATCCACTCATCGGGGTCGAACTGCACCGCGCTGACAGAGCCGCTCACAGGCAGCACATAATACTGGGTCAGGGCGCTGTTCCAGATGCGGATGTCCTGACTGTTGCCCCCCACCGTTGCCCGAATGCCGATGGGCATCGTGTAGCGTCCGTAGTTGCTTGGCTGCACCTGCCGAATCGAAAGGAGCAGATAATCGCGATTGTTCACGCGCGTGCTACTCCAGCTCCAGCGGTAGTCGGGCGCGCCTACGCCGTACACCCACGGGTCAAAGAACCAGCGCATCGAGCCGCCATAGACCTGCTCCGCAACCCCAATAAAGTCCTCGGTAGTTGCGCTGCTATATTCAAACCGCTGGCGGTACTGGCGCAGCAGTTCAAAGAAGCGTGCATCACCCAACACCCAGCGCAGCTGGTGCAGCACCCACGCGCCCTTGCGATAGCTGTAGTTCGTGCTGAAAATCTGGTTGATGTCGTTGATGTTGTAGCGGTAGACGCTGCCGTTCACGCTGGAGGGGCGTCTTGCCTGCATCGCCGCTTTGAGCGCGGGAAAGCCACTGCTGCCCGGCTTGAACTCCAGCCAGAGCGCCTCCGAATAGGTGGCGAAGCCTTCATTCAGCCAGATATCGTGCCAGGTAGCGCAGGTCACCATGTCGCCCCACCACTGGTGCGCCAGCTCGTGTGCAGTGAGCGACTCACCAAAGCCGCCCTGACCCGTGATGGTCTGATGCTCCATCCCGCCGCCGAACCCGAACTGGCAGATGCCGTACTTCTCGTTGATGAAGGGGTACAGCCCGAACAGGTCGCTGAAGGTGCGCAACATAGGCAGGCACTGCTCCCACGCCGCGCGGTTGCTCACCGTGTCGTTTTCTGGGTAGATGTAGAACACCACGGGCATCGTGTAGCCTTGATAGGTAAAGGTGCGTGTCCATGTGTTGTAGTTCGTTGCGGCAAACGCCACCAGATAGACGGCAATCGGGTAATCGTGCCGATAGCGATAGCGCAGGCGGTTGCCAGGAAGGGGGTCTACGCCCTGCAGCACGCCGTTCGCCGCCACAACCATGTTATTGGGCACAATAATCGAGAAGGTGAGCATCGCCTTGTCAGTGTTCTCGTCCTTGGCGGGCCACCAGGTGTAGGCGTACCAGGGCTGGCTCAGCGTCCACACGGCGATCGCGCCCGACGAGCGTGTGACGAACTCAATAGAGCCGAAGCCACGCGAAACGGGCACACCCTGATAGTCCACCCGCAACTGGAACACTTCGTCCATCATATAAGGGCGGTCAAAGTTCACGCGTACCGTTGTGGTACTTTCGCGCGTGAAGGAGATGGGGCGACCGTCCAGCTGTAGCACCGTAATCGTGAAGTTCTCGCGCAGGCGAAACCGAAACGCGCTCAGTGTCGGCTGCTTCACCTTGACCGTCATCAGGCAGGAACCGATCAGCTCCTCCGTGCTGGGGCGAACTTCCAGCGTGAGGTCGTAGTGCAACACATCGGTTAGAGCGGGGTCCTGGAAGAGGGGTGGTGTCCAGAGGGGGAACGCCTCTGCCGTGAGCCGTGGAACCGAACGCGCTCGGCTGCAATACTCGTGCCCTTCACCTGCCCAGAGGGGCATCGTCAACGCCAGCGCCCACCAGATAACCATCAACCGTCGCATGGCATGATTATAGCCGAATTCCAAGCCCAAAGACGCGGCTGCGCAGGGAGAATCCCGATCCCTACTATTGGGCGGCGTTCGTGCCGATTGGGCTGGGGTGGTGAAAGCCTGCTGTCCCATTAAGGGTTGAAAACCGCCGTTTTCTACATATTGTGGTTCTGGCGCCTCGGCGAAGGGGAGAATTTGAACTCACCGTCACCGCAGGAGAATCGCCTCTTGTGGTCGAGGGGTCAATTTCAACCATTTCT
>JBCNVA010000149.1:0-14681 GCA_039630445.1 Armatimonadota bacterium
CGCGCTGTCACCCTCGAACGGCTCGCCATGGTTCCACGGCACCCACGAACGCGCGTTGCAATAGTGGCACACGAAGGAGCGACGCCAGCGGTCGCGCGTGCGGTTCGGATAAGAGCGGTGCAGCAGATGCCCGTCGAAAAATAGCACATCGCCCGGCTCCATCGGCACAGGGATTGGCGGCGGATATTTGCGCACCACGCGCGTCAGCGTATTCACCTCGTCATCCAGATGGCTCACATTCTCGACGGCATACAGATCCTCAAAGGCATTTGCGGCATGCACCTGCCCGAAGGGCGTATAATGCGGCGGATAGATGGGTTCACAGTGCGAGCCAGGCACTACCCACAGGCAGCCGTTCTCCTCATCCGCTGGCTCCAGCGCGAGCCATGCGCCAATCAGAGTATCAGGGTAGGTCGTGATGTAGTAGGCGTCCTGATGCCAGCCCTGTCCACCCGTGCCCGGCGGGTTGTAAAACAGCATCGTCTGCAGCGCCAGCACATCGGGACCAATCAGTGCCTCCAGCACATCCAGCACGCGCGGATGCAGCAGCCCCCACTCAGCAACGGGATCGATGCGGTGCAACTGATGCACGCGCGTGCCTTTGGCGATCTCGTGGATGGCGGCTTTTTCGGGCTGCTGTAGCGTGTCGGGCGGTTGCCAGCGTGCGTTCGCCCACTCCAGCAACCGCTGCACATCCTCGAGAGGAACCAGCTGCTTCACCAACAGGTAGCCCTCACGCCGATAGTGTACATACTGCTCTACCTTGACTCGATAGCGGTCTGGACGCTCTACGGCATAGGGTAGATATGGCATAGCGTTTTAAATCGTTCGCCTTACTGCTGCCGAATCCTGCCGATGGGTTCGGGTATACTCCTGCTCAGGAGGTACTTTGGGTATGAAGGTAGGCATTATTGGTGGAGGCGGGCGGGTTGGCTCGAACGCGGCTTATGCCCTGCAACTGCGAGGCGCGGTTACTGAGATCGTGCTGCTGGACATCATGCGGGAAGCAGCCGAGGGGGAAGCGTTAGATCTGCGACACGGTGCCGCCATGTCGCAGCCCGTCCGCATTTACGCAGGGGACTACCCTGACCTACAGGGCGCGAACCTGATCATCATCACGGCGGGGCTGCGCCGCCGACCCGACGAAAGCCGACTGGAACTCATCAACCGCAATGTGGGGCTGTTCCGTGAAATACTCAGCTCACTCAAGTCGGTGCAACTTGCTCCTGATGCGCTCTTGCTGGTGGTCTCGAACCCTGTCGATGTGCTGACCTACTTGGCGGTGAAGGAATCGGGCTTGCCGGAGGAGCGGGTCATCGGGCTGGGCACGGTGCTGGATACCTGCCGTTTCCGCTCGCTGCTGGCGGAGCATTTCCGCGTTGCTGCCACTGATGTGAACGCGCTCATTCTGGGCGAGCATGGCGACTCGATGGTGCCCATCTGGAGCAGTGCGACGATAGCCGGCGTGCCCCTCAAGGACTATCCGGGCTATAGCAAAGAGAGGATGGACGAGATTTTCGAACTCACCCGTCGCAGCGGAGCCGAAGTGATTCGGCTGAAAGGTGGCGCAGGCTATGCCGTGGGTGTCGCCATCAGTGAGGTGGTGAACGCCATCGCGCTGAACAAGCATCAGGTGCTGCCCGTGTCCACCTTGCAGAAGGGCGCGCTGGGCATCCACGATGTGTGCTTCTCGTTGCCGACGGTGCTGGCGCGCACGGGCGTTCAGCAGGTGATCGAGATCGCCGTCAGCGACGAGGAGCATGCAGCCCTGCAAAATTCGGCAGCCGTACTCAAGGAGACCATCCAGAAGGTGATGGGTTGAGATGCCGCTCTATGAGTATCGCTGCATGCAGTGTCGGCGTCGGTTTACGCTGTTGCTGAGCATCGCCGAGCGGGATCAAGCGCATCCGTGCCCCCACTGCGGCGCGGCGGAATCCCGACGGCTCGTGTCGCGTGTGGCACGCCTGCGCACCGAAGACCAGATGCTGGACGATCTCGCCGACCGCATGGAGATGATGGGCGACCCTGATGACCCGCGTACCATGCGCACCTTCTTGCGCGAGATGAGCGCCGCGATGGACGAAGATCCCACCGAGATGGAAGCCCTTTTCGAAGAGGAGCTGTCGGGAGAGACCGACTCGTCGGAGGCGGAGGATTAGGATGACCCTCACCCCTGCCGAGCAGGAGCTGGTGGAGGCGGCGCAGCGGGCACGGGCAAACGCCTATGCCCCCTATTCCCGCTTCGCGGTAGGTGCCGCCGTGCGCACAACGGATGGGCGCATCTTCGCAGGTTGCAACATCGAGAACGCCAGCTACGGGCTGTCCATCTGCGCCGAGCGCGTGGCGGTGTTCCAAGCCGTGGCGGAGGGCGCACGCACCATCGATGCGGTTGCTGTGGTCACGGAAAACGGCGCTACGCCCTGTGGCGCGTGTCGGCAGGTGCTGCTCGAGTTCGCCCACGACCCCACCCGATGCAGTATCATTATCGCAACGCCAGAGGCTGTGCTTGCCCGCTACACACTCGCCGAGCTACTGCCCCAAGCATTCCGTTTGGTAAGCCCAGCGGACTGAGAGATCTTTTATTACTCGCTGAGCACCTTCTCCACGAACTTCTCTGGGGTCAGCCCGCCCTCGTTCACATGGGTGATGCGTGACCAGCCCTTCGGACCCTCACCCGTGGCGATCTGGAGCCATTTCTGCGCCAGTTCCTGTTTGGAGAGGGGCATCACCCACTTCGCGCCTGCCTGCTCGCACTCCTGCCGCAGCCTGTTCCAGTTGACCAGCCAGGCGTACCAGACGGGCAGCCGCGCAATCTGCACGCGCCAGCGCAACTCAGGGTCATTTTGTACCGCGCGCTCCGCCTTCTCCCACAGCGCTTCCGCCTTTGCCAGCACCTCGTAGCGCAGGTAAGGCGCCTTCTCAGGCGCAGCGAAGCAGCCCATGTAGAAATCTTTCGCGGCGTCGTGCATCAGGTGCATGTACTCGCGAATGTAGCGCGCCGCCCTGCCATAGTAGCCGCGCAGGAATTCATCAATAAGCTGCTTGTCGTCTTGGTAAGGGTTCCAGAGCAGCTGTGCCAGCACCCAGGCGCGCAGCTCCGCCATCTCCGCGCCGTGCGACTGATATGCCCCCTGCTCGAACACCCCGCGCACACCATGCCGATGGAAAAAGCGCACATTCGCCCCCAGCGAGAACCAGTTCGGATGCGGCATGATGTAGTGCGCGAAGTTGGTCGTGTAGTCCCATATATACAGGCGGTTGGTCAATCGGCTCCAGTCGCGGATGTCGCGGGCAAACGCCTCGTTGCTGGGATGCTCCAACGGCTGGGCGAAGTTGCACTCAATAGAACAGAGGCGCACAATCACATTTGGGCGCGGGCGCAGGCTCTTTGGTGCGCGGCGCGAGTACCAGTACGCCAGCGTGTCGAACGCCACATGAGGGAACTCAGGCTCCAACTTCTCCGCGATGAAGTTGACCATCTCCAAGATGGAGCCAGCAGGCGTGCCCTCGCGCTCATCGATGGCGCGGCAGGCGTCGCACTCACACGCGCCCTCCCAGTCGTTTTGCGAGATGGAGATGATGCTTGCCTGTGGGTTCGCCTTCAGCCACTCGCGCACGCGCTCCACCAGAAACGCCCGCAGCGCAGGGTTGGTTGTGCAAAGCTGCGCCTGCTCCCACTGACGCTTGCCACCAATCAGGCTGAACCATTCGGGATGCTTCTGGAAATACTCCTGCGGGGGCACAAGCGCATAAAAGGTATGCACGAAGCCCACATACTGGATCTTGCCGCCACGCGCCTCGTCCAGCCGCGCGTGATGACCGTTGTAGTAGTGGCGGGCTGCCCAGTCGCCGTCGAAGGCGTGATACCAGAACGGCTCCCGATACTCAAAAGCGGGCTGCTCGCTCACATTCATGGGCGGGATGCGCAGCGTGCGTCGGCGCGGGATGGTGCTCGCCCACGGTGTCCACCAGCGCACGCCACAATAGGTGTGCAGGAATCGATAGACAGCGTAGAGCGTGCCGCGCGGGCGACCACCCGCCAGTAGCAGGTAGCGTCCCTGTGTGCGCATAATGACCTGCTCGCCGCCCAGCGCATCCCAATCGATGTCGGGAAAGAGCCGTTGGGCGACTGCACCTTGTCCGATAACAATCGCGGCAGGCGGCAGCGCGTTGGGGTCTGCTTCCACGATCTCAAACGATGCGCCCGTGATCTGCTGCAGGTGCTGGCGCAGCTCCTCGGCAGCATGGCGTTCGGCAGCGGTTGCCCCTGACTGTACCAGAATCGGAGCCTTCGCCCGCCCGCGCTCCGCCAGCGTCAGCGACTGCCCTTGCGCTCCCAACAAAGCCATACCCACAATCGCCATAAGCCACATCGCCTCACACCCGATCAGTCACTTCAGGAAGGATACCTGATAGCCTCCACACAGGTATAATCCCCTTCTGAGGGAGAGAGCGATGGCGCAACGGATTGAAAAGGACGCTTTGGGCGAGCGGGAAATCCCCGCCGAGGTCTACTGGGGTTTGCAGACCCTTCGCGCACAGGAGAATTTCCCCGTCAGTGGCGTCACGGAACCCCCCTTGATGATCGACGCCTATGTGCTGCTCAAAAAAGCCTGCGCTCAGGCTAACATGGAGCTTGGGCTGATCCCCGAATCGATCGGGCGCGCGATTATGCAGGCAGCGGACGAGGTGCTTTCTGGCAAACTGCGCGACCAGTTCCCCACCGATATTTTCCATCAAGGAGCAGGCACTTCGTTCCATATGAATGTGAACGAGGTGCTGGCGAACCGTGCGATCGAGATTCTGGGCGGGCAAAAGGGCGATTACAGCCTTGTCCATCCGAACGACCATGTGAACTTTGGGCAATCCACGAATGACACTTTCCCGACGGCGATGCGCATGGCAACGCGCATGGCGCTGGAGCGGTTGTTCCCTGTGCTGGATCAGTTGGCGGAGGGGTTTGCCATCAAGGGGCGCGAGTTCGACCATGTGCTGAAGTCGGGGCGCACGCACCTGCAAGATGCCGTGCCCATCCGACTGGGGCAAGAGTTCGCCGCCTACGCCGCCACCGTGCGCAAGTGTAAGCGCATTCTCCAGCAAGCCGCCTATGAGGTGGAGGAGCTGGGCATCGGCGGCAGCGCCGTCGGCACAGGGCTGAACACCCATCCCAATTACCGCTTCCGCGTGGTGGAACTGCTGCGCGAGTGGACGGGGCTGCCCTTCCGCCCTGCCGACGACCTGCGCGAGGCGATGCAGAGCCAAATGCCTATCGCCTATGTAGGCGCAGCGCTGCGCCTGCTCGCTCTGGAAATCACCCGCATCGCCAACGACCTGCGCCTGCTGGCATCAGGACCACTCACGGGCTTTGCGGAGATTGTCCTGCCTGCTGTGCAACCCGGCAGCAGCATCATGCCCGGCAAGGTGAATCCCAGCATCCCCGAAATGGTCAACATGGTCTGCTTCCAGGTCATCGGCTGCGCAACGACCATCGACTACGCTGTGCAGGCAGGTCAGTTGGAGCTGAATGTGATGATGCCCGTGATGGCGTACAATGCGCTGTTCGCGCTGCAGATTACGACGAACGCACTGCGCGTCTTTGATGAAAAGTGCGTGCGCGGCATCGTCGCCAACGAGGGGAAGTGTCGCTGGTATGCCGAGACCAGCCCCAGCCTCGCTACTGCGCTGAACCCCTATGTGGGTTACGCCGTTGCTGCGGAGGTGGTCAAGCAAGCCCTGCGCGAGAACCGCAGCATTCTGGATGTGGTGCGCGAGCGCGGCTTGCTCAGCGAGGAGCAGATCCGAGAGGTGTTCGACCCCTACAAGATGACCGAGCCGAATTTGTAGCGTTCAGAAGGGGTCTTGACATGGTGAAGGGCGTTCGAGGGTATAATAAAAAGCGCTCAGGTGGCGACCGTAGCTCAGCAGGTTAGAGCGCCTGACTGTGGCTCAGGAGGTCGTGGGTTCGAATCCCATCGGTCGCCCCATCCGTGGGCCGTTAGCTCAGTTGGTAGAGCAGCTGACTCTTAATCAGCGGGTCGCAGGTTCGAGTCCTGCACGGCCCACCATTTTTTTGGCTTCTCACTCTTTGGAGCGATAGGGTATCAGCAGGGAGACGCGCCGATTGGAGTAGTGATACGGGTCTCTTGGATTGCGCAGGCGCGTCGCGGCATAGCCTCGAACCTCTGCCACCTGACCCTGCCACAGACCGCTCGATTCCATGATGCGCCGCGCCGCGTTCGCCCGATCGGTAGACAGCTCCCAGTTGGAGTAGATCTGGGCGTAGCGATAGGGGCGCGCGTCAGTATGCCCCTCAATTACCACTCGGTTGTCCAGCTTGCCCACCTCGCGGGCAATCAGCTGCAACAATTTCCGCGCGGCGGGTGTCACCTCTGCACTGCCTGTCTTGAAAAAGACAGGTTCAGGACCCTCTATTAGCTCGATGCGCAGTCCTTCCTCCACGAACTCAATCTTGACATGCTCTTTCAGGCGGGCAAGGTCGGGGATGTTCGCCAGCGCTGCCTCTAAATATTGCTTGAACACCTCCAGTTGTTCGTGCTCTGTTTTGATGCCTTTGGTCAACCCAGGTGGTTTGAAACCCTCTTTACCCGCTGTGTGGGGCATCTCCATCGTGTTTTTGCCGCCGGGGGGCAGCGCGTCGTTGACGGTGAAAACCGCTTTGGAGCGCTGATACGCCTCAAAAAAGCCTGTCGGATCGCGAAAGTAGCCTGCAATCGCGCGGCGGATCTCCTGATCCAGCCCAATAATCCACATCACCAGGAAGAACGCCATCATCGCCGTTACAAAGTCGGCGTAGGCGACCTTCCATGCGCCGCCGTGATGCCCATGTCCGCCTTTTTTGCGCTTGACAACCCGGATCTCGCCCTCTTTGTGTGCCATCGTGTCTCCTTAGGCAGCTTGCGCCATCGGCTGAGCGCTGCTACCGCTACCACGCACCGCCTCCTCCACCTCCTGGAAGGAGGGGCGCAGGGTGGGTTCGATGCTGCGGCGGGCAAATTCGATGCAGGTCAGGGGCGCATCCCCGCGTGCAAAGGCAATCAGCGCCTGCCGAATGCACTGCAGATACTGCGTCTCTGGGTGTACATTATGCTCGACAGCGGACGCCAACGGCTGAAAGATGCCATAGGCTGCCAACACACCCAAGAAAGTTCCCACCAACGCGGCGGCGACCTTGTGTCCAATCTCCTCCGGCGGGCCATCGATTGCGCCCATCGTGATGACAACGCCCAGCACGGCTGCCACAATCCCGAAGCCAGGCATCGCGTCGCCTACCCTGCTCAGCACATGGGCAGGTTTCATCGCCTCCTCATGGTGGCGCTCGATGTCCATCTCGGTCATCTCTGCCAGCTCAAATGCGCCTACCGCGCCAGTCAGCACCACCTTCATCGTGTCGCACAGGAATGCCAGCGCGTGATGGTTGTTCAGCAGGCTGGGATACTGCTGGAAAATGAGACTATCATGCGGGTGCTCCACATGCTGTTCCAGCGCGAGCAGCCCCTCTTTGCGGGCAAGGGTGAACAGGGCGAACAGGGCGCGCAACAGCTCCAGAAAGGTCTCCTTTTTGTAGGGGCTGCCTTTCAGCGTGCCCAGCACTGCCCTAATAACCTGCGTGAGGATGCTGGGCGGGTTGCCCACCAGCATAGAACCGATCGCCGCGCCACCAATAATGATGTATTCCGAGATCTGGATGAGCGCCGCCACCTTGCCGCCATGCATGATGAACCCGCCCAGAATCGCACCGAACAGCACCAGCGTGCCGATAATAACAAACATCCCGCCCCGAACGCCTCCTGTGCCGAAGTTATTCCATTCAGGGGCGTGGAAAGGGCAGGTAATTATCCAGGTGGTGAATGGCAGCTTGGGCATCTTGCCCACGACAAGCGCCTTGCTTTTTGCAGGAAAATCATTTCTTCTAACGAAACGCTGCATCGATTCCAAGGAGGGAAGGTGCATGGGGATGAGCTTGGTGGCGTGGGCGGTGGCAGCCATCTGCTTTGCAGGCGGCTTTGCTGCAGCATTAATGGCGCGACGGCATGTAGGTGTGCCGACCTTTGCCTTCCCTGCAGTCTGGCTCCTCTCTGTACTGGCATTCGGCTTGACTCTCCCGACGCAGCCCGCGCCGACTTTTCATCCGGGAGGTGCGCTGGGTTGGGGCGTGCTGCTCGCTTCGGGGTTGTGGATGATTGGGGCGTTTGTGGCAGTTCGCACGCGCCTTGATTGGCTCGGTGCAACCCTGCCCCTGATGGCTCCTGTGCTGGCGTTAGCCTTCGCTCCGCGTGAACCGATGCCTGCGCTGTGGGGTGTGGGCATCGCGACGGTGCTGGTCTGGATCCTGCTGAAGCGGGTGTGGCAGGCGCTGGCGGAAGTAGCGTTAGGCGTGCTGGCACTCATCTTTGCAACGGGGCTTGCCATCTATGCGGACGCTCCGCGCTGGTATGGCGTGTGTGTGGCAGGTGCGGGGGTGGCGGCGCTCTGGGTAACGGCGTGGCTGGCTCGGCAGAAACCCACCTCTTGGTGGCTAGCCCATGCCCTACTCTTTGGCGCGTTCACCGTAACGGCACTGGGTTATCACCTGGCGGGTGTGGAGGGGCGCTGGCTCCATCTGGTACTCATGACGCTGATTGCGGTGACGCTCGCACGCGGTTTTGCGAGTGCAGGCGAATGGATGCGCTATGCCCTGCTCGTTTGGGTGGCGCTGTTCGCCAGTGTGTTCACGTTGCAAAGGGGATTCGGCTTAGCCGTCGTGGCGCTGATGGCGAGCCTCTACGCGATGGTGATGGCGCATACGCGCATGGTGCTGACCGATTCGTCGGAGCGTGCGCTTTACACCGTGGGTGCAGTGCTGCTTGTCTTTCTGGGCGCGTTTCGGCTCTTTGTGCTAAGTTATCCGTTGCGTGTGCCGCGTGCCGATCTGTATACGCACTACACGCTGGTGGGTTTCCTGCTGGCGCTGGTGGGGCTGGGGGTGCTTGCGCTCTGGTGGCGTCGTGGGGAGGCGGCGCCGCTGGGGCGCACGCTGGTCGCGGGCTTTTGGGCGGCGGGGTTGCCCCTGCTGCTCGGTGCGCTCTTTACGGAGCGGGCGACAGCGGGCTGGCTGGCAGGTGCGCTGGCAGCGGCGCTCAGCGCTTTCCTCTATGCCCCTTTGTCAACAGAGGAAACAAAGTATCCCACAACTGCATGGCTCTACCCCCTTGCGTTTGCGGGGGTGATTACGGCGCTGGCGTTCACCGACAGGGTTGTGCCCTATGCCGACCTGACCCGCCAGACACGCCTCTCCATCGTGCTGGGAGCTGGGGTGCTGCTCGCCCTGAGCCTGCTGCTCACCTTCTGGATGGAGCGTCGGGCGAGTCGTGTAAAGGTATAATCCCCCGCGATGCGGTGCCTCGGTGGACTGCTCGGCTCGCTCTGGATGCTGCTATTGCCCCTTTTGCACGCGCAATCGGCGTCCGAATCGATGGAGCTGGTGCGGCGGTTGGGGTTGGAGGGGCGTGTCATCTGGGTAGATGCGACGGCTAATCTCAGCTGGCTAATAGACCGCCAGCAGGTGCGCACCTTTGTCAGCAACTGTCGGCGCGTTGGGCTGAACACGATCGTGCTGGATGTGAAGCCGATCAGCGGGCATGCGCTTTACAACAGCCAGATTGCGCCGCGTCTGACCGAGTGGCGCGGCATTCGCGTGCCACCCGATCTGGACATCTTGCAGATGTTTCTGGAGGAGGCGCATGCGCAGGGGCTGGAAGTGCACGCGAACATCAATGTGCTGTCGGAAGGGCACAAAGTGTTCCGCACAGGTCCCGCGTATGAGCATCCCGAGTGGCAGATGGTGGCGTATTCGCGCCGGCGTACGCTGGTGCTGCCCGATGGCACGCGCTACCCGCTGGACCGCTTCGATGTGCCACCACCCCCTGACGGAATTGCTGCCTATCGTCGGCTGAACGCGCCCACGCCACCTGCGGGACGCAACTGGGCTTATGCCCTGCTGACCGACGACCTGCGCGTGCAGGCGATTGTGGATGGCATGTTCGTCAATCAGCCCATCACGCCGCCCGAAAACGGCTGGGTGCTGATCGCGGACGGTCAGGCAGCGGCACGATTGGAACGGATGGCTACATTAGGGGTTGCGCTCCGCCTGGAGACCCAGCCTGTGCTCCAACCAATTGCCGAATCGGACACGGAGGGCATCGCTGTGTTTGTGAACCCCATCCATCCGGAGGTGCGTGCCCGCCTGTTGGCGATTATCCGCGAGCTGTGCCTGAACTACCCCATCGATGGGCTGGTGCTGGATCGGATGCGCTGGGCAAATGTCTATACCGACTTCTCGGAGTTGACCCGCGCGGCGTTCGAAGCCCGCTACGGGCGCGTAGCGAACTTCCCTGACGATATTGTCCGCCCCCCTCTGATGCCGCGCGACTCGTATGAGCGCGGTCCACGCTTTGGGCAGTGGGCGCAGTTTCGCGCTGAGGTGATCCGTGACCTGCTGCGCGACATTCGGCGCACGGTGGAGTCGACCCGCCCGATGCCAATCGGGGCTTATGTGGGTAGCTGGTATCCAATTTACTACGAGTTAGGCGTCAACTGGGGCAGCGACGCGCTGGAGCGCCCCTATGCTTTCGTGGAAAGCGACTATCGGTTCACCTCCTATCTGTTTGACATGGACTATCTGATGCCGGGCTGCTATTTCAATGTGCCCTTTATGGCGGAGGCGCCGCTTTACGATGCGGATGAGGTGCGCACGGTAGAGGGAATGACGCGCCGCGTGATGAGCTGGACGAACGGCGATGTGTGGGTCTATTCGGGCATCTACACGCAGGATTACACGGGCAACCCCGCAGGCTTTGAGCGCGCCATTCGGGCAGCCCGACTAAACTCGCACGGTGTGATGATTTTCGACGCGGTGCAGATTGTGCAGTGGGACTGGTGGGAGGTGATTCGGCGCGGCTTGGGCACACCCGAGGGGGCAGCGCCTCCCCTCGCCCCCCATCAGCTGCCTAACTTGCTCTCCAGCATGCGCATGCAGCGCTAAAGAGAACTGCGCCCGCAAAATCCCCCATCGGGTCAGGAGAGCGCAACAGGCTGCGCAACGGCACGCCAGTCGGTGTATGGCACCTGGTAGCGCACGATTTCGACGATCTGCTGGGGATTTAGACGAGCAAACGGGTTCTGAATAATTTGCAGTTGAGGCTGTGCCTCAGCAGCGTGGGTGACGATGTAGAGCCAGTATTCCTCGCCCAGTCGCTGCGCCATAATCCATTCGTTAGTGGTGAGCGGGATGTCGCCTATGTGGGCGCGCGCTTTGACCTCGATATAGCGCACGCTGCCGTCAGGCGCTTCGGAGCGGATGTCATAGCCCAAGCACGCTGCCGACACATCCACAGGGTTGCGCCCCTGAGCGCGTTCATAGGCAAGGGCGATCTCCATCCCGATGCGCTCGATTTCAGGATCAGACACCATCGCGTGCGTAGCCGAATCGGGATGCGGGATCACGCGCGCGACGGCAAGTAGGCGTGGTGGTATAAGCGTGATGCGCTCCTCGCGGGCGATTTGCTGTTCCAGCGCCTCACGCCGCTGCTCGGCTTCCTCCTTACGGCGACGAATGTTCACCAGCTCCACCTCGGGCAGGTCCGTCCGCATACTGGCTTGCATCAACTCCCCGATACGCCGATTGAGAGAAGCGATGCCGTACTTACGCTTGATCTGTGCCAGCGAGTAGCGGGTCTGCTCTAACTCACGACGCATCGGCTCCAGCACCGATTGGAGCAAAAAGGTCTGGAGAGCGTTCTCGCTGAGTGGCAGGTCGATGGGTAGTTCCTCCCCATGCGCCAGAGGGGTCAAATCCCAAAGCATTGAGGAGTTCACCTGCTGAATGGCGCCCTGCTGGTTCACATAGAGGGTGGCGATTTGCCGGGCAGCTATCTGATCGTTGCCGTCGCGTAGCTCGGCGAGGTAAAAGAAGAGCCAACCATCCAGTCGCCCATCTGGGTCGCCGTAGAGCGCGCCGCGCTCTAAAACGGGCTGGAGTGTCTCACGCAGGTGCAAACCGATCGCCTCCAACAGCGGATGCCCCATCGCGACGAACTCCGCGTTTTTCTCACGCGCGACCTGCTTATCGAACGCGATTCGGTTATAAGCGGACTGGACCTCGCCGTACTGGCGCTTGAATGCCTCCGACTGCTTGCGAATCTCGTAAGGCAGATGGCTAACGCGCCATATTCCGGGTTCGACCCGACGCGCGTCCAGACCAAGCCACTGGCTGGCACGCTCGAAAAACTTTTCCACATATTCGGGCACGAGGCGGTTCTCGCGGGCGCGGCGCGTCTCGCCCAAGATGGCTTGCATATCGATATGGCGCGTTGCTAATGCTTCCTGAGTGGCTTCGCGCACACGCTGAATCAGTTCTGCATCGGGCGTTGCCTGAATCTCGCGCACAATCTCTTGCCAGTTGCGTCGGTTGGTGATTGCCTCAATAATCAAGTCGCGCAGGTTGACATCCAGCACATCGTTGATGACATCGAACACACGGTCAGAGCCAAGTTGTTCCTTGATTTTCTCCAGCTTCTCCAATAGCGTTGCCAGCACCTCGCCTTCGCGCGTATCATACGCGACCAGGTTATAGATGTAGACCTCCTTTTGTTGTCCGTAGCGGTGGATGCGCCCCATCCGCTGTTCCAGGCGGTTGGGGTTCCACGGGATGTCGTAGTTGATCATCAGCGAGCAGAACTGGAGGTTAATGCCCTCCCCGCCCGCTTCGGTGGAGACCATCACTTGGGTGTGGTGGCGGAACTCGTGTTCGGCGCGGATGCGCTCGTCCATCCCCATGCCGCCGTGGAGCGCCGTGACGCTGAAGCCCATCCTGCGCAGTTTGCTCACCAGGTAATCCAGCGTGTCGCGTGATTCGGTGAACACCACCAGCTTCTCGCCCGTTTCGCGCAGCTGGAGTTCGGTCAGTACTTCGGTCAGCTCGCGGAACTTGGTTTCTATATCTTGACGCTCAGCTTCGCGGGCGAGGCGCACGAGGTGGTCGAGCGTGGCGATTTCGGCGCGGAGTTCGTCCAGCGTGCGCGCGTTGGTGAGCTTCTCCAGCATCTCTTCCTCAAGCTGCAGGCGTTCCTGCTCTTCCATCTCGTCCAGTTCGTCCCAGTCGCTGAAGAGTAGGGCTTGCCCTTCTTCGGTAAAGCGCATGCCCATATCGAGCAGCTTTTCGAGGCGCTGTTTGCGCCGTTCCAGCGACTTGCGCGCGGCGTAGATGCTGGAGGCGAAGCGTCGCTGCAATAGAATCAGCGCGAACGCTGCGTTGCGATTGTCGCCCTGCAGCGCGCGGTTGTATTCTTTCTCTACATACTCCGTGAGCGCGTTGTAGAGCCGTTTCTCTGGCTCACTGAGGCGGAAGGTGCGCGTTTTCACATGGCGAGGCGGGAACAGCGGGCGTCCGTCGAAATCTTTGAGGTCTTCCTTGAGCCGGCGCAAGAAGAGCGGATTGTCGCGCTGCTGCACTGATTGCTCCAGCAGCTCCACTGTGCCGAAAAAGCCGGGGCGCAGCAGCTCCAGAAAGAGCCGGAAGTTTTCAGGATCCCCACGGTGGGGCGTGGCGGTCAGAAAGAGCAGTCCGTGCGTGCGCTGTGAGAGCAGTTCGCCCAGCTGATAGCGCGCCGTCTTGCTCGTCTTGTTGCCGTACTGATAGGCAGCCATCTTGTGCGCCTCATCCACCACCACAAGATCCCAATGCGCTTCGCGCAGTGTCGCCAGGATGCCCTCTTGCTTGGCGAAGTCCATCGAGGTGATCACCTGCGGCTGCTCCAGCCACACATTGCGTCCCCAGTGCGCGTTCTGCACCGAGCGGTCCACTATGACGAAGTTCTCGCCGAACTTCTCCTTCATCTCGCGCTGCCACTGGAACTTCAGGTGTCCGGGCACAACCAGCAAGATTCGGTGCGCCACGCCTCGATACTTGAGTTCCTTGATGAGCAGCCCCGCCATGATGGTTTTGCCTGCGCCTGGGTCATCCGCCAGCAGGAAGCGCACATCGGGCTGGCGCAGGATGTAGTGATACACGGCTTCAATCTGGTGCGGCAGCGGGTCGATCTGCGATACATTCACGGCAAGCAGCGGGTCAAACAGGTAGGCGTAGTGCAAACGGTGCGCTTCCACGCCCAAAAAGAACACCTCTGGGTCGCCCCGAAAGTCGCGCTGGGCAGGCGTAGCGATGCGCATCTGCTGTAGGTCGTCCTCGCTAAGAAGCTGTCGATAGGCTTTTTGAGTCTGACAGCCCCGTGCATCAAGCTGCCAGTAGCCGTTGCCCAGCGGTTCCAGCCGAATCAGCTCCACTGGCTCAGGAAACTGTGCCGACTCGATGATGCTCCCAGGCGGATAGGACAGCTGCATACGACTCACTCCACCTGTTCATGGTCTACTTGGGCATTGATTTGCTTCAGCGTCTCGCGGATGGTGAGGTCAATCAGTTGGCGTGGCAACTCGCCTTGCACTTCGAACTCCACGGTGAAGCGGAAGTCCACGCCTGCCTGACGCATAATCTGCGCAACGACGCCCGTAAAGAACTCGCTCGCCTTCGCGCTGGGGATGGTCGCTCGCAAGGCGTATCGACGATAACCCTGCGGGGGCGGCGGAGGTGGTGGCGGTGGCACGACACCGCGCTTGAGCGCGCCCTG